>NCCO01000222.1 GCA_002279705.1 Allobosea sp. 12-68-7
AACCCGCCACCACACCCGGCCGCACGATGCCTCGCGACAGCCCCCTTGGTCGGGTGCAGCGCGGGAAGCATAGGCATGGGTCGGCGCCGCGGGGATAAGCCACCCGTGCCGGGATCGGGAATCACTCAGTTCGCCCGGTTCCAGCTCACCGAGCGGCAGATCAGCCCGCCCAGCACGCAGCCCGAGGTGGTGAGCTTGTCGCCGGCCAGCGTCATCGTGCCCGAATAGGTCTTGCCGTCTTCGGGGTTGAAGGCGCTGCCGGTCCATTTGCCGTCGCCGGACGGCTTCATGTCGTAGAAGATGCGCTGGCCGACCTTGGCCGGGCCATTGGGATCCTTGAGCCAGGCCAGCGTGCCGCACATCGCCTCGCCGCATTTGGCGAAGCGCACCCGCGAGGCGCCGCTCTCGCGCAGCCAGGTGCCGGCGACATCCTGGGCTAGCACGGCTCCGCCCGAGGCGAGGCTGAGCGCGAGGGCGCCGAATCCGGCCAGCCCCGCGCGCGAAAGACGCGATCCGATGGTCATGAAAACCTCCCTGTCAGACCACGCTATGCTGCATGGTTCAGATGTGAACCTTAAGCCGGAACCGGGCGGCTTCCAAGGGCCTGTCGCGAACACGCCGACCCGGCTTCCGCAGCGGAGGGTGAATCCTCCGTTGACGGGCGTTTCCGCATTTGCCTGAAAGCACTCTGAAAACACTGCGTTTTTCGGAATGGAAGGCTGAATCGAGCGTTGATTTAACCGCTCGCTCATTCCTCGTTGAGCTTCGATTCATGTCATGGCACGCATGGAAATGAGCGCGATCCCGGCCTCGCTGGTGGTCCCGAGCGAGGCTTCGGCCGAGGCCTATTACGAACTGGGTCTGATGTATGCCTCCGGCCGCGGCATCCCGGTCGATCTGGTCACGGCGCAGAAATGGTTCAACGTCGCCCAGGCCCGCGGCTGCGCCCGGGCCGCGGCCCACCGCCAGGAACTGGCGCTGGAAATGACGCGCGATCAGGTCTCCCAGGCCCTGCGCGAAGCCAGGACCTTCCTGACGCGCCATTGAGCCCGATCCGGCGGGACGGCCGACGAGCCTTGTGGGGCGGGGAGGGCGCGGTTATAAGCGCGCCGCGTTCCCAGAGTGTCTGGCCCCAAAATCGTCCCCGAGGATCCATCGATGGCTGTTCAGCGTACCTTCTCCATTCTCAAGCCCGACGCGACCCGTCGCAACATCACCGGCGCGGTCAATGCGGTCATCGAGAAGGCCGGCCTGCGCATCGTCGCGCAGAAGCGCATCCACATGACCAGGGCCCAGGCCGAGACCTTCTACGCGGTCCATTCGGCGCGGCCCTTCTTCGGCGAACTCGTCGAGTTCATGACGTCGGGCCCCGTGGTCGTGCAGGTCCTCGAGGGCGAGGACGCCATCGCCAAATACCGTGAGGTGATGGGCGCCACCAACCCGGCCAACGCCGCCGAGGGCACCATCCGCAAGCTCTTCGCCGAATCGGTCGGCGAGAACACCGCCCATGGCTCGGACGCGCCGGAAGCAGCCGCGATCGAGATCGCGCAGTTCTTCTCCGGCAACGAGATCGTCGGCTGATCAGACGGCCTTTTGGCCCTGAAAGACCAAGGGACGGGTCGTGATCGACCCGCCCCTTTTTTGTCGCCTGCAAGCGCGGCTGTCCGCGCTCAGAAGCCCAGATCGAAGGCGTAGCTCGCGGATACGCCGACCGTGATCGAATCGCGCGAGCCGAAGGTCCGCACGATCGGCGACTTCGCGGCATCGCCGACCAGATGCTTGTACTCGACATAGGCCGTGGTCTGGAAACGCTCGGACCAGTTGTAGGTCGCCTGCGCGATCGCGCCATAGGAC
Source organism: Allobosea sp. 12-68-7 (assembly GCA_002279705.1). Taxonomy (GTDB): domain Bacteria; phylum Pseudomonadota; class Alphaproteobacteria; order Rhizobiales; family Beijerinckiaceae; genus Allobosea. The sequence continues at coordinate 1,855 of NCCO01000222.1, forward strand.
AGGACGCCGCTGTTGAAGCGCTGCAGCAGCCCGCCGGTGCCGGCCGTGCCGGGGATCGAGCCGAAATAGGTGCGCACATAATCGGCGCTGGCGACGGTCATGCGCGGGCCGATGCCGAGCTTCCAGGTGTCGTTGATGCGGGCGAAGGCGTCGAGCTTCACCTCCGCGATCAGCCCGTCATGGGCGACGAAGCCGCGACGCAGATCGACGCGGGCACGCAGCCAGGAGGCCGGGTAGAACTCGGCGAAGGCGCCGGCCTCCGCGCGCGCAGCCAGGAAGCCGGGTAGAATTCGGCGAAAGCGCCGGCCTCGGCGCCGAACTTCACATTGGGCACGCCGATCAGCGCGGGATTGACGCTGGACTTCCGCTCCCAGAGCAGATTGCCGGAGAAGCCGACGCGCCAGGCGGTGCCGGAAAAGAAGCCGATCGAGATCGCGTCGTCCTCGGCCGACCACCAGGTGCTCTTCAGCCCGCGGCCGAGCGAGATGATCGGCTTGGGCCGGAAGATGTAGTCGTTGGAACCGAGATAGTCGGGCTGGCGATGCAGGCCGGCGCCGAGCGTCAGCGTCCAGTTCTGCGCCGATTGCGGCGAGGTGAGGGCGGTGTAGTCGGGGGACTGCGCCGCCGCCCGCTCGGGCGAGGACAACAGGAGGCAGGCGAGGAGGCCCGCCAGGAACGCAACGCGACGCATGGCACTCAACTCCGGCGCGACGGCGCCATTCATGACCAGAGATCCGCAGAATGAAGCATTAGGATTAACCCCGGGTTGATGTTGAGCCTGGCGCGGCGAGATGGCGGGAGATTGCACGCGCCGTCCGGGCGCGGCCACCATCCAGGCCGGTTTCCTTTTTTTCGCCATGCGTTACGAAGGGGCTATGACCGAATTGCCACGCATCGCGCATCATCCCTCGACCTGTCCGCATGACTGCCCTTCGGCCTGCTCGCTCGAGGTGGAGGTCATCGACGGGCGCAGCATCGGCCGGGTCCGCGGCAGCAAGCGGCAGAGCTACACCGATGGCGTGATCTGCGCGAAGGTCGCCCGCTATGCCGAGCGCATCCACCATCCCGACCGGCTGCTGCATCCCCTGCGCCGCACCGGCCCCAAGGGCTCCGGGCAGTTCGCGCGCATCTCCTGGGACGCGGCGCTGGACGAGATCGCGCAGCGCTTCCTCGCCATCGAGGCGGAGCACGGGGCGGACGCCGTCTGGCCCTATTACTATGCCGGCACGATGGGCCTGGTCATGCGCGACGGCATCAACCGCCTGCGCCACGCCAAGCGCTATTCCGGCCAGTTTTCGACGATCTGCACCACCACGGCCTGGACCGGCTTCATCGCCGGCACGGGGCGCCTCGCCGGGCCGGATCCGCGCGAGATGGCGCAGTCCGACTGCGTCGTCATCTGGGGCACCAACGCGGTGCACACCCAGGTCAACGTGATGCACCACGCCATCAAGGCGCGGAAGACGCGTGGCGCCAAGATCGTCGCCATCGACATCTACCACAATGCGACGCTCGCCCAGGCCGATCTGGCGCTGGTGCTGCGGCCGGGCACCGACGCGGCGCTCGCCTGCGCCGTCATGCACATCCTCTTCCGCGATGGCCATGCCGACGGCGCCTATCTCGCGGCGCATACCGATGCACCCGAGGAGCTCGAGGCGCATTTGCAGAGCCGCACGCCCGAATGGGCGGCCGCGATCACCGGCCTCGAGGTGGCGCAGATCGAGGAGTTCGCCGCGCTCGTCGGCACGCGCAAGAAGAGCTTCTTCCGCCTCGGCTACGGCTTCGCCCGCCAGCGCAACGGCGCCGTCTCGATGCATGCCGCGCTCTGCGTGCCGACCGTTACAGGAGCCTGGCAATATGAGGGCGGCGGCGCCTTCCACAGCAACAGCGGCATCTACAACTGGCGCAAGAGCCTGATCGAGGGGCTCGACGTCCGCGACCGCAGCGTGCGCGAACTCGACCAGTCGCAGATCGGCCGCATCCTGACCGGCGATGCCGAGGCGCTGCGGCAGGGCGGGCCGGTCAGGGCGCTGTTCATCCAGAACACCAACCCGGTCTCGGTCGCGCCCGAGCAGGAACGGGTCAAGCAGGGCTTTGCCCGCGAGGACCTCTTCACCGTCGTCCATGAGCAGTTCATGACCGAGACGGCGCAGATGGCCGACATCGTGCTGCCCGCGACCCAGTTCCTCGAGCATGACGACATCTACCAGGGCGGCGGCCACCAGCACATCATGTGGGGCGGCAAGCTCGTCGAGCCGGCCGGCGAATGCCGCTCGAATCACGAGGTGATCTGCGCGCTGGCCAAGCGCCTGGGCGCGCAGCATCGCGGCTTCGAGATGTCCCCGCGCGAGATCGTCGACTGGACGATGCGCGAGAGCGGCCGCGGCACGCTCGACGAGCTGATCGCGAACGAATTCCTCGATGTGCAGCCGGAGTTTCGCACGGCACATTATCTCGACGGCTTCGGCTATCGCGACCGCAAGTTCCGCTTCAAGCCGGACTGGCCGAAGGTCCCCAACGCCAATGCCGGCCCGGTCGGCCCCTGGCGGGAGATGCCGGTGCTGCCCGACCAGTGGGACGTGCTCGACAATGTCGATGCCGACCACCCCTTCCGCCTCGCGACGAGCCCGGCCCGCAGCTTCCTGAACTCGACCTTCACGGAGACCCCGAGCTCCGTGAAGAAGGAGATCGGTCCGACCCTGATGCTGCACCCCGACGATGCCGCCCGCCTGGGCATCGCCGCCGGCGACGAGGTCATCGTCGGCAACGGCCGCGGCAGCGTCCATCTTGCGGCCGTTCTGTTCGAGGGGGTGGTGCGCGGCGTCGTCATCGCCGAATCGATCTGGCCCAATGCCGCCCACAAGCACGGGCGCGGCATCAACACGATCACCGGCGCGGACGGCCCGGCCCCCTTCGGTGGCGCGGCCTTCCACGACAACAAGGTCTGGATCAAAAAGGCGTGACCACCCACCCTTGATTTTTCAGCGATGCTATGGACCATCCCTCGCGCAGGCAGGCCGTTCCCGGGACTGATGCGCCTGCTCTCGAAGGACGAACGAAGTCATGATGATGCGGCGGATGGGTGCGGTCTTCCTGGCCGGTGGGATCTCTGTGCTGGCGACGCTGGGCGCGCAGGCCGCGAGCGGGACCAGCGCCTTGCCGCCGCCCGATCCGACGGCCAAGAACCTGACCCCCTACATGATCCAGCTGCGTGCCTTCGATGCCTGCCTGGTGACGCAGTCGCGCCTGATGGGCACGACGCGCGAGGCGGTCCACACGCCCTGCAGCTGCTACGCCAAGGGCACCATCAAGGCCATGACCAAGGACGAGATCCAGGCCTTCCGCGACACCGGCTACTTCAACGATTCGGCCCGCGAGAAGGGCCTGGGCTTCATCGATCGCTGCAAACTCAAGCGGCCGATCTGACCGGCATAGCCTCCGCGAAGAAGCGCTCGCGCATCCGGCCCGCATAGGCCGTGAGCGTCGGCCGCTGCTCGACCAGCGCGCGGAACGGCGAATCGAACAGCGGCGCCAGCGCCGCGATCAGGAACGCGCCCGGCGCCGCATCGCCGCCGCCGGGCTGCGCGCCGCCGAAATAGGGCCGCTCGCCCAGGATCGCCACCATGGCGTCGAGCGCCCGGGCCGAGAGCTGCAGCCGCTCGGCCGGGCTGTGGCGGCCGATGCCATGGCCGTCGACGTTCCGCCGGACCTTGCGGCGCACCAGCGCGCAGACGAGCGGCCGCAGCGGCGCCGGCACCGGCTTGAAGAACTGCGCCGGGCCACGGGTGAAATTGCTGTCGTCGAGCCAGCGCTCAGCCACCATGATCCAGTAGATCTGGTCCTCCAGCATCTTCTCCAGCGCCCACAGGACACCGCGCCGCTCGGCATCGAGCCCGGCGTCGAAATCGAGGCCGTGACGCGCCTCGAGATGGAAGCGGATGAAGCTCGAATCGCTGATCGTGACGCCGTCCTCGACGATCAGCGGCAGCTTGCCCTTCGGCGCCCGGCGCAGATCGCCGATCCGCACCTCATGGGGCAGGCCCGAGAGCTTCAGCAGGATCTCCGCCTTGATGCAGAACGGGCTCGGATCAGGCAGGCCGAAGGCAGGTCCGAAATGGTGCAGCGTGATCATGCTCTCCCCCCATGGCGCAGGACGACGACAGGACGCTACTGACATAGTCCTGACAGGATTTGTCAGCACCATCGGGCACTCTCCAACCGTCCGAGGTCAAGCGGGAACGACCGACATGCAGCGCGCCGAACGATTGCTCGACATGATCCAGAGCCTGCGCCGCCGTCGCCGCCCGGTGACGGCCGAGACGCTGGCCGCCGAGCTCGACGTCTCCGTGCGTACGGTCTACCGCGACATCGCCGCGCTGGTCCGCCAGGGCGTGCCGGTGCGCGGCGAAGCCGGCATCGGCTATGTGCTGGATGCCGGCTTCGACCTGCCGCCGCTGATGCTCTCCCCGGACGAGATCGAGGCCGTGCTGGTCGGGATGCGCTGGCTCGGCGAGCGCGCCGACCCCGTTCTGGCGCGTGCGGCCGAGGACGTCGTCAGCAAGATCGCCGCCGTGCTGCCGCCGCATCTGCGGCCGATCCTGCTCGACGGGGCGCTCTTCGCGCCGCGCTATGGCCGCGATGCGCCGACCGACCAGGTCGACACCGCCGCCGTGCGGGCCGCCATCCGCCTCGGCCGCAAGCTCGAGGTTCGCTACCGCGACGAGAGCGGCCAGGACACGCAGCGCATGATCTGGCCGATCGGCATGACCTTCTACGACCGCGTCCGCATCGTCATCGCCTGGTGTGAGCTGCGCCAGGACTTCCGCCATTTCCGCACCGACCGCATCACCGATCTCGTGGCGCGCGAGGAGCGTTATCCCGCCCGCCGGGCCGATCTCTTCCGGCGCTGGCAGAAGGAGGAGGAAGCGCGCTGCAACGAGGAGGCGGATCGGCGCGAGCAGGCTCAGCGCCTGACGAGCGCGCCGTCGACCAGCGCGACATTGCCGGAGGCGACCGCGGCGAGCGCCTGCGGATAGAGCCCGTGCTCCTGCCGGCCCAGCGCTGCACGAACCAGGGCGTCATGATCCGCATGAAGCCGGCCAGCACGACGAGATCGATCTGGTGGAGGCGCAGGACCTCGTCCATCGCCCGCTCGAAGGCCTCGCGGTCCCGCGCGAAGGCGCGGTGGTCGACGGTGGCGGTGGCGATACCGAAGCCGCTCGCCCGCGCGAGCCCCGGCGCGCCGGGCACGTTCGAGAGCACGAGCGCGATCTCGGCGGGATAGCCGGGCGCGCGCGCAGCCTCGACCAGCGAGACCATGTTGGAGCCACGCCCCGAGATCAGGATCCCGACGCGCGGGCGGATGGTGGCGTCGTTCACAGCGAAAGCATGCCGCGGTAAGTGACCTGCTCCTCGCCGGCTGCGACGGGCACGACCGCGCCGAGCCGCACCGGAGCCTCGCCCGCCGCCGCCAATGCCGCCATCACCTCCTCGGCCTTGGCCGCCTCGGCCGCGACGATCATGCCGATGCCGCAGTTGAAGGTGCGCAGCATCTCGCGCTCGGCAACGCCGCCGACCTTGGCCAGCCAGCCGAAGACGGGCGGGACGGGAATGGCCGTGAGGTCGAGCGAGACGCCGAGCCCATCCGGCAGCACGCGCGGAATGTTGTCGGGGAAGCCGCCGCCGGTGATGTGGGCCAGCGCCTTGATGCCGTCGGTCGCCTTGATCGCCTGAAGCAGCGGCTTGACGTAGATTCGCGTCGGGATCAGCAGGGCCTCGGCCAGGCTGCTGCCGGGCGCGAAGGGGGCGGGCGCCCCCCAGCCGAGACCGGAGAGGGCGACGATGCGCCGGACGAGCGAATAGCCGTTGGAATGAACCCCGGAGGAGGGCAGGCCGAAGACGACGTCGCCGGGCTGGAGATCGGCGCGCGGCAGCAGCGCCCCGCGCTCGGCGGCCCCGACCGCGAAGCCGGCGAGGTCATAGTCTTTCTCGGCATAGAGGCCGGGCATCTCGGCCGTCTCGCCGCCGATCAGCGCGCAACCGGCCTGGCGGCAGCCATCGGCGATGCCGCGCACGATCTCGATGCCGACCGTCGGGTCGAGCTTGCCGGTGGCGTAGTAGTCGAGGAAGAGCAGCGGCTCGGCGCCCTGGACGATGAGATCGTTGACGCACATGGCGACGAGATCGATCCCGATTGTCGCATGCAGCCCGCTTTCGATGGCG
>NCCO01000019.1:0-7989 GCA_002279705.1 Allobosea sp. 12-68-7
GCGCGGCGATTCCGGTGCGGTCTATCGCTATCTCGGGCTGGGCGAGACGCGCAATCTCGGCACGGAGTATGCAACGCGCTTTGACAGCATCTATCCCGAGCTTGCGAAGGTTCACGGGCTGGTGCTCTACCCGTTCTTCCTGGAGGGCGTTGCGGGCGACCGCGTGCTCAACCAGCCCGATCTGCTCCACCCCACCGCCGAGGGCGTTCGCGTCATCGTCCGCAACATCCTGCCCACGGTCGAGCGCTTCCTCGCGACGCTGCCGGCCAAGTCCTGATCCGCGCGGGCGTTCGCGCCCGCCCGACCGCCTTCCCCCATCTGCTCGACGCGCGTCCTTCGCCCGCCGCTTCCGGAGTTGCTTCGCCATGGAATACCGCCGTCTCGGCCGCACCGATCTCGAGGTCTCTGTGATCTGCCTGGGAACCATGACCTATGGCGAGCAGAACACCGAGGCCGAGGGCCACGCGCAGATGGATTACGCGCTGGACCAGGGCGTGAACTTCTTCGACACGGCCGAGCTCTACTCGATCCCGCCCAAGTCGGAGACACAAGGCTCGACGGAGCGGATCCTCGGCAGCTGGTTCAAGGCGCGCGGCAATCGCGACAAGGTGATCCTCGCCTCAAAAATCTGCGGGCGTGGCGCCAACACCTGGTTCCGCGACGACCAGAGCCCGACGCGCGTCACTCGCAAGCAGATCCGCGAGGCGGTCGAGAAGAGCCTGCAGCGGCTGCAGACCGACTATATCGATCTCTACCAGATCCATTTTCCCGAGCGGCCGATGCCCTGGGGCTCAAACCCGACGCGTTTCTCCAAGGCCGCCTTCGAGCGTCCCGCGGACGAGACGCCGATCGCTGAGCAGCTCGACGCCTTCGCGGAGATCGTGAAGGAGGGCAAGATCCGCCATCTCGGCCTCTCCAACGAGAGCGCCTGGGGCACGATGAGCTTCGTGCGCGACGCCGAAACGCGCGACGGGCCGCGCGTGCAGTCGATCCAGAATTCCTACAACCTGCTCAACCGCACCTTCGAGACGGCGCTGGCTGAAATCGCCATTCGCGAGGATGTCGGGCTGCTCGCCTATTCGCCGCTCGGCCAGGGCTTCCTGACCGGCAAATATCTCGACGGTGCCCGGCCGGCCGGTGCGCGCACGACGCTGTTCGACCGCGGCCAGCGCTACCAGACGGCGGGCGCGGAGGACGCGATCAAGCGCTACATGGCGCTGGCGCGGGAGAACGGGCTCGATCCGGCGCAGATGGCGCTGGCCTTCGTGAACTCCCGCGCCTTCGTCACCGCCAACATCATCGGCGCGACCTCGATGGAGCAGCTCAAGACCGACATCGCCTCGATCGCGGTCACGCTGTCGCCTGAGGTCGAGGCCGGGATCGACGCGATCCACCAGCTCGTCGGCAATCCCTGCCCCTGATCCGGGCTCGATCGAGGCGCTGCCCCGTGGGGCAGCGCCTGCCCGGCATTTCGTCTCGCCAGAGTCACAAAAAACTGGCACTGATTCGGCATGCCGAGGCTGTTCACAGCGCTTGAGATTCCCGCCGAGGTCGCTTCGGCCCTGACGCCGCACCGGGGCGGGCTGGCCGGGGCGCGCTGGATCGATTCGGCCGACTACCACATCACCCTGCGCTTCCTGGGCGATGTCGACCGGCGCACCGCCAACGATGTCGATGCCTTCCTCGGCGACATCCAGTCCTATCCCTTCGAGGTCACGCTGGACGCGCTGGGCACCTTCGGCGGGGACAAGCCGCGCGCCGTCTATGCGCGGGTCCAGCCGACGCCGCGGCTGACCGAACTCCAGGCCGATCTTGAGCGGCTGATGCGGCGTCTCGGCCTTCCGGCGGAGGGCCGCAAATTCGTGCCGCATGTGACGCTGGCGCGGCTGCGCGACACCTCGCCGCTCGATGTGGCGCATTTCCTCAGCCTGCACCCCATCGTCCGGCCGATCAGCTTCACGGCGCGGCGGCTGGCCTTGATGTCGTCGCGCGATTCGGTCGGCGGTGGGCCCTATGTGCTGGAGGCGGCCTATCCGCTCGGCCCGTCCTATCCGAACCGGCCGATTCGGGCAGACCATCAGCGGAGATGACCATGCCCAAGCGACTCGGCCCCGATGCCCTGCAGGAGGCGCTGACGACGCTGACCGGGTGGAAACTCGTCGAGGGGCGCGAAGCCATGACCAAGCGCTACGTCTTCCGCGATTTCAGCGAGGCCTTCGGCTGGATGACGCGGGTCGCGCTGCTGGCCGAGGCGATGGGCCACCATCCCGAATGGTTCAACGTCTACCGCACCGTGGAGGTGACGCTGGCCACGCATGATGCGGGCGGGCTGACGGAACTCGACGTCCGCCTCGCCCACGCCATGGATGCGCTGCGCCCGTAGTTTCAGGCGCTATTCACGCCAGCCGCAGGCCCGCAGCGCGGCCAGCATATGGGGCGGCGGCGGTGCCTCGACCCGGATCGGCGGCTTCTTGCGATAGAGCGGCACGGTGACGGAGCGGGCATGAAGCTGCAGGCCCGGTCCGCCCTCGCGCGGGGCATCGCCATAGATCTCGTCGCCCAGCATCGGCCAGCCCGATTCCGCGCAATGGACGCGCAGCTGGTGGGTGCGGCCGGTCAGCGGCTCCAGCTCGAGCCAGGCGAGCGGGCCGGCCACGCCCTGTCCGCGCCCCATCACCCGGTAGCGCGTCTGCGAGGGCAGGCCGTCGGGATCCACCTTCATCCACCAGCCGCGATCCGGAGCGCGCTTGGCCAGCGGCAGGTCGATCAGCCCAGACTCGGCTGCCGGACCGCCCTGCACGATCGCCCAGTAGCTCTTGGCGATCCCGCCGTCGCGGAACATCTGGTTGAGCTCGGCCATGGCGCGGGGATGGCGGCCGAGGATCAGGCAGCCCGACGTGTCCTTGTCGAGCCGGTGTGCGGCTTCAGGCCGGCGCGGCAGGCCGAAGCGCAGCGCGTCGAGATGGTCGGTCAGGACGGGGATGACCCGGCGCTTGGCCTGGGGCCCGCGATGCGAGGGCAGGCCGGCCGGCTTGTCGATGACCAGCATCATCGCGTCGCGGTAGAGCAGCGGAAAGGGCAGCGGCGGCTCGTCATGCGGCGATTCGGGGGGGTGCGCGCCCGGGCTCGCTTGCGAAATTTCTGGTCGGTCGGGCGTGGTCATGGCATTGCGCTAGCGAAGGCCATCCTGTCGCGCAAGCACGAGCCGTGGCGCGGCGAGGCCACGGGAAGAATGATGAGCGAGAACGAACCGAAGAAGCGCGGCTTCTTTTCGAGATTGTTCGGCAGCGAGCCGGAACCGGCCGCGTCCCCCCCGACGCCGGATGCGGTGCCGCCGGAGGCTCCGCTGGCGGACGCCGCGATCGCGCCCGAACTGCTGACCGGCGAGGCCGTGCCGCTGCCGATCGCGATGCCGGACCCGGCTCCCGTTCAGGCCGCGCCCGTCCCGAACACCCCCGTTCCCGTGCCCGAGCCCAAACGGAGCTGGTGGCGGCGCCTGACCGAGGGGCTGTCGCGGACCTCCTCGGCGCTGACCACCGGCATTACCGACCTCTTCACCAAGCGCAGGCTCGATGCCGGCACGCTGGAAGACCTCGAGGACATCCTGATCCAGGCCGATCTCGGGCTGGCCACCGCCGCCCGCGTCGCCAGGGCGGTCGGCGAGGGGCGCTACGACCGGCAGATCGAGCCCTCCGAGGTCAAGGCCATCCTGGCGCGCGAGGTCGAGGCGATCCTGTCGCCGGTCGCCCAGCCGCTGGTGATCGACGCCACGAAAAAGCCGTTCGTGATCCTGATGGTCGGCGTCAACGGCTCCGGCAAGACGACGACGATCGGCAAGCTGGCGGCGAAGTTCCGGGCGGAGGGCCGGTCGGTCATGCTGGCGGCGGGAGATACCTTCCGCGCCGCGGCGATCGAGCAGCTCAAGGTCTGGGGCGAGCGCACGGGGGCGGAGGTCGTCTCCGGCAACCAGGGGGCGGATGCCTCGGGGCTCGCCTTCGAGGCGCTGCAGAAGGCGAAAGCCGCAGGCACCGACGTGCTCCTGGTCGATACGGCCGGGCGGTTGCAGAACAAGACCGGGCTGATGGACGAACTCGCCAAGGTGGTCCGCGTCATCCGCAAGCTCGATCCGGAGGCTCCCCACGCAGCGCTGCTCGTGCTCGACGCCACCGTCGGGCAGAATGCGCTCAGCCAGGTCGAGGCCTTCGGCGATACGGCCGGCGTGACCGGGCTGGTGATGACCAAGCTCGACGGCACGGCGCGCGGCGGCATCCTGGTGGCGCTGGCGGCGAAATTCGGCCTGCCGGTGCATTTCATCGGCGTCGGCGAGGGTGTCGAGGATCTGGAGCCGTTCTCGGCGCGCGATTTCGCGCGGGCGGTGTCGGGACTGGACGAAGCAGCGTGACAGCCCGCGGCACGACGTCGCCGGCGCAGACAGGCAGGACGAGATGAGCGACAGCATGGCACAGCCCCCCGCGGCGAAGGGCAGGCCGATCAACCCTCTGCTCAAGCTGGCGCTGGAATTCGGGCCGCTCGCGATCTTCTTCTTCGCCAATTCCTATGGCGACCGGCTGTTCGGTGTGGCCTCCGACCGGCGCATCTTCGTCGCCACCGGCATCTTCATCGTCGCTTCGCTGGTGGCGCTGGCGGCGTCGCGTATCCTGATGGGCTATCTGCCGCGCATGGCGATCGTGAACGCGGTCGTGGTCACCGTCTTCGGCGGGCTGACCATCGCGCTGGACGACGCCTTCTTCATCAAGGTCAAGCCGACGATCGTGAACGCGCTGTTCGGCTGTGTGCTGCTGGGCGGGCTGTATTTCGGCCGCTCGCTTCTGGCGCTGGTGCTGGAATCGGTGATGCAGCTCGACGAGGAGGGCTGGCGCAAGCTGACGCTGCGCTGGGGGCTGTTCTTCTTCGTTCTGGCGGCGCTGAACGAGATCGTCTGGCGCACGCAGACCCAGGATTTCTGGGTCGCCTTCAAGGTCTGGGGCGTGATGCCGCTGACCATGATCTTCGCGCTCGCGCAGACGCCGCTGATCCTCAAGCACGAGATCAAGGCGGCGAAGGCGGGCGAATAGGGCTATTTCGGCGCCATCCTCAGCGCCCCGTCGAGGCGGATCGCGCTGCCGTTGAGCATGTCGTTTTCGACGATGCTCTTCACCAGGGCGGCATATTCCGCCGGCTTGCCCAGCCGCGAAGGGTGCGGGACGGAGACGGCGAGCGAGGCGCGGGCCTCCTCGGGCAGGCCGTCGAACATCGGCGTTTCGAACAGGCCGGGCATGATCGTCATGACGCGGATGCCGGAGGCGGCGAGCTCGCGCGCGATCGGCAGGGTCATGCCGGCGACGCCGGCCTTCGAGGCGGCATAGGCGGCCTGGCCGATCTGGCCGTCCTCGGCAGCGATGGAGGCCGTGCAGATGAAGACGCCGCGCCCGCCATCGGCGGTGACGGGCTCGAGGGCGGCCAGAGCCGCAGCCGATTTGGCGAGCATCCGGAAGGTGCCGGTCAGGTTGATGGCGAGCGCCTTCTCGAACAGGGCGGTGTCATGGGCGATGAGTTCGCCGGTCTCGCGCTTCTTCGAGACGATGCGGCGGCCGGGCGCGATGCCGGCGCAGTTGACGAGGATGCGCGCCACGCCCTGGACGGCGCGGGCTTTGGCCAGCGCCTCATCGACCGAGGCCTCGCTGGTGACGTCGCAGGGGACGAAGAGGCCGCCGATCTCGGCTGCGACCTTGTCGCCCCGCTCGGCGTTGAGGTCGAAGAGTGCGACACGGGCGCCCTGGGCGGCCAGCATGCGGGCCGTGGCCTCGCCAAGGCCCGAGGCCCCGCCGGTGACGATCGCGGCGACGGAGGAATCGATCTGCATGGCGTGTCCCGGGGTCTGATGCGACGTCTCCAGCGTTTAGTGGCGCGGGCTTCGTCGTCCAAGGCGGTTTCTTGCACTGCCCGCTGGGCAGACCTCTTGCAGCGGGTTTCGGCGGGGCCACATCTTTCGATATGGCGGGTCCAGCCGCATCGCGGCAGAATGGCATCCTGCAACGCGCCCTCAGGAGGGGCCAGATGAGCGACGGTTTCACCTCCCGCTTCACGGACGAGGAAATGGCGGCGATCCGCAAGAGCCTGCGCGACGAGGCCCGCTTCGGGGCCGAGTTCCTGGGCCGGCTGAAGCGCGTCGCGCGGCGCATCCCCTTCGCGGAGGACCTCCTGGCCGCCTGGTTCTGCGCCCGCGACCCGGCGACCCCGCGTCGTGTCCGGATGACGCTGCTCGCGGCGCTCGGCTATTTCGTGCTGCCGCTCGATGCGCTGCCCGACATCATGCCGCTGCTCGGCTTCACCGACGATGCGGCGGTGGTCGCGGCTGCGCTGGCGGCGGTCGCGAGTTCGATCACGCCCGGCCACCGCGACAGGGCGAAGCAGGCGATGACGGAGCTGTGAGGCTGCGTCACAGCGTCAGGATGATCTTGCCCTGGGCCTTGCGGTCGCCGATCAGCGCATAGGCTTCCGTCCAGCGTTCGAGCGGGATTTCGGCATGGACATGGGCGCGGATCCGGCCGTCCGCGACCCAGCCCAGCAGCCGCTCCATATTGGCGCGCTGGGCGCCCGGTTCACGCCGCAGGAAATCCCCCCAGAACACCCCACGCAGGTCGCAGCCCTTGAGCAGCAGCAGGTTGAGCGGGATTTTCGGAATGCCGCCGCCGGCGAAGCCGACGACCAGATAGCGCCCCTCCCAGCCCATCGAGCGGAGCGCCGGCTCGGCGAGGTCGCCGCCGACCGTGTCGTAGAGCACGTCGACGCCACGGCCCTCGGTGAGGCGGCGCAGGGCGGCGCGGATGTCCTCGCTGCCATAGTCGATGCCCTCGCCGGCGCCGTGCCGGCGCGCCAGGGCGAGCTTGTCCTCAGAGGAAGCGCAGGCGATCACGCGGGCCCCGAGCAGCGCGCCGATCTCGACGGCGGCGAGCCCCGCCCCGCCGGCCGCGCCAAGCACCGCCAGCGTCTCGCCGGGCTTCACATCGGCGCGCTGGATCAGACCGTGCAGCGCCGTGCCATAGGTGACGAAGAGACCCGCCGCCTGCGCGTCGGAGAGCCCGTCCGGGATCGGGATGGCGCTGTCGGCGGGCACTACGACGCGCTCGCGGGCCGCACCATGGCCGAGCCAGGCGGCGGCGCGCTCGCCGATCCGCCAGCCGGAGACGCCCTCGCCCAGCGCGACGACCGTGCCGGCGCATTCCGCGCTGGGCGAGAACGGCAGCTCGGGCTTGATCTGGTAGCGATTCTCGATGATCAGCGTGTCGAAGAAGTTGAGCGCGGCCGCCTTGACCGCGATCGCGATCTCGCCCGGGCCGGGCTGCGGCTCCGGGAGGTCGCGGATCACCAGCGTCTCGGCCGGGCCGTGGCTTTCGCAGAGCAGCGCCTTCATCGTCTCCCCCTTCGGCGGCAGCGCATCTCCCGCGCGTCCCGAGCCGACTGTGCCACGGCGGGCGCATCTCCGAAACGCGGACAGCGTCGCGGCGCCATTCGCATTTTCGCCAGGATCGTGGCACTCTATCCGCCTGCCCCAGCCATCGCGCCCGTCAACGGGTGGTAAAGGCAGTGTTAAGATTTTTAATGATTGATGGCGGCCATGATCAGCTCGTTTCTCCGCTCCGGCGCTCCCGCCTCGCGCCGTGTCCTCCTCCTGCCGACGTTGCTCGCGGGCTGCCTCGGCGCCATGCTCCTCGCTTCGGCCGCACAGGCCCAGCAGCAGCAGCGCGGGCGCCCCGCGGCTGCCGCAGCGGCGCCAGCCGCCGCCGGCCAGGGCCAGGCGATGCTGCTGGAGACCGCCGGCAAGTGGCAGGCCTTCTCCTCGCAACAGGGCCGCTCCAAGGTCTGCTACGCGTTGTCCAAAGCGGAAAGCCGCCTGCCGGCGAATCTCAAGGACGTCGAGGGGCTGCTCTTCGTCGCGACGCGCCCGGCCGAGGGCGTGCGCAACGAGATCAGCTTCGTGATGAAAAA
>NCCO01000019.1:8041-33120 GCA_002279705.1 Allobosea sp. 12-68-7
GCCATCATCGGCTCGGAGCGCTATGCGCTCGTCGCCAAGGGCCAGAACATGTGGCTGAAGAACCCGGCCGAGGAGCCGCGCATGCTCGAATCGCTGCGCAAGGGCGCCGGGCTCGAGGTCAAGGGCACGTCGAAGCGCGGCAACCCGACCTCCGACAAATACTCGCTCGCCGGCATGAGCCAGACGGTGAAGCGCGCCGAAGACGCCTGCAAATAGGCCGCCGATTTCTCTGGCGCGCGTTCTCGTGCTATGAGCGCGGCTCAATGCGGGCCGTGACTGCCTGCCCTGAGCCAGAGTTCCGATGACCTCGACCGTCCTTGAACCCGCCGCCCCGGCGGCCGAACCCGTTTTGCAGCGGCCCTCGCTGGTCGGGCGCACGCGCGCCGGGCTGTCCGCCGCGCTGGCCGAGATCGGTATCCCCGAGAAGGAGCGGCGCATGCGCGTCGGCCAGCTCTGGAACTGGATCTATCATTACGGCGTGCGCGATTTCGCGGCGATGACCACGATCGGCAAGGGCTTGCGCGGCGCTCTCGCCGAGCGCTTCACGCTCGACCTGCCGGAGGTCACCGCCGAGCAGATCTCGACCGACGGCACCCGCAAATGGCTGATCCGGATGGCGCCGACCGGCCCGCGCGACCGCGGTGCCGAGATCGAATGCGTCTATATCCCCGAGGTCGATCGCGGCACGCTCTGCGTCTCCAGCCAGGTCGGCTGCACGCTGACCTGCACCTTCTGCCACACCGGCACGCAGCGCCTCGTGCGCAACCTCACCACCGAAGAGATCGTGGCCCAGCTGATGGTGGCGCGCGACCGGCTCGGCGATTTCCCCAACCGGAGCGCGCCGGGCGGCGCCTTCGTGCCCAAGGATGGCGGGCGCTTCGTTTCCAACATCGTCTTTATGGGCATGGGCGAGCCGCTCTACAATTTCGACGGGGTGCGCGACGCGATCGACGTCATCGCCGACAATGAGGGGCTTTCGCTCGGCCGCCGCCGCATCACCGTCTCGACCTCGGGCGTCGTGCCCCAGATCGGCCCGCTGGGATCGGAGATGGGCACGATGCTGGCGATCTCGCTGCATGCGGTGCGCGACGATCTGCGCAACGAACTCGTGCCGCTGAACAAGAAGTACCCGATCGCCGATCTGCTCGAGGCTTGCCGGACCTATCCGGGGGTGTCGAACGCGAAGCGCATCACGTTCGAATATGTCATGCTCAAGGGCGTCAACGACAGCGACGCCGAGGCGCGCGAGCTGGTGCGGCTGCTCAAGGGCATTCCCGCCAAGATCAACCTGATCCCGTTCAATCCCTGGCCCGGCACCAAATACGAGTGCTCGGACTGGGATCGCATCGAGCGCTTCTCCGAGATCGTCTTCCGGGCCGGCTATGCCTCGCCGGTGCGGACCCCGCGCGGCCGCGACATCCTCGCCGCCTGCGGCCAGCTCAAGAGCGAGACCGAGAAGCTCTCCGCCCGGGCCCGGCTGATGCTGGACCAGGACGAAGCGGCCGCGGCGACGGCCGGCTGATCCGATGCTGCGCTGGCTCCTGCTGATTCCGTTCGCGCTGGTGATGGCGATGACTGCGGGCCTCGTCGCGATGATGGTCGCCAGCGTGGTCTCGCCGGGGCTCGCGCTGCTGATCGGCGGCGGCTTCGAGCGCCTGCTCGACGCGCTGCTCGGGCTGGCGGATATGGGCATCGATCCCGGGCCGACCGCGGAGGCCGCCTTCGTGCTGCTCGGGCGGCTGGGCTTTGCGATCATCGTCGCGCCGGTCGTGCTGGTCGCCGTCGCCTGCGAGCTGTTCTCGCTGCGCAGCGGCCTGATCCAGAGCGGGCTCACTGGCCTGCTCGCGGCGTTGCTGCCGCTCGGCATGCTCGGGCTGGCGCGTGCACCGACCGGGGCCGAGGTGCAGGTGCTCGGCGGGCTCGTGCTGATCGGCGCCGCGACGGGGTTCGTCTACTGGCTGATCGCCGGGCGCAGCGCGGGTGGTGAGCGGCGCGAACCGGTCTGACCGGCAGGGTTGGACCCAGTCTGGCCTGGTATGACCAGGTGCTACCGCTCCGCTAGCATGTTGTTTTTTCAGCGAGATCTTCCGGTTGGGCCGAAACTCAGCCTGGCTGCGCCCAGCATGACGTGCGGTTCAGGCAGCGCAGCCCCTCGCTAATCCCCGATCGCAACGCCCTCCCGGCGTCCATCTGCGCCGCCCAGAAAGCCTTCCGGCGTCTTGACGATCGCCTGAATGCCGGAGGTCATGTCGATCAGGCGGATTTCGTGGCCCTTCGCCTCGAGCGCCGCCTTCCAGCCCTCGGCTTCCGTGCCCTTCTCCAGCTCGGTCGGGCCGTTGCGGCTGCCGAAATTGCCGAGGTCGACGGCGGCTTGCGGGTCCATCTTCCAGTCGAGCAGCGCGACCAGTGTCCTGGCGACATAGCCGATGATCTGGCTACCGCCGGGCGAACCGACCACGGCATAAAGCCGGCCGAAGGCATCGAAGACCAGCGTCGGCGCCATCGAGGAGCGCGGTCGCTTGCCCGGCTCGACGCGGTTGGCGACCGGCTTGCCGTCCTCCGCCGGCACGAACGAGAAATCTGTCAGCTCGTTGTTGAGGAGGAAGCCGCCCGCCGTCATCAGCCGCGCGCCGAAGCCGTCCTCGATCGTCGTGGTCATCGAGACGGCGTTGCCCTGCCCATCGACGACCGCGATGTGGCTGGTGCCGTTCTCGATGCCCTCCGAGGGGGCCAGAAGCTGCGCCCGCTTGTTGGGCGGCTCGCCGGCCTTGGCGCGGCCCATCGAGCGCTCGGGGCTGATCAGCCCGGCGCGCGAGCGGATGTAATCGCGGTCGATGAGCCCGGGCAGCGGGACGCCGACGAAGGCGGGATCGGCGAGATAGAGGTTGCGATCGGCGAAGGCGAGGCGGCCGGCCTCCGAAAACCAGTGCGCCGCGTCCGCGCTGGGACCCATCCGTGCGAGATCGCGGGTTTCGAGAATGCCGAGCATCTGCTCCTCGAGGCGATAGCCGGCGAGATCGGCGGCCGTCATGTCGCCGGGATTGGTCGCGTGGCCGGTCACGGTCGCGACGATGTCGCGTGCGATCTCGCCCTCGTAGAAGGCGCCCGCGCCGCGTTCGGCCAGCGCACGTAGCGTCGTGGCGAAGGCGGGGTTGCGAAGGATCGTGCCGACCGCCTTCGCCTGGCCGTCGGCTTCATAGAAATAGGCGGCGGCGCGGGCGTCCTTCGCCAGGTTCCTTTCGCCGGACAAAAGCCCGTTCAGCCGCGGCGATATCGCAAAGCCGTCTTCCGCCAGCTTGATCGCCGGAGCGAGCACCTGTGGCCAGGGCAGTTTCCCCCAGCGGCGATGCGCCTCCTCCAACAGCTTCGGCGTGCCGGGAACCCCGACCGAACGCCCGCCGACGACCGCCTCGACGAAGCGCATCGGCTTGCCGTCTTTCCCGATGAAGCGGTCGGGCTTCGCCGCGGCGGGCGCCGTCTCGCGACCGTCGAGCGTGATCACCCGCCGGGCCGCTTCGTCCCAATGGACGAGGAAGGCACCCCCGCCGAGGCCGGAACTCTGCGGCTCGACCAGGTTCAGCACGAGCTGGACGGCGATGGCGGCGTCGACCGCGCTGCCGCCGGCGCGCAGGATGTCGCGCCCGGCAGCAGCGGCGAGCGGGTTCGCCGCGGCCACCATGAAGCGCTGGGCGGTGGCGGTGGCTTTCGCGATCTTGTCCGTCGCCGCCTCGGGCGCCGGGGCGAGCGGCTGGGCCGTGGCCGGTGCCGCCATCAGCAGGAGCAGGGCGCAGGCCAGGATGCGGGGGCGGTGGCCGGGAAACAGGGGCATGGGGCGATCTCCGCTGGCGGGTGCTGCCGCCAGCCTAGCGCAAGCGCGGGAGCGCGCCATCTCCTCGCGCCGCTTGGAGTGGTGCCCTGCCGCGGCTAAGGTCGCCGCACGTCCTTGTTTCCCGATCGTGCCAAGGAGGCCCGGCATGTCGCTTTCGTCCGTCTCGAATCGCCGCCGGCCCTTCGCCGTCGCTGCCATGGCCCTGCTCGGGCTGGTCCTGGCCGGCTGCGGCGTCAACAACGTGCCGACGCTGGAGGAAAAGGCCAAGGCGAGCTGGAGCGAGGTGCAGAACCAGTATCAGCGTCGCGCCGACCTGATTCCCAACCTCGTCGAGACGGTGAAGGGCTATGCGGCGCAGGAGCGCGAGGTTCTGACCGCCGTGGTCGAGGCCCGGGCCAAGGCGAGTCAGGTCAAGGTCGATGCCTCGACGATCACCGATCCCGCCAAGTTCAAGGAATATCAGGAGGCGCAGAACCAGCTCAGCGGCGCGCTGGGGCGGCTGCTGGTCACGGTCGAGCGCTATCCCGATCTGAAGTCGAACCAGAACTTCCTGGCGCTCCAGTCCCAGCTCGAGGGCACCGAGAACCGGGTCACGGTGGCGCGGCGCGATTACATCCAGGCGGTCCAGGCCTTCAACACCGAAATCCGCACCTTTCCGGGCGTGATCTGGGCGCGGCTGTTCTGGGGTGCCAAGGCGATGGAGACCTTTGCCGCAACGGCAGGAGCGGAGCGGCCGCCGGCTGTGAAGTTCTGAGGGTGTTCGACGGGTCCGGGCCATGCTGCTGACCTCTCCGTCATGCCCGGGCTCGACCCGCGCACCTCTTGGGAGAGATTCTCGGGTCTTCGCTTCGCTGCGCCCGAGAATGACGGCTGTGTGCCTCGCTCTGCTGACGGCCTTGTTCGGGTCGCTCGTGCTGGCCGCCGATCCGTCCTACCCCGCGCTCTCCGGCCGCATCGTCGACGGCTCGAACCTGATCGCGGCCGAGGCGCGCCAGCGGATCGAGACCAAACTCAAGGCCCATGAGGACAAGACCTCGGACCAGATCGTCGTCGCGACGGTGCCCTCGCTGCAGGGGCTGAGCGTCGAAGATTATGCCAACGGCCTGTTCCGGTTCTGGAAGCTCGGCCAGGCCAAGACCAACAACGGCGTCCTGCTGCTGGTCGCGCCGACCGAGCGCAAGGTCCGCATCGAAGTCGGCTACGGGCTGGAAGGGGCGCTCACCGACGCGCTGTCCAAGGTTATCATCACCACGGCGGTGGCGCCGAAGTTCAAGGCGGGCGACTTCGCCGACGGCATCGAGGGCGGCGTCGATGCGGTCGTGACCATCCTCGCCGGCGATGCGGAAGAGTGGCAGCGCCGCGCGAGCGTGCGCAGCGACGAAACATCGTCGGTCGACATCATCGCGATGGTGGTCATGATGGCGCTGGTCCTGATCATCGTCGCCGCCTTCATCCGGGAGTTCGGCGGCACCGACGCGTCGCGCCGGCACCGTCTGCGCAACGGGCGTTGGGTGACGCTGCCGCAAAGCTCCGGCTGGAGCACGGGTTCGGGCGGAAGCTGGAGCTCGGGATCCGGTGGGGGCTCCGGTTCGAGCGGTGGCTTCTCCGGGGGCGGCGGATCATCGGGCGGCGGCGGGGCTTCGGGAGACTGGTGATGAACGAGCGGGACCGGGAGGCGATTGCCGAGGCCGTGCGCGAGGCCGAGGGCCAGACGGCGGGAGAGATCGTCGTCATGATCGACCGGGCGGCGGCGAGCTATCGCATGGTGCCGGTGGCGATGGCGCTGACGCTCTCGCTGCTGGTGCCCTGGCCGCTGCTCGCGATGACGGAGACGAGCGCGCCGCGGATCTTCCTCCTCCAGCTCGTCTGTGCCGTGCTGCTGTTGGCGAGCCTGCTCTGGTATGGCCGCGGCGGGCGCTTCGTGCCCGGCTTCGTCAAGCGCAGGCGCGCCCATGACGTCGCGCTGCGCGAATTCACGGCGCGGGGCCTGAGCCGCACGCGGCAGCGGACGGGGGTGCTGCTCTACGTCGCGATCCAGGAGCGCTATGCCGAGATCATCGCCGACAGCGGCATCGACGGCCGGGTCGAGCAGGCGGTCTGGGACGGTATCGTCGAGGCCGTCGTGCTCGCGGGCCGCGAAGACCGGCTGCGCGACGGGATCGTCACCGCGGTGCGGGCGATCGGCGCCGTCCTGGCGAACCATGCGCCGCGCTCGCCCGACGACGTCGACGAACTGCCGAACAACGTGGTGATCCTGTGAGCGCCGCTCAGCGCGGGCTGCGCGCCGCCGCGAGCACCGCGGACGGCATGATGCCGGATTTGCCCTGCCGCTCGGCCTGGACGAGGACGACATAGCTGTCGACCTCGGGCCCCTGCGTGACGGCGATCGGCGCCGTGAGGGTCGCCTGCCGGCCGTCCCAATCGCCGATGCGCGTCATGCCGCGCACGACATTGGCATAGGCCACGGTCTTGCCCTGGTTCTCGCCGCGGCCGATCGGCACCGTGACCATCTTCGTCGTGGTCGCGATCCAGACACCGGCCGTCCGCTCCTGTGCGTCGCCGATGGGGGCGAGGGTCACCACGAGCTGCCCTTTGTCTTCCTTCACGCCGAGCTTCGCGACGAAGCCGCCGCCGGGGGGCTGCTTCGACGCCCGCTCGATCTCGCCGCGGTCGGACCCGACGACATGCGCCGCGCCGTTGATGACCGCCTGGGGCGTATAGACCTGCCCGTCGCCGCGCGCCTTGGCATAGACCTTCTGGCGCTTGGCGAAGCTGTCCTTGCCCAGCGTGTCCTTCCAGCCGAGATAGTCCCAGTACGTCACCGGCAGGGTCAGGGTGATGATGTCCGGCTGCTTCGCCAGATCGACGAAGAGGGCGTCCGCCGGCGGGCAGGAGGAGCAGCCCTGGCTGGTGAAGAGCTCGACCACGGCCCTTGGCTGGAGGTCCGGCGCCTGCGCGCGTGCGGCGGCTGCGCCCAGCACGAGCAGGGCGGCAGCGGCGGACAGGAGGGGCGCGGAACGTTTCATGGCTTGAACTCGGCGAGACCTTACATCTCAGGCGTTACCAAAGCGCCCCATTCGTCTCACTTCAAAATCACGTTGCCTTGAAAACGGGGGAGGGTGCAACGGCCGGTGCCTCCGCGGCGGCAGCGGTCGAGATCATGTTCGGGCGCCAGCGGCGATGCATCCAGAGCCATTGCTCGGGATGTTCGCGGACCCAGCCCTCGACGACGGCCGTCATCATCGCCATCGCGCCCTGCACGTCGATCTCGCCCTGCGCATCGCGGGGCAGGTCGAGCGGCGGCGTCAGCTGCAGCCGGAAGCGCTGGTTCGGCAGGCGGATGACGCGCACGCCATGGACCGGACATTCGAAACGGCGCGCGAACTTGCCGAGGATCGGGTTGGTCAGGGCCGGACGTCCCATGAAGGGCACGACGACGCCTCGGGTGAAGTGCTGGTCGATGAGCATGCCGAGATGGCCGTCGCGCTCGAGCACGCCCTGCATGGCGAAGGCGGCGCCCTGTTTGGCGGCGGCGAGACCGCCCATCGCGCCGGAGCGGATCTCGTGGACGACCGCGGCGATGGCGGGGTCGTTCGGCGCCCGGAAGACCGCCGTGGTGTCGAGATCATAGGCCTGGGCGCAGATTGCCGGCAGTTCCCAATTGGCGAGATGGGCGGAGAAGATCAGGCCGGGCTTCGCGTCATCCTTCAGCGCGATGAAATGCTCGATGCCCTCGACCTCGACGCGCGAGGGTGCGTCGGGATGGAGGTAATCGTAATCGAAGAGCGTCTTGAGATGGGCGTATTCGGCGGCGGTGCGGCCGAGATTCTCCCAGGCGCCGCGCGCGATCCGGCGCACCTCCGGCTCGGCCATGCCGGGAAAGGCGGCCCGGATATTGGCCAGCGCGACGCGGTTGACCGAAATCAGTGGGCTCGCCGTGCGCAGCAGCCAGCCGCCGAGGTCGCTCGAGCGCTCGGGGCCAAGCAGGCGCAGGGAGGCGAACAGGGCCCGGATCAGGCCGATCATCACCGCCGCGCCGGCGCGTGCGGCGATTGCTTTCAAGCGTCTCAAGATCGGCCCGGTCCCCTTGCGCCCAAATGGCCGCTGCGGCCGGGCTGGAGCCGCGACTTGCGGCAGGACGGCGGTTTCGTCAAGTTTTCAGCCGGAGCCGCCGGGTTGCGGCCCGTCGCGCCGCCGCGCCGTCAGAAGGTCACGACGACCTTGCCGAAGATCTGCCGGCCCTCGAGGCGCGCCAGTCCCTTCTCGAAATCCTCGAGCGGAAACACCGAATCGATCACAGGCTTCATGCCGGCGGCCATCTTGTCGAGCGACTGGCGGATGTTCTCGATGCGGCAACCGAAGGAGCCGGTGATGCGGTACTGCTGCTGGAAGAGCTGCATCAGGTTGATGGTGGCCGACGCCCCCGAGGTCGCGCCACAGGTGACGAGGCGGCCGCCGCGCTTGAGGCAGAGCAGCGAGCCGTTCCAGGTGTCGGCGCCGACATGCTCGAAGACGACGTCGACGCCCTTGCGCTTCGTCAGCCGGCGGACCTCGCCCTCGAAGCGCTCGGTCTTGTAGTTGACGACGTAGTCGGCGCCGAGCTCGGCGGCCTTGCGGCCCTTCTCGTCGTCGCCGACGGTGGTGTAGACCGTGCAGCCGATCGCCTTGGCCATCAGGATCGCGGCCGTGCCGATGCCGGAGCCGCCGGCATGCACCAGGACCGATTCACCGGGCTCGAGCTTGGCGTTGTCGAACAGCATGTGCTGGACCGTGCCGAAGCCGATCGGCGCGCAGGCGGCGTCCTCGAAGGGGACGCCGGCCGGCGCCTTGACGACGAGCCTTGCCGCCTTGTTCAGGAATTCGCGGGCGAAGCCGTCGATATGGAAGCCCATGATGCCGGCGACGTTCTCGCAGAGATTGTCGCGGCCCTCGCGGCAGGCCTTGCAGTGGCCGCAGGTCTCCGCGCCATAGGCGGTGACGGTATCGCCGACGGCGAGCCCGGTGACGCCCTCGCCGACGCAGACGATCTCGCCCGAGGCCTCGACGCCGGCGGCCTGGGGCATCTTGCGCTTGGCGAAGGCCATGCCGCGGAAGCCCCAGACGTCGAGATAGTTCAGCGCGACGGCGCGGATGCGGATCTGGACCTCGCCGGCGGCGGGCGGCGGCGGCGGGTCGATCTCCTCGAGACGGAGGTCACGGTCGCCGTGGAGCTGGAGGGAACGCATGATGAGATCAATCTTTCAAAGATGGTCGGGCCATGCTCGCGAGGTGTGGAACGCGGCCAGGATTTCGATGCGACCATCGCGGACGCGATAAGGAAGGATATACGGAAAGCCTGACAGGACGAGTTCGCGTGTCCCGTCCACTCGCCCCGGACGCCCGATCTCCGGATGTTCGGCCAAGGCGGCGGCCCGGGCTTCGATCGCGGCCACCAGTGCAGATGCTGCGGCGGAATCGTCTCGAGCGACGAACGCGAAAGCCTGGTCGATGTCACGCAGGGTGCGGCGCGTCCAGACGATCTTCACGCGGGCTTGGCCCGGTATTTCGCAAAGACGGCCTCCACCTCTTCGTCACTGGCAAACTCGTCGCGGTCGGCCTCGGCGATGCCATCCTTGATCCTGGCGATCTGCCAGGCGTTGAGTTCGACGTAATTCTCGATTGCTTTGGCGGCCAGCCAACTGCGCGAGCGGTCGGTATCCGCGGCGAGTGCGTCGAGCTTCGCCAGCATCTGGTCATCGAGGCGAATCGTGAAAGCAGCCGGCATGGCGGTTCACTCCGGTTCGGATCGAACCAAAATAGGTCGCTTGGCGGAGAAAGTCGATTCTCAGCGGTGGACGCCGAGCTGCGCGGTCACGCCGCCGTCGATCGGGATGACGGTGCCGGTGATGTAGGCGGCGGGTTCGCTCATCAGGAAGGCGGCGAGGCCGCCGACCTCGTCTGGCCTGGCGAAGCGCCCGGCCGGAATCTGCCCCTGCATCTTGTCGCGATAGGCGGCATAGGGCGCCATCATGTCGGTGTCGACGAAGCCCGGCGCGATGACGTTGACGGTGACGCCGCGCTTGCCGGTTTCGACCGCGAGCGTCTTCGCATAGGAGATCAGCGCGCCCTTGGAGGCGGCGTAGGCGGCGTTGCCGGGGTTGCCGCGCAGCGCCGCGACCGAGCCGATGGCGACGATCCGCCCGCAGCGGGCGCGGATCATGGACCGCATCAGGCTCTTGGCGAGGCGGGTGAAGGCCCAGAAATTGACCTGCATGGCGGCTTCCGCCTTGTCCTGCGCCATCATCGCGGCGAGCGAATCATAGGGCTGGCCGGCATTGTGGACGAGGCCGAAATAGCTCTCGCCCTCGCGTTCCTCGCAGAAGCTATCCAGCGCCACCTTGTCGGAGAGATCGAGCGGCAAGGCCTTGATGGCGCGGCCAGGATGAGCCGACGCGATCTCGGCGGCGAGCGCCAGGGCCGGCTCGCCCGACGAGCGATAGGTGAAATCGACATCGTGGCCGGCCGCGGCGAGAGCCCGGACGATGGCCGCGCCGACGCCCTTGGCGCCGCCGGTGACGAGAACTTTGGTCATGAGCGGGTGGGCTCCGCGGTCAGGACGAGGCTGGTGTTCTGCCCGCCGAAGCCGAAGGAGTTCGACAGGACCGTCCGCACCCGGGCGTCGCGGGCGCGGTTGGGCACCACATCGAGCGCGATCGCGGGATCGGGCGTGACGTAGTTGATCGTCGGCGGGATGCGACCATGCGCGATGGTGAGGAAGGAGATCACCGCCTCGACCGCGCCGGCCGCCGTCAGCGTATGGCCGATCATCGACTTGTTGGAGGACATCGGCAGGCGCGCCATGCGCGCGCCGAAGACGGCGGCGCAGCTCATCGCCTCCATCTTGTCATTCTCCGGCGTCGAGGTGCCGTGGGCGTTGATGTAGTCGACATCGTCGGGGCTCAGGCCGGCATCGGCCAGCGCGTCCTGCATGGCGAGGATGGCGGGCTTGCCGTCCGGGCTGGAGCGGGTGCGGTGGAAGCCGTCGCCGCGCTCGCCGCAGCCGGCGACGATGCCGAGGATGGTCGCCCCGCGCGCCAGGGCGTGGTCGTAGTCCTCCAGCACCAGCGCGCCCGCGCCCTCGCCCATGACGAAGCCGTCACGGTTCTTGGAGAAGGGCTTGGCGGCGGCTTCGGGCGGGTCGTTCTGGGTCGAGAGCGCCGAGAGCAGCGAGAAGCGGATCAGCGCCTCGGCATGGATCGAGCCGTCGGTGCCGATGCAGAGCGCGGCCTTCGTCTCGCCGCGGCGGATCGCCTCGACGCCCATCTGGATCGCGGTCGCGCCCGAGGAGCAGGCGGTCGAGAGCGAGATCGGCGAGCCCTTGGTGCCGAAGGCTTCGGCGACGTGGTCCGCCACGGTGCCGAACAGGAACATCTCGTGCATCGCCTTGAAGCGCTGCGAGGCGGCGGCGCTGAGCAGGCCGCGATAGTCGACGTCGCCCTCCAGGGTCGCGGCGAGTTCCTGCTTCTGCGGCCACTCCATCTCGACGGGGGGCACCGCCATGAAAAGCTCGCCCGGGAAGTCGCCCGGCCGACCGATGCCGCTCTGGCCCACAGCCTCCTCGGCGGCCAGCATGGCGAGCTTCTCGGAGAGCTGCGGGGCGGAGAAGGGGCCGTCGAAGAGAAAATCGACCGTGCCGCCGATCGTGGTGCGCAGCCCCTGCGTCGGGAAGCGCTCGATGGCATGGATGCCCGAGCGGCCGGCGGTGAGCGCGTCCCAGTTCGCGTCCTTGCCCTGGCCGAGCGAGGTGACGATGCCGAGCCCGGTCACGGCGACGACGGGCCGGCCCTTGGAATCGCGGTGGGCGGTGGCTGGGGTCTTGGCAGAGGCGGGCTTGGCGCTCATCGGACGCTCCTCACAGGGCCACCAGGCGGGCGGCGCCTTCGCCGCGCCAATGGCCGGCGCCGGTGACGACGGCCTCGCGCGCCTGGCCCTTCGACAGGGCGGCGGCGGCGAGCGCGACCGAAACCGGGAAGGCGGCCTCGACCGCATGGCCGAGCAGATCGCCGGCGGCGACGCGGCGCGCCTGCGGCAGGATCGCGAGGGCGGCAGCCTCCTCCGTCGTGACGCCGGCGACGCCGGTTGCGGCCGAGACGGCGAGCGCGCCGGGGGCGACGGGGCCGAGATCGGCGAGCAGGCCGCGCAGCGCCGCCTCGACCGCGCCGGGCTGGCGCTTCGAACGGGTCGCGACGACGGCGTCGAGCCGGGCCAGGACGGTGGCGCCGCGGGCGGCCGCGCGCTCGGCCGATTCCAGCACGAGGAAGGCCGAGGCGCTGCCCGTGATCAGGCCCGGTGCGGCCTGCCGCTCGAAGACGGGGGCGAAATCGCCTTTGCGGAGATAACCGCCGAGCTCGAACAGCAGCAGCATGTCCTGCCGCTCGGCATTGTAGGAGCCGCCGACCAGCATGATTTCGGCCTGGCCCGCGGCGATGCGGGCATGGGCGGTGCGGACCGCGTCGACCCCGGCCTGTTCCTCGCCCATGAAGGTGCGCGAGGCGCCGGTGATGCCGTGGACGATGCCGATATTGCCGGCGAGCAGGTTGGAGAGCTGGGCCAGGAACAGCGTCGGGCGCAGGTCGCCCATCAGCCGCTCGTTGAGGAAGGCGCCGGGCTGGTTGGCGCCGCGCAGGCCGGTGAGGATGGCGCTGTCGACGGCATGGTCGCGCTCGCCGCCGCCGGCCGCGACGATGACCTGGAGCACAGCCTTGGCTGCCGCATCGTCCTTCAGCCCGGCCCCGTCGAGGGCAAGCCCGGCGGCATAGACGCCGAGGCGCTGCCAGGGCTCCATCTGGCGCTGGTCGGATTTCTTCGGGATCTGCCGGTCGAGTTCGAGAACCTTCAGCGGATGGATCGGGTAGGGCGCGAAGCTCGTCGCGTCGACGACGGGCGCGGCCATGGCCGCCAGCGCGTCGGCATGGGTGTCGATGCCCTCGCCCAGGCTGGAGGCGAGGCCGATGCCGGTGATGACGACGCCGTGCTTCATGATCGGGCCTGTTCCGGAACGAGGCCGATGGCGGCCAGGCGCGCCTCCATCAGGCTGCGCATGTCGGCGGGGAAGGGCATCAGGCGGAAGCGCAGCTCCGCATCGCAGATCGGCTTGCCGTCGATGGCGATGCGCGCCTTGGTCGCGGCGTAGCCCGAGCCCTCGATGACGAGTTCGGCGGCGATGTCGAGCACGGCGTCCGGCTCGACGAAGGTGCGAAAGCGCGCCTTGTCGACGGTCATCAGGAAGGGCATCTGCGTCAGCCCGTTGAGGGCGAGCAGCAGATAGCCCGACGCCTGCGCCATTGTCTCGGTCAAGAGCACGCCGGGCACGAGCGGATGGCCGGGAAAATGGCCCTCGAAGACGGGGCTGGCATCGGCTGCCGGCACGGTCGAGCGCGTCGTGATCCGCTTCTCGCCCGGTTCGAAGGCGACGACGCGGTCGATCATGTCGAAGTATTCGAGGCGCATGCGCTTCCGATCGTCGGTCTCGGGGCGTCGAAGCCGGCCCCGACGCGGCTCTGCTCTAAACGCTGAGCCGGCGCGGCTCAAGCCGGCGCCCTCGCCAAAGCAGGACGGCCCCCATCCCGGGGTGTCGCGGACATCGCGTCCGCGCCCCGGGTGAGGGCCGTGATCACAGCGGTGATGGAACTCAGGCCGCCTTGGCGGCGACGAGGTCGTCGATGCGCTTGCAGAGGTTTTCGAGCACGAAGTACTGCTCGGCGGGCGCCTTGCCCTCGTTGACTTCCTGCGTCCACTGCTCGAGCGGGAGCTTGATGCCGAAGGCCTTGTCGATCGCGAAGGCGATGTCGAGGAAGGCGAGCGAGTCGATGCCGAGATCGTCGATGGCGTGGCTCTCGGGCGTGATCTTCTCGCGCGGAATGTCGCAGGTCTCCGAAATAATTCCGGCGACCGTCTCGAACGTGGCGGACATGCGGGTGCTCCCGTCGTGATGATGGAGGCGGACGACATCCGGGCGCGGACGATCGTCCTGCGCCTGCCCCAAGCCCCCCGCCAAGGATGACTGTGACGCCCCCTTACACCGCGGGGGGTAAGAGGACAACTCCGACGAGTCCGAAGCCGGGATCGCCCCACGGGCGTGGGGTCATCGGGTTGTACGCAGAAATTGTGTGATTGACCTTGCGTTAACCATCCGGTGCGATCCTTTGCTGCTTTCGAGCCAAATGGGGGGATGGGCCGTGGTTTCACTGAAAACGCGCTTTGCCTTGCTATGCCTGTTTCTGGCCGTCATCACGAGCGCTGTGGCAGGCATCGGGATCCACTCCTCGTCGCGCATGGGCTCGGCCATCGACGACCTCGCCAATTCCGCGACCGCCATCCGCAACCACACCATCGGCGACATGCTGCATGACGGGTTGCGCGCCGATGTCTACGCGGCGCTGATCCGCTCGGATGCCGGGCAGGACGGTGCCGAGGCCATCGCCGAGACGCGCAACCACGCCCAGGAGTTCTCCGAACGGATCGCCGCCACAAAGGTGATCGTGAGTTCGCCCCAGACGCTCGCGCGGCTGCAGGCGCTGGACGAGCCCCTGAAGAGCTACATCGCCCAGGCGGTGACGCTGGTCGAACTCGCCTTCAGGGACCGCCAGGCGGCGCTCGCGGGCATGGCCCTGTTCGACGAGCGCTTCGAGGCGCTCGAAACCTCCATGAAGGAGGCGGGCGACGCGCTGGAGGCGGAGGCGCTGGCGGCGCAGACCGGCGCGGGCAGCGCCCGCCAGCTCGCGGCCGGCGTCGCGATCACGGGGCTGATCATCGCACTGCTGACGGCCCTGGGTCTCTATGCCGCGGTGCTGCGCAGCATCATCAGGCCGATCGCGGAGATCGTCGCGACGATGCGGCAGCGCGGTTCGGACGCGATGGCGGCCGAGATCCCCCATCGCGACAGGCGCGACGAGATCGGCGAGATGGCTCGCGCCATCGGCTCCTATCAGGACGTGCTGTCCGGGCGTGCGGCCGAGGAGCGGCAGCGGCGCGACGAGGACCTGCGCGCCTCGCAGCGCCAGGCCGAGGCCTTCGCCGAAACCGCACAGCAGATCAGGCGGGCGGTCGATGCGGCGGTCCATGGCGACTTCAGCCAGCGCGTTGACCCTGGGGCGCAGCAGGGTGAGATGACGGCGCTGGTGACCGGGATCAACCAGATCAATGTCGCGATCGACGGCGCGACGACGACCTTTGCGGATATTCTGGAAGCCATCGCCGATGGAGACCTGACCCGCAGCGTCGGCGCCGACTATTCGGGCAAGCTCGGCTCGGTGAGCGGTTCGATCAACGGGATGGTCGAGAAGCTCGCCATGACGGTGAGCGTGATCAAACAGACGGCGCGCGAGGTCGCGGCCGCCGCCGAAGAGATCAAGGCGGGGGCGGAGAACCTGTCGACCCGCACAGAAGAGCAGGCCTCGTCGCTGGAAGAGACCGCGGCCACGACCGAGCAGCTCGCGGCCTCGGTGAAGGCCTCGGCCAATGCCTCGCGCCAGGCCGTCGATCTCGCCGAGAACGCGACGCGGGTCGCCCGCAATGGCGGGGCGATCGTGACCGACGCGATCGGCGCGATGAACCGCATCGAGCAGGCCAGCGGCAAGATCACCGACATCACCTCGGTCATCGACGGCATCGCCTTCCAGACCAATCTGCTGGCGCTGAACGCGGCGGTCGAGGCTGCGAGGGCGGGCGATGCCGGCAAGGGCTTCGCGGTCGTGGCCTCCGAAGTCCGGGCGCTGGCGCAGCAATCCGCGGATGCGGCCAAGAGCATCTCCGGCCTGATCAACGACACCACGCAGGAGGTGGCTGCCGGGGTCAAGCTCGTGCGGAGCGCGGGCGAGGTGCTGGGCGAGATCGTCGAGGCGACCCAGAAGGTGGCTGGCACGGTGACGGAGGTCGCCGCCGCCTCGGGCGAGCAATCGAACGGCATCGACGAGATGAGCCAGACGGTCGCGCGGATGGACGAGATGACGCAGCAGAACGCGGCGTTGGCCGAGGAAAGCGCGGCCTCCGCCGTCCTGCTCGGGCGCAAGATCGCGGAACTCGATGCGCTGGTGGCCGCGTTCCGCACCGCGGGCGTCGCCAGGGCGGCGGTCCGACCGACAACTGCCATGCCGCTGCGTCTGGCGGGTTGACGGGCGGTCCGCCCGCTTCGACGCCTCTCAAGAGAAAAGGGCTGCGGTATCGTGCGATGCCGCAGCCCTTGATCGTTTCGTCCAGTCCGCCGCGTGCGGCCGGTGGCTGCGCTCAGGCGGCGAGGCCGCGCAGCACGTAGTGCAGGATGCCGGCATTCTTGAAGTAGTCGATCTCGTCCAGGGTATCGATGCGGCAGAGGATCGGCACCTTCTTGACCGAGCCGTCGGCCGAGGTGATCTCGGCTTCGAGCAGCTGGCGCGGCTTGACCGTGGCCAGACCCTTGATCGAGACGGTCTCGTCGCCCTTCAGGTCGAGCGAGGCCCAGCTCGTGCCCTCCTGCAGGGTGAAGGGGACGACGCCCATGCCGACGAGGTTCGAACGGTGGATGCGCTCGAAGCTCTGCGCGATCACGGCCTTGACGCCGAGCAGGTTGGTGCCCTTCGCCGCCCAGTCGCGCGAGGAGCCGTTGCCGTATTCGACGCCGGCGAAGACGACCAGCGGCACCTTCTCCTGCTGATAACGCATCGCCGCATCGTAGATCGGCAGCTCTTCCTTGCTCGGATAGTGGATGGTGTAGCCGCCCTCGCGCCCGTTGGGGCCCATCATGTGGTTGCGGATGCGGATGTTGGCGAAGGTGCCGCGCATCATCACCTCATGATTGCCGCGGCGCGTGCCATATTGGTTGAAATCGGCCACGGCGACGCCATGCTCGGTGAGATAGGCCCCGGCGGGCGAGGCGGCCTTGATCGAACCGGCCGGCGAGATGTGGTCGGTGGTGATCTTGTCGCCGAAGAGGCCGAGGATGCGGGCGCCCTTGATGTCGGTGACCGGCGTCGGCGTCTTGCTGATGCCCTGGAAGTAGGGCGGGTTCTGGACGTAGGTCGAGGCGTCCTCCCAGGCGTAGGTCTGGCTTTCAGGCGTCTTTACCGCCTGCCAATGCGCGTCGCCCTTGAAGACGTCGGCGTATTTCGCCTCGAAGATGGCGCGCGTGACGTTCTTGGCGATGAACTCCTGGATCTCCTTGTTGGAGGGCCAGATGTCCTTCAGGAAGACGGGCTTGCCGTCCGAGCCGGTGCCGAGCGGCTCGGTCGTCAGATCCATCTGGACCGAACCGGCCAGCGCATAGGCAACGACCAGCGGCGGCGAGGCGAGGTAGTTCGCCTGCACGTCGGGCGAGACGCGGCCCTCGAAGTTGCGGTTGCCGGAGATGACGGCGCCCGCGATCAGGCCCTGGTCGTTGATCGCCTTCGAGATCGGCGCCGGCAGCGGGCCGGAATTGCCGATGCAGGTGGTGCAGCCGAAGCCGACCAGGTTGAAGCCGAGCTTGTCGAGATCGGCTTGCAGGCCGGCCTTGGCGAGGTATTCGGCGACGACCTGCGAGCCGGGCGCCAGCGAGGTCTTGACCCAGGGCTTGACGGTCAGGCCCTTGGCGACCGCGTTGCGGGCGAGCAGGCCCGCCGCCATCAGCACGGACGGGTTCGAGGTGTTGGTGCAGGAGGTGATGGCGGCAATGACGACGTCGCCATGGCCGAGATCGAAGGACTGGCCCTCGACCGGCACGCGGCGGGCGATCTCGCTGCCCTTCTTGTACTCGGTGTCCATCGCCGCCTTGAAGCCCTTGGCGACGCCGTTCAGGTCGATGCGGCCTTCGGGGCGCTTGGGGCCGGCCATCGAGGGCTGGACGGTCGCGAGATCGAGCTCGAGCGTGTCGGTGAAGACCGGATCGGCGGTCTCGATCGTCGCGAACAAGCCTTGCGCCTTGCTATAGGCCTCGACCAGCGCGATCCGGTCGGTCTTGCGCCCGGTCGTGGTGAGATATTCCAGCGTCTCGGCATCGACCGGGAAGAAGCCGCAGGTGGCGCCGTATTCCGGGCCCATATTGGCGATGGTGGCGCGGTCGGCCAGCGTCAGATTATAGAGGCCCGGACCGAAGAATTCGACGAACTTGCCGACCACGCCCTTCTTGCGCAGCATCTGTGTGACGGTCAGCACGAGGTCGGTGGCGGTGATGCCTTCCTTGAGCGAGCCGGTCAGCTTGAAGCCGATCACCTCGGGCAGCAGCATCGATTGCGGCTGGCCGAGCATCGCGGCCTCGGCCTCGATGCCGCCGACGCCCCAGCCGAGCACGGCCAGGCCATTGACCATGGTGGTGTGCGAATCGGTGCCGACGACCGTGTCGGGATAGGCGACCTCGACCTCGGCGCCGTCGATCGTCTCATGCCGAGTCCAGACCGTCTGGGCGAGGTATTCGAGATTGACCTGGTGGCAGATGCCGGTGCCGGGCGGAACGACGCGGAAATTGTCGAAGGCGCCCTGGCCCCATTTCAGGAAGCGGTAGCGCTCGCCATTGCGCTCGTATTCGAGCTCGACGTTCTGGGAGAGCGCCTTGGGCGTGCCGAATTCGTCGACGATCACCGAATGGTCGATGACGAGATCGACCGGCACGAGCGGGTTGATCTTGGCCGGGTCGCCGCCGAGCGCGACGACGCCGTCACGCATGGCGGCGAGGTCGACCACGGCGGGGACGCCGGTGAAGTCCTGCATCAGCACGCGGGCGGGACGGAAGCCGATTTCCTTGCCGGCGGTGCCCCTGTCGGTCAGCCAGGCGACGAAGCCCTCGATGTCGGCCTTGAAGACCGAGCGGCCATCCTCGAAACGCAGCAGGTTTTCCAGCAGCACCTTCATCGAGAAGGGCAGCTTCGAGATGCCGGCCAAGCCGTTCTGTTCGGCCAGCGGCAGGGAATAGTAGACATAGGTCTTGTCGCCGACGGTGAGCGTCTGGCGGCATCTGAAGGAATCGAGCGAAGCCATGCGGGCTGATCCTGATCAAGGGGTTGCGGTCGCGATCCGGCGGACACCCTTGCGGGATCGCCAGATCGAAGGCCCATTGCGCATGTCGCGCGCGCCGCCCCGGGAGTGCCCGAGCCCCGCGCCGGATCGGCGTGCGGCGTAGCCACGGGCTCTATAGAGCAATTCCAAGAAGCCCGCTACATGAACGAAGCGCGTTCTTGCGCAATCCTGACGCTCCGGAAGATGCTCCTGTCTTGATGCGCCCGCCCTATCCCACCCTCGTCCTCGACGTCGACCGGCTGGCCTGCCGCCGCGGCGGCCGCCTGATCTTTTCCGATCTCGGCTTCCGGCTCGGCAATGGCGAGGCGATCGCGCTGACGGGGCGCAACGGTGCCGGCAAATCGAGCCTGCTCGCCATGCTGTGCGGGCGGCTGCGGCCGGATGCGGGCACGATCAGGATCGCGGGATTCGACGAGGTCGCGCCGGTCGAGGTCAGCCATGTCGTCGGCCATCGCGACGGGCTCAAGACGACGCTGACGGCGCAGGAGAACCTGGTCTTCGCGCAGGCCCTGCTGGGGGAGGCGTTCCTCTCGCCGGCCGAGGCGCTGGCCGCGGTCGGCCTGCCCCATGTCGCGGCGCTGCCGGTGGGCTATCTCTCGGCCGGACAGCGCCGCCGCGTCGCGCTCGCCCGGCTCCTCGTCGCACGGCGGCCGATCTGGCTTCTGGACGAGCCGATGTCGGCGCTCGATGCCGCGGCCCAGGCGATGCTGAGCGGCCTGATGCGGGATCATCTGGCGCAGGGCGGGGCGATCCTGGCCGCGACGCATGGTCCGCTCGGGCTGGACGGCGTGCGCGATGTGAGGATCGGGCCGTGACCCGCGCCTTCCTCGCCATCCTGAAGCGCGATCTTGCGCTCGCTTCGCGGGCCGGTGGCGGCGGCGAACTCGCGCTCGTCTTCTTCCTGACGATCGTCGTGCTCGTGCCCTTCGCGCTCGGGCCCGATCTCAACCTGCTCTCGCGAATCGGCCCGGCCATCCTGTGGCTGGGCGCGCTTCTGTCGATGCTGATCGGGCTCGACCGGCTGTTCCAGGGCGACGAGGAGGATGGCTCGCTCGACCTGATCCGCGCGTCCGTGCTGCCGCTGGAACTCGCCGTGTTGGCCAAGGGCCTGGCGCATTGGCTGACGACGGGCCTGCCGCTGGCGCTGGCGGCGCCGCTGCTGGGCCTGCTCGTGGCGCTGCCCGGCGAGGCGATGCTGCCGGTGGCTGCGACGCTGCTGGTCGGCACGCCGGCGCTCAGCTTCATCGGGGCGGGCGCGGCGGCGCTGACGGCGGGCCTGCGGCGCGGCGGGCTGATCCTGCCCGTGCTGGTGGCGCCCCTGACGGTGCCGGTGCTGATCTTCGGCGTTTCGGCGTCGAACGCGGCGCTGGGGGGGACGATTCCGTTCGCGACGCCGTTCCTGATCCTGTGCGCGCTGTCGCTGGCGGCGATCGTCGTCGGGACGCTGGCGGCCGCGGCGGCGCTGCGGCAGGCGCAGTAGCGCCTCAGCGAGCCGTGATTCGACCGGAATCTTGGTGCCGGCCGCCGAGCTGGACGGCACAGCCATACTGGCTGGCGAGGCGGGCCACGCTGGCGGCGACCGTGCCGATCTCCAGATCCAGCCCGCCATGGCGGCGGAGGATCTCCCTCGCGGTGGCGTCGACGTCGAGCACGCGCGATTCGCCGGCCTTGGCGCGAACCATGGTCTCGACGTCACGCTGGATCTCGTCCGGCAGGTGCCGCGTCATAGCCATTCCTTTTCAGGTTCGCCAGACCCTAACAAACCAAGCGGGAGCGGACAACCGCAAGCGATGATATATCAATTTTTTCAATCGCTTAGCATTTGACTGAAGAGATATCGGGACCGGCGTGGGTTCCGCCTGCCGCGGGGCTGGAGGCGCGGTGGCGGGGCGAGACCCGGCGCAACCGTGGCACCGCGGGGGCCACCGGCCGGGTGCGAAAGGGGGCGGACGTCCCGATGTCGCATGGCCCGCTAGCGGATTGCTGAGGCTGGCCTGCCTTGATAATGCTGCGTCGGCCGCTTTGGGGGCAGCCTCCGAGCATGATGCGATGACATGGCTGGCCTGATCGATCTCGCAAATCCGACGCGCTTCATGCGCCTCTCAGCCGTGCTGCTGCCCTGGTTGACGGGCGTGGCCGGGGTTTTGCTGAGCGTGGGCTTCTATCTCGCCTGGTTCGTGGCGCCGGCCGACTATCAGCAGGGCGAGACCATCCGCATCATGTTCGTGCACGTGCCGGCCGCCTGGCTCGCCATGATGTTCTACACGATGATGACGCTCTCGGCGCTCGGCACGCTGGTCTGGCGGCATCCGCTCGCCGATGTCGCGCAGAAGGCCGCCGCCCCGATCGGCGCTGCCTTCGCCCTGATCTGCCTGCTCACCGGCGCCTTCTGGGGCAAGCCGATGTGGGGGACCTACTGGGTCTGGGATGCGCGGCTGACCTCGATGCTGGTTCTGCTGCTGATCTATCTCGGCATCATGGCGCTGTGGCGCACGCTGGACGAGCCGTCCCAGGCGGGGCGTGCGGTGGCGATCCTGACGCTGGTCGGATTCGTCAACGTGCCGATCATCAAGTTCTCGGTCGACTGGTGGAACACGCTGCACCAGCCGGCCTCGGTGCTGCGTCTGGACGGGCCGACGATCCATCCGTCGATGCTCTGGCCGCTGCTGATCCTGGCGGTCGGCTTCACCCTGATGGCGCTCACGCTGCATCTGGTGGCGATGCGCGCCGAGATCATGCGGCGGCGCGTGCGGACGCTGACGATCCTCGAAGCGGAGCGGCTCGACCGTCTGGCGGCCGGGAGCGCGCCGGCATGAGGACCGATCGGTCATGAGCGGGCTCGGGCCGCATGCCGGCTTCATCCTGGCGTCCTACGCCGCCGTCGCGGTCGTGCTGGGCGGGCTCGTGGCGTCCGTCCTGCTCGATCACAGGGCCCAGAAGCGGGCGCTGGCCGAGCTCGAGCAACGTGGCGCCGGCCGTCGCGCGGAACGGGAATCGCCATGAGCCAGATCGAGAGCCCAGTCGAGAGCAAGCTCGAGGCGGAGGCGGCGCCGCGCCGCCGCTCGCCGCTGCTGTTCCTGCTGCCGCTGGTCCTGTTCGGCGCGCTGGCGGTCGTCTTCCTCGTCGGGCTTTTCGCCGGCGACGCCAGCAAGGTGCCCTCCGCGCTGATCGGGAAGCCGGCGCCGCCCGTCACTCTCACCACGCTGGAGGGGCTGCAGCGCGATGGGCGTCCGGTCCCCGCCTTCGGCATGGCCGATCTCGCGGCCGGCCGCGCGACCATCGTCAACGTCTTCGCGAGCTGGTGCGCGCCCTGCCGGGTCGAGCATCCCTTCCTGGTGGCGCTCGCCGATTCGCCGCAGGTCAAGGCAGGGCGCGTCGCGGTCGTTGGCATCAACTACAAGGACGAGGCGGAGAATGCGCGCCGGTTCCTCGGCGCGCTCGGCAATCCCTATTCCGCCGTCGGCGTCGATCGGTCGGGCCGCGCCGCGATCGAATGGGGCGTCTATGGCGTGCCGGAAACCTTCGTGATCGGGCCCGACGGGCGCATTCTCGAAAAACATGTCGGCCCGCTCGACGCCGCGAGCGCCGGCCGGCTGCTGGCGCGGGCGGTGGCGGGCCAGTGATACCGATCGCATCGCCGCAGCCGCGACCGTGACGCGTCATTCCGGATGCAGCGCAGCGGAGATCCGGCAATCCATCATCAAGCGTCGGCGCCCTTCGATGGATCCCGGGGCAAGCCCGGGATGACGGGATGGTTCCGAGGGAAGTGACGGCTTCAGGCCGCTTGCTTGGTGCCCATCAGGCTGTCGAACATCCCGCGACCATCGGTGCCGCCGGTCAGCGAATCGATCAGGTTCTCGGGGTGCGGCATCAGGCCGAGCACGTTGAAGCCGGGCGAATAGATGCCGGCGATGTTGTTGAGCGAGCCGTTGGGATTGGCCTGCGCCGTGACCTTCCCCCGGGCGTCGGCATAGCGGAAGGCGACGAGGCCTTCGCCCTCGAGCCGCGCCAGCGTCTCCGGGTCGGCGACGTAGTTGCCCTCGCCATGAGCGATGCAGACATCGATGACCTGGCCCCGCGCATAAGCGGAGGTATAGGGCGTGTCGGCGCGCTCGACCGTGAGATGCTGGCGCCTGCAGACGAATTTCAGGTCGGCGTTGCGCATCAGGATCCCGGGCAGGAGCCCAGCCTCGCAGGCGATCTGGAAGCCATTGCAGATGCCCAGCACATAGCCGCCGCGGGCGGCGTGCGCCCGGGTCGCGTCCATGACGTTGGCGCGGCCGGCGATGGCGCCGGTGCGCAGATAGTCGCCATAGGAGAAGCCGCCGGGCAGGACGACGAGGTCGGTTCCATCCGGCAATTCGGTGTCGGCGTGCCAGACGCGGCTGACGCTGGCGCCGGCCTGCTTCAGCGCCTTGGCGACGTCGCCGTCGCGGTTGGAGCCGGGAAAGGTGATGACGGCGGCTTTCATCGGATCACGCCCCGATCTCGACGCGGTAGTTCTCGATCACGGTGTTGGCGAGCAGCTTCTCGCAGGCGGTCTTGAGTGCGGCTTCCGCCGTGGCCTTGTCGGAGCCCGAGAGCTCGATGTCGAAAACCTTGCCCTGGCGGACCGAGCCGACACCCTCGATGCCGAGGGACTTCAGCGCCCCCTCGATCGCCTTGCCCTGCGGATCGAGCACGCCGGTCTTGAGGGTGACGGTGACGCGGGCTTTCATGGCGATCTCCAGAGGGGCGTTCTGCGGCTGCCTTAACGGCGAATCGAACCGGGCTCAACCGGAATGGCCGGTCTCACGTGAATCAGCGGCCGCGCCATGCGGCCACCGCATCGCGGCGGGCGCTGTCGGCCTCTGCGGAGACGGCGATGGCGAGCACGAGCCGGTCGCCCTCGCGCCCATGCAGGATCGCGGTCGCCGCGCTCTTGGTGCCGGTGTCGATCGCCTCCGCCTCTCTCGCGCGGATCTCGACGAGGAGGCCGCTTGCGCCCTCGGCCTCGAAGCGGCTGACACGGGTCGTGCTCTTGGGCCGCGAATCCGCCTTGCCGGCGGCGGGCTTCGGCGCGGCCGGCTTTCGCGCGGGATCGGATGGCGGCTTCGAGAACAGGCGGGCGAGGCGCTCCGGATCGGCCTTCAGGGCCAGCTCCATCTTGTCCGCCTCGCGGCCGGAGAAGGCGAGGACGGAGGCGAAGCCCTGCTGTGCGCAGTTCTCGCGCGGGCAGACCACCATGGTGCGCGCTTCGATGCCGTCGTTCAGCACCCAGCCGCCGATCGGGAGCGGCTGCCAGCCCTGCGCGGCGGGCAGCTCGGCGATCCCGGCGCCGAAATCGCCGGCGCAGCCCGACAGCAGCAGCACCGCCGTGAGCGGGCCCAAGACGCGAAAACGGGAGCGCTGGCGCTCCCGTTTCAGGATCTGGCGCGGCGGCGAGCCGTCGTCCATGGCAGCCGTCGACGGGCTTACTGGACGAGGCGGGGGCCGGCCGGGCCGGCCTTCTCGTTCTCGCCGAGGATACCGAGGCGACGGGCGACTTCGGTGTAGGCCTCGATGAGGCCGCCCATGTCCCGGCGGAACCGGTCCTTGTCGAGCTTGTCCTTGGACTTGATGTCCCAGAGACGGCAGGAATCAGGGCTGATCTCGTCGGCGACGACGATTCGCATCATCTCGCCCTCCCAGAGCCGGCCGCATTCCATCTTGAAGTCGACGAGGCGGATGCCGGCGCCGAGGAAGAGGCCGGAGAGGAAGTCGTTGACGCGGATGGCGAGCGCCATGACGTCGTCGATTTCCTGGGGCGTCGCCCAGCCGAAGGCAGTGATGTGCTCTTCCGAGACCATCGGATCGCCCAGCGCATCGTTCTTGTAATAGAACTCGATGATCGAGCGCGGCAGCTGCGTGCCCTCCTCGAGCCCCAGCCGGGTCGAGAGCGAGCCGGCGGCGACATTGCGCACGACGACCTCGAGCGGAATGATCTCGACCTCGCGAATGAGCTGTTCACGCATGTTCAGCCGGCGGATGAAATGCGTGGGAACGCCGATGTCGTTCAGGTTGGAGAAGATGTGCTCGCAGATGCGGTTGTTGAGCACGCCCTTGCCGTCGATGATTTCGTGCTTCTTGGCGTTGAAGGCGGTGGCGTCATCCTTGAAGTGCTGGATCAGCGTTCCGGGCTCGGGTCCCTCATAGAGGACCTTCGCCTTGCCTTCGTAGATGCGACGGCGGCGATTCATTGGGATATACCGTGGCTTGAGGAAATCCA
>NCCO01000020.1 GCA_002279705.1 Allobosea sp. 12-68-7
CTTGGCGACCAGCGGGAAGACGTGGCCGGGCGAGACGATGTCGTCTGCGCCCTTGGTGGGGTCGATCGCTACGGCGATCGTGTGGGCGCGGTCGTGGGCGGAGATGCCGGTGGTGACGCCTTCGCGCGCTTCGATGGAGACGGTGAACGCCGTCTTCATGCTGGTGCGGTTCTCGCGCGCCATCATGTCGAGCGCGAGCGTGCGGGCGCGTTCAGGCGAGAGCGACAGGCAGATCAGGCCGCGCCCATGCTTGGCCATGAAGTTGACCTGCGCGGGCGTCGCGAACTGCGCCGGGATGATGAGGTCGCCCTCGTTTTCGCGGTCTTCGGCGTCAACGAGAATGTACATGCGCCCGTTGCGCGCCTCTTCCACGATCTCCTCGATTGGAGAAATCGCGGCAGAGAAATCGTACTTTTCAGTGTGGTCTTTCATTTCGCGCGCCATTCAAGCATGCGGGCGACATAGCGCGCCAGCATGTCCACTTCCAGATTGACCTTATCGCCAGCCTTGAGTTGGCCAAGCGTCGTAACCTGCCATGTGTGCGGGATGATGGCGACCTCGAACCAGTCGCCCTCGGCGTCGCGACCGACCGCGGAAACGGTAAGCGATACACCGTCGAGGCAGATCGACCCCTTCTCGGCGAGATAACGCCCGACATCGCCCGGCAAAGCCACGCGGATACGGCGGCTGTCGCCATCCGGCGTGACGGACTTGACCGTACCGAGGCCATCAACATGGCCATAGACGAGATGCCCGCCGAGTTCGTCGCCGATCTTCAGAGAGAGTTCGAGATTGATGAAGTCGTCGACCTTCCAGGCTCCCACAGTCGTGCGCGAGAGAGTCTCGGGTATGGCCTCGATATCCCACCAGGCGCCCTCGTCATCAGGGCCGAAGTCCACAACGGTCAGACAAACGCCGGAATGCTGGATCGATGCGCCGAGCTGGATGTGCTCAGGCCTGTAGTTGCGGCTGCGAATAGAGATGCGGCGGATGCCGTTTCGCTCCTCGATCGCGCCGACGCGCCCCATGTCCGTGACCAGTCCGGTGAACATCCCTCAGACTTTCCGCTCGTAGCTTTCCCAGAGGTCGGGGCCGATTTCCCGGACGCTCGTGCGCTCATAAGTGGGCGCTGAGGCAAGGTTCGCCAAGGCCATGCCGCCGAGACATGGGCGCGCATCGCCGCCGAGGATGATGGGCGCGCGAAACCACTCGATACGGTCGACCAGGCCGGCCCGCATGAAGGCGGCGGCGAGTTGGCCGCCGCCTTCGACCATCAGGCTGGAGATCCCGGCGCGCTGGGCGGAATTGAGGAGTTCGGGGAGCGAGATGCTGCCGCCATCGCCGGGCGGGAGCATCCAGAATTGCAGGCCATGCGTGGAAGGCCAGTGGTCGAGGTTCTGGTTCTCCAGCGTCGCGACGGCGACCGGGCCCATTTCCAGCGTGGAGAAGAGTTTCGCGGTGGCGGGCACGCGGCCGCGGCTGTCGGCGACAACGCGCATTGGCTGGCGTTCAGGCGGGGGATCGAGGCGCGCGGTGAGCAGCGGATCGTCCGCGATGACGGTTTCGGAGCCGACGATGACGGCGTCATGATTGGCGCGGAGATGGTGAACTTCGGCGCGGGCGGCCTCGCCGGTTATCCACTTGCTCTCGCCATTCGCGAGGGCGATGCGGCCATCGAGGGATGTCGCGAGCTTCAGCGTTACGGATGGGCGCACGAGAGACGGCGCATCGCTCATTCCGGCTTGCCTTCAGCGTCCTTCGCCATCTGTGCGGCGACGAAGGCGGCGAAGTCGGCGGGCGTCTTGAAGTCCTTGTAGACCGAGGCGTAGCGGACAAAGGCCACGGGATCTAGATCGCCGAGGCTTTCCATCAGCATCTCGCCGATGTCAGACGTCTTGATCTCGGCCTCGCCCATGATCGTCAGCGTCGCGCCGCAGCGCGTCAGATGCGTCACCTCGGCGTCCGAATGGGCGCGGGCGACGATCGGCAGGGCCGGGTTGTCGCGCCGCGCCTGTTCGCAGACCTGCCCCGCCTCGAAGCTCTGCGGAATGGCGACGAAGAGGCGGTTCGCCCGCGCCAGCCCGGCCGCGGCGAGCACCGCTTGGTCCGCCGCGTTGCCGCGCAGGAGTTCGGCGCCGTCGCGGCGGACGGTGGCGACCACGTCGTCCTGTTCCTCGATCACCAGCAGCTTCTCGCCGCTTGAAAGCACCGGCCAGAGGCGGTCAGGCGCGTGGCTTCTCCAGCAGGATCTGCCCCTGTTTCTCGACGCCGATCTTGAGCTTCTCGGCGAACATGGCGAGCATCCAGGGCAGCATCATCTCGACCCGGACCAGAGTCTGTTCCACGTCGAGCCGGCCGCGGACGGTGTAGCCGAGGGCGGCGACGCCGAAATGCAGGCTGTCGCCCTCCCAGCGCTCCTCGACGAGCTGCATCTTCACCATGCCGAGCCGGTCGCGGATGCGATCGATGCCGTCGCGCAGACGGGCCACGGCCCCTTCAAGGCCCAGTTCATGGGAGACGGTGATGCTGACGGGCTTGGCCATGCTGCTCTCTGTGCGCCGGGGTCGGCCTGATCGGGGTTTCGCCCCGGAGAATGGGAACGGCCCCCGGCGATGTCCAGACGCGGCGCTTCGGGATGAAAAGGGCCGGCCCGCGCGAAGCGCGAGCCGGCCCTGATGTCACCGCTGCGTTGCCGGCTTCAGCCGGTGCGCTCGCTCAGGCGGCGCTGGCCGCTTTCCGTGATTCGCCAGCGCTGGCCCGCGGTCTCGACGAGGCCGCGGTCCTCGAGCAGGTGGAGCATCGAATCGTCGAAGACGAAGCGGGAGGTCTCCTCGCCGATGCTCTCGAGCGCGATCCATTCGGGATCGGACAGCACGCCGGGCTGCCGGATCAGGAGGTGCTGGATGTCCATGAGCGTCTCCTTTCGTCGCAAGGCATGGAGCGGGCTTGTCGCAGTGAAACGCGGCCTCGTCATGGCCGCGGACGCCATAGGACGGCCCAAAGTGTTTCGGCGCGTCTCCCCGGCTCCCCGGCGCGAGCCACCTTCATCGCGAGCCTTTGTTCATCGGGAGGGAACTCTGTCGGTGATGGCCGGTTCTGTTCCCATCAGCTCACGAGGCATCGCGGGCCGACGCATCCGCCCATGCCCTCCGCCCAACCGCATGATGGAGACTTTCGCCATGGCGACCATGAACAGCTTTCCGCCCGATGTTCCCCGGGACATCACTGATGCGCGCGAGGATATCGAGGGCGCTGTCGGCACCGTGCGCGCCAAGGCGGCGCATCTCGCCGACAAGGCGAGCGAGTCTGTCCGCGACGGCTACCACCGCGCCAAGGATGCGCTGACCGAGGCCGATCCGATCGAGATGGCGCGCGAGGGCGGCGAGGCCGTGAAGGGCGCCGTCGAGCGCCATC
The DNA here is from genome assembly GCA_002279705.1 of Allobosea sp. 12-68-7. Taxonomy (GTDB): domain Bacteria; phylum Pseudomonadota; class Alphaproteobacteria; order Rhizobiales; family Beijerinckiaceae; genus Allobosea. Next base: position 3,415 of record NCCO01000020.1, read on the forward strand.
CGCTGGCCGCTTTCGGACTGGGTGCGCTCAGCGTCGGCCTGATCGCCTGGGCGACGATGCGCGGCTCCTCGCCGCCCCGCTACGAACGCTACCAGCCCGATTTCGGGCGCTGGAGCCGCCTGCTGCAGGGCTATGGCAGCGAGGCCGCCGACACCGGCGAGGGCCTGCTGAAGAGTGGCGAGAGCTGGTTGCGCAGCCAGTCCGGCACGGCGCGCGATCAGGCGCGGGATTATGCGGCCCAGGCGCGCGATTATGCCGATTTCGGCGGGCGCGTGATTGCCCATCGCGCCGAGCGCGAGCCGATCGCGGCGATCATCGGCGTCGGCATCGCCGTCTATGTGATCGGCTCGCTGATCGCCTCGGCCACGACCAGCGACAGCGCGCCGGCGCGCCGTCGCACCGCCAAGCGCTGAGCGCGCATCACGCCCCGCCGCAACGAGAAGCCCTGCCGCAGCGCTGCGGCAGGGCTTTTTTCGTCGGCTAACCCTGCGCGCCCCCGCAGCGGGAGGCGCTGGGGCTCACCACCAGCCGCCGCCGTAATAACCACGACGGTAATAGCCACGACCGTAGTAGCCGCTATTGGCCGAGGCCGCGATCGCGCCACCGACGACACCGGCGGCGACGCCGGCCGCAACGGCGCTGCTGGCTTCGTTCGAGGCGCGGCGGTTCTCCACGTAATTGGCGGAGCGGCACTGTTGATAGGCGCGGGTGCCGGGGCGGAAGCCCTGTGACTCGCAGGCGATCTCGGCGTCAGCGAGCGATTCCTGCGCCGTCTGGCAGCCGGCCAGCACAGCCGCCAGAGCTCCGACAATCAGAATGGTACGCATTTGTTGTCCCTTTTTGCAGCCTCCCAAAGGCTGACCGGACTAAAATGCAGGACCTCGCACAGGTCAAGACAAACAGCGATACATCCAGCAATACTTCGTCCGTGGTTGCAGCCGTGTCGCCGCAGGGCTTCGGCTGCAGGCGAGGCGCCGTTCAGCCTGCCTTGCGCGCCGGCTTCTCGACGGGCTTGCCCGAACGCGTCAGGCTGGCGATCTCGAGCGGGGGCATGCCGGACTTCTCGGCGATGATCCGGTCCTGCTCCATGATGGCGTCGCGGGCCGGTTCGTCGCCGTCGAGCCCGCCGAGCAGTTCCGTCGGCACGCGCCGGTTGGAGCGGCGCGAGCCATCGACATAGACGACGTCGAACATCACGAACTCGGCCTCGAGCGGCTTCGATTTCTTCCGGGCCATGGCAGGCTCCTCTCAACGATGGTCATGTCGGCGCCGCAGGGCGATGGCGCGCCACGCCCTGCGAGGACGCGCAAGGCCAGTGCGGGGACGGGGCCGAAGGGTGATGAGGGGACGCCTAGCCCATGAGGCGGTGCCTTGCAATGTGCCGGGACGTGCCGAATCCGCAGGCGCCCCCGCAGGATACGGGCTTGCGGCGGTCCCGCCGGCGGCCTTAGCTCATGGCGCGCCTGGCTGTCCGACGACGGAACCGGTGCGCGAACCCGCCCCTCCTGTTCCGCCGTCGGCGGAGCCTGTCCCACTGCGTAAGGCCAACCGTGAGAACCCTGATCTTCGGCGGCGCCGGCTTCGTCGGCCTCAACATCGCGGAGACGCTGCTGCGGGCCGGGCAGGAGGTCGTCACCTTCGACCGTTCGCCGATCCCCGCGGCGGCCACTGACGCCTTCGCCGCCCTGCCGGGCTGCTTCACCGCGCTGACGGGCGACGTCACCGACGAGGCCGCGGTGGCGTCGGCGGTGTCGGCCGGGACGGATCTCGTGGTCATGGGCGCGGCGATCACGGCCGGGCGCGAGCGCGACGCGAGCGACCCGGCGACGACGCTGAAGGTCAATCTGCTCGCGCAGGTGCCGATCCTGGCTGCGGCGCGGGCGGCGGGGGTGAGGCGGGTGGTCAATCTGAGCTCGGCGGCCGCCTATGGCACGGCTGGCGAGCGCCTGCCCGAACTCGACGAGGCGACTCCGGGCGACCCGGTCGGGCTCTACGCCATCACCAAATGGGCGAGCGAGCGCGTCGGCGCGCGGCTCGGCGATCTCTGGGGGCTCGATGTGGTCAGCCTGCGGCTGAGCGGCGTCTTCGGCCCCTGGGAGCATGCGACCGGCGTGCGCGACACGCTGAGCCCGCATTGCCAGGTTCTGGCGGCCGCCGTGGCAGGCGAGCCGGCGATCCTACCGCGGCCGGGCTTGCGCGACTGGATCTATGCCCCGGACGTGGCGGACGCGGTGCTCGCTGTCGCGGGCGCCGGCACACTCGGCCATGGCGTCTACAATGTTTCGACCGGCCGGCGCTTCACGCTGCTCGACTGGGGCCAGCGGCTGGCGCAGGCGTTCCCCGGCTTCGTCTGCCGTTTGGCCGAGCCGGGCGAGGCGGCGACGATCGACTTCCACGGCCCCTCCGACCGCGCCCCGATGGCCGTGGCCCGGATCGCGCAGGACCTCGGCTGGGCGGCGAAGACGGAGGGGCTGGGCTCGGCCGACCGGCTGGCCGCCTGGTGGCATACCCACGGACGGACCATGGAGACGGGACGATGAAACTCGCCGGCAAGACGGCACTGGTCACGGGCGCGGGCTCAGGCATCGGCCAGGCGATCGCGCTTCTGTTCGCCACCGAGGGGGCGCAGCTCGCGCTGGTCGACCGCGACGAGGCCGGGCTCGCCGGGACGCAGGCGCAGATCGCGGCTGCGGGTGGCGCGGCGATCATCCAGTGCGGCGATGTCGGCGCTCCCGGTTTCGCGGAGGCGACGGTTGCGGCCTGCGCCGCGCGCTTCGGCGGACCCGACGTGCTGGTGACGGCGGCGGGCTTCTCCTGTGGCGGCACGGTGACGACGACGGCGCCGGACGACTGGGACGCGGTGTTCCGGGCCAATGTCGGCGGCACCTTCCTGTTCGCGCGCGCCGCGATCCCGCTGATGCAGGCCCGCGGTGGCGGGGCGATCGTCACCTTCGCCTCGCAGCTCGCGCTCGCCGGCGGGCGCGGCAACAGCGCCTATATCGCCGCCAAGGGCGCGATCCTCTCGCTGACGCGGACGATGGCGCTGGACTATGCAGCGGACGGCATCCGCGTGAACGCAATCGCGCCGGGCGCCATCGACACGCCGATGCTGCGGCGCAGCTTCGCCCGCCATGCCGATCCGGAGCCGGTGCGGGAGGCCTCGCGCAGCCGCCATGCGATGAAGCGCTTCGGCCGGGCGGAGGAGGTCGCGCAGGCCGCCCTCTATCTCGCCAGCGATGCCTCATCCTTCAGCACGGGCACCACGATGGTCGTCGATGGCGGCTGGCTGGCGGCCTGAAGCCGGCGAAGGAGGGCGCGATGGACGGCATGAACGCTGCATCGAGGGACGCCATGAAACATGACGGTCTCTCCCTGCTCGAAAGCCGCGTTGCGGCCGATCTCGCGCGCACCGCCCATCCGCGTGCGCCCTGGCTGAAGCCCGTGACCGGCCCGGACGGCTCGCGCGCCCATGACGTCGTCATCGTCGGCGGCGGCCAATCCGGCCTCGCCACGGCCTTCGGGCTGCTGCGCTCGCGCGTCGACAACATCCTGGTGCTGGACAAGGCCCCGGCCGGGCAGGAGGGCCCCTGGCGGACCTACGCGCGGATGCACACGCTGCGCAGCCCGAAGGACTTCACCGGCCCCGACCTCGACATGCCCTGCCTGACCTACCAGTCCTGGCACGAGGCGAAGTTCGGCGCCGACAGCTGGGACGAGCTTGCCCTGATCCCGAAGGGGCACTGGGCGGATTATCTCGACTGGTTCCGGCATGTCACCGGCCTGCCCGTGCGCAATGAGGCGGAGGTCGTCGACATCGCCCCGGATTCGGGGCTGCTGGCGGTGACCGTGCGCAATCGGGGCGTCGAGAGCCGGCTCTACGCGCGCAAGGTCGTGCTCGCCACGGGCCAGGAGAGCATGGGCGACTGGAGCCTGCCGGCGCCGATCGCGGCGCTGCCGGCGCAGCGCCGGGCGCATTGTGCGCAAGCCATCGACTTCGCGGCGCTCGCGGGACAGCGCGTCGCCGTGATCGGAGCGGGGGCGTCGGCCTTCGACAATGCCGCCACCGCGCTGGAAGCGGGGGCCACCGAGGTTCACCTGCTCTGCCGGCGCCAGGACATCCAGGTGGTGCAGCCCTATCGCTGGCTGACCTTCCGGGGCTTCCTGCGCCATCTCGGCGATCTCGACGACGCCTGGCGCTGGCGCTTCATGAGCGCGGTGCTGGGCCTGCGCGAGGGGTTCCCGCAGGCGACCTACGACCGCTGCGCCGACCACGCGGCCTTCCGGCTGCATCTGGGATCCCCCGTCGTCAGCGCCATCGACGGTCCGGGCGGGGTCACGCTGGCGACGCCGTCGGGCTCCGTCACGGCGGATTTCGTGATCTGTGCGTCGGGCATCGAGATCGACCTCGCCGCGCGGCCGGAGCTCGCGCGCTTCGCCGGCAACATCGCCTCCTGGGGCGACCGCTACACGCCGCCGGCCGCCGAGCGGGACGAGCGGCTGGCACGCTTTCCCTATCTCGGCGACGACTACGCGCTGAGCGAGCGGGTGCCCGGCGTGACGCCCTGGATCGCCGACATCCATCTCTTCAGCATCGCTTCGACGATGAGCTTCGGCGCCTCGGGCTCTTCGATCAATGCGATGACCACCGCGGTGCCGAAGCTGGTCGCCGGCCTGACGCGCGGGCTGTTCCGGGCCGATGTCGGGCGTCTCTGGGAGGAGTTCCAGGCCTATGACGAGCCGCAGGCGGTGCTGCGCTCCCCGGCGCGGGGCGGGTGATACGGGCCTGCATGGCACCGGGCTTGCATCCCGTTCCGTTCGGAACCAACCTGTCGCCTGCAACCATAAAATCGAGGGGATCAAACATGAGCATCCTGAGGAACGCCGGCCTGGTGGCGGCGCTGCTGGCATCCACGGCCCTGCCGGCACTGGCCCAGACCCGCGCCGAGACGCTGCGCCACGTCACCGGCGCTGCGATCAACACGCTCGACCCCAACATCCCGGGCTCGACCCGCGAGGCCTTCGGCCTCTCGCTCCTGACCTATGACCGCCTGCTCTCCTTCGGGAAGAAGCAGCTCGACGGCAAATGGGTCTTCGATCTCGACACCTTCAAGCCGGAGCTCGCCGAGAGCTACACGGTCAGCCCAGACGGGCTGAAGATCACCTTCAAGCTGCGCAAGGACGCCAAGTTCCACGACGGGACGCCGGTGACCGCCGAGGACGTGAAGTGGTCGCTCGACCGCGCCGTGACCGCCAATGTGCTCGGCAAGGGCCAGCTCCTGACGGGATCGCTGACCAGCCCCGACCAGTTCAAGGTCGTCGACGCCCACACCTTTGAGGTGACGCTGCCCAAGCCCGACAAGCTGGCTCTGGCCAACCTCGCCGTGGTCTATCCGGTGATCTTCAACTCCAAGCTCGCCAAGTCGAAGGCCACGGCCGAAGACCCCTGGGCGCTGGCCTGGCTGAAGGAGAACACCGCCGGCTCCGGCGCCTATATCATCGAGAGCTATAAGCCCGGCGAGACCACGATCCTGCGCCGCAACCCGGACTGGAACCGCGGCTCGGCCGAGAAGCCCGCCGCCTTCAAGCGCATCATCACCCAGACGATCCCCGAGGCCGCGACCCGCGCCAACCTCGTGGAGAAGGGCGATGCCGACATCGCCATCGACCTGCAGGCGACGGACGCCGCCGATCTCGAGAAGAAGGGCAAGCTGAAGGTCATCTCGACCCCGCAGTACAACGCCATCACCTTCGTCTCGTTCAACAACCAGATGCCGCCCTTCGACAAGATCGAGGTGCGCAAGGCGATCGCCGCCGCGCTGCCCTATGAGGACATGTTCAAGGCGGCGCTGTTCGGGCGCGGCGCGCCGCTCTACGGCGCGACCTGGGCCGATGGCCAGGCCCCGACGGGCGCGACCTTCCCGATCCCGCAGCCTGTGAAGACCGACCTCGTCGAGGCCAAGAAGCTCCTGACCGCGGCGGGCTTCCCCGACGGGTTCTCGACGACCTTCTCCTTCAATGTCGGCCAGGCCGGAACGGCCGAGCCGATGGCGGCGCTGCTGAAGGAGGCGCTCGCCAAGATCGGCATCAAGGTCGACATCCAGAAGCTGCCGGACGCGCAGATGTCGACGCTGATCAACGAGAAGAAGCTGCCGTTCTTCACCGAGGGCATCGTCGCCTGGCTGCCCTCGATGGACTACTTCTACCGCAATTTCTACATCGGCCCGATCCGCTGGAACTACTCCTCGCTGAATGACGCGCAGATCACGGAATGGGCGCAGGCCGCCCGTTTCGAGCCCGACGCAGCGAAATATGCGGCGCTGGGCAAGAAGCTCAACACGCGGCATTTCGAGCTGATGCCGCAGATTCCGCTGTGGCAGCCGTCGCAGGACGCGGTGATGGCGCCTTCCGTCGAGGGCTATGTCTATCAGTTCCACCGCCAGATCGACTTCCGGGATCTGAGCCGGAAGTGAGACCATCGGTCGCTCGACCCTCCGCCGTCACCCCGGACGGAGCGAAGCGGAGTTCCGGGATCCATCGTAGGGTGCTGTCGTGCCCTATGATGGATCCCGGAACTGCTCCGCTTCGCGGCTTGTCCGGGATGACGGGGCGGTTGCGTCGCGTTCCGATTGAGGCCTGACATGTCGCAACTCTCCACCACCGCCAAACGGGCCGGCTGGCGCTTCGCCTCGTCGCTGCCGGCGCTGTTTGGCGTGCTGGTCTTCACCTTCCTGCTGATGCGGGTGCTGCCGGGCGATCCGGCGGTGTTCTTCGCCTCCGGACCCACTGCGGGCAAGGAGGAGATCGAGATGATCCGCAAGCAGATGGGCCTCGACAAGCCGGTGCCCGAGCAACTGCTGCGCTATCTCGGCGATATCGGCTCGGGCAATCTCGGCCGCTCGCTGACGACCGGGCAGCCGGTGCTGGCGGATCTGCAATCGCGGCTGCCGGCCTCGCTGGAGCTGACCTTCTCGGCGCTGCTGATCGCGCTTTTGACGGCGATCCCGCTCGGCGTCGCGGCGGCGCTGCGGCAGGGCTCCTGGATCGACCATGTCGTGCGCTTCATCTGTGCGCTCGGCGTCTGCGTGCCGACCTTCGTGTCGGGGCTTTTGCTCATCTACGCCTTCTACTACCTGCTCGGGCTCGCGCCCGATCCGACCGGCCGCGTCGACATCTTCACCTCGCTGCCGCCGCGCCTGACCGGTTTCCTGCTGATCGACTTCGCGCTGGCCGGCGATTGGGAGGGCTGGCGCGCGGCCGCGGCCCAGCTCGTCCTGCCGGCGATGACGATGGCGCTGTTCGTGGTGGCGCCGCTGGCGCGGATCACGCGGGCGGCGATGCTGGCCTCGCTCGGCAGCGATTTCGTCCGCACCGCTCGCTCGCTCGGGCTGCCGCCGGCCAAGGTCATCGTCACCTACGCGCTCAGGAACGCGCTTCTGCCGGTGCTGACCATTGCCGGCATCGTGTTCTCGACCATGCTCGGCGCCAACGTCCTGGTCGAGAAGGTGTTCTCCTGGCCCGGCGTCGCCTCCTACGCGCTCGATGCGCTGCTCTCCTCCGATTACGCGCCGGTGCAGGGCTTCGTGCTGCTGATGGCCTCGATCTTCGTCGTGGTGAACCTGACCGTGGACGTGCTCTACGGCATCGCCGATCCCCGGGTGTCGGTGGAATGATCACCTGCGCCCACAATTGTCATTCCTGGGCATCGCGCAGCGATGAACCCGGAACCCACGACCGGGTGAGGCTGTCCCGTCATTGCGAGCGCAGCGAAGCAATCCAGACAAGCGCCGAACTCTGCCGCTCCTGGATTGCTTCGTCGCTGGCGCTCCTCGCAATGACGGTGGGCACGGGCTCGCCCGGTCGTGGGTTCCGGGTTCGCGCCTTTGGCGCGCCCCGGAAAGACAGGGGAGGAGCCAACCCATGACCTCCTCCACCCTCCGCCACACCGTCTGGATCCTGCGCGGCAATCCGGTGACCGCCATCGCGGCTGCCGGCGCCTTCATCCTCTGCCTGCTCGCGATCATCGGTCCCTGGATCGTGCCCTTCGACCCGATCGCGTCCGACGTCGCCAATGCGCTGCAGCCGCCCAGCGCCAAATATTGGGCCGGCACCGACCAGCTCGGCCGCGACGTGTTCAGCCGGCTGATCGTCGCGACCCGGCTCGACCTCGCGATTGCGGCGTCGGCCGTGAGCCTGTCCTTCGTGCTCGGCGCGGTGGTCGGCGCGCTCTGCGGCTATACCGGCGGGCGGCTCGACCGCTATGTCGGGCGCTTCGTCGACGTGCTGATGGCCTTCCCGCTCTTCGTGCTGGCGATGGCGATGGTGGCGGCGCTCGGCAACCGGGTCGAGAACATCGTGATCGCCACCGCGATCATCAACCTGCCGTTCTACATCCGCTTCGCGCGGGCCGAGGTGAATGTCCGGCGCAATGCCGGCTGGGTCGAGGCGGCGCGCGCCAGCGGCGACAGCCATGTCTCGGTCGTGCTGCGCTTCCTGCTGCCGAACGTGCTGCCGGCGATGGCGGTGCAGGTCTCGCTCAATCTCGGCTGGGCGATCCTGAATGCGGCGGGGCTCTCCTTCATCGGGCTCGGCGTCTCCGCGCCGACGCCGGAATGGGGCATCATGGTCGCGGAGGGCGCCCGCTTCATCTCGACCGGGAAATGGTGGCTCGTCGCCTTTCCGGGGCTGGCGCTGATGCTGACGGTGTTGTGCTTCAACCTGCTCGGCGACGGCCTGCGCGACATCCTCGACCCGCGGATGCGGACGTGACGCGCTTGATGATTGATCTCGGAACCACAGCGTCATCCTGGACAAGCCGCGCAGCGGCGAAGCTCCGGGATCCATCGGAGGGCTCCGGCGCCCTTCGGTGGATCCCGGGCCTTTGGCCCAGGATGACGGTGCGTTTCGATTGGCAGGCGTCAGAGTCTTGACCGTGAGCGCTACTCCAGACGCCCCGCTTCTCGCCATCGAAGACCTGCATGTCACCTTCTCGACACGACGCGGGCTGGTCGAGGCCGTGCGCGGCGTGTCCTTCTCGGTTGCGGCGGGCGAGACGCTCGGCGTCGTCGGCGAGAGCGGCTCGGGCAAATCGGTGACGGCGTTTGCGGTGACGCGGCTGCTCGATGCGTCGGGCCGGGTCAGCCAGGGCCGCATCCGCTTCGCCGGCGAGGACATCACCGCGGCCTCCTCGAAGCAGCTGCGTCGCCTGCATGGCGCCGCGATCTCGATGATTTTCCAGAACCCGCGCGGGGCGCTGAACCCGATCCGCACGGTCGGCCAGCAGATCGCAGATGCGATCATGGCGCATGAGTCGATCTCGGCGGGCGAGGGCCGGGCGCGCGCGCTCGAACTGCTCAAGGCCGTGCTGATCCGCGACCCCGAGAAGCGGCTCGACGCCTATCCGCACGAATTGTCGGGCGGCATGTGCCAGCGAGTCATGATCGCGATGGCGATCGCCTGCGCACCCAAGCTCCTGATTGCCGACGAGCCGACGACGGGGCTCGACGTCACCACGCAGAAGACGGTGATGGACCTGCTCGCCAGGATCACCGCCGAGCGCGGCATGGCGATGATCCTGATCACGCATGATCTCGGGCTGGCCTCGCGCTACTGCCAGCGCGTCTGCGTGATGGAGCAGGGCAAGGTCGTCGAGGAGGCGCAGCCGCTGTCGCTGTTCAGCGCGCCGCAGCACCCCTACACGAAGCGCCTGGTCGCGGCCTCGCCGACGGCGACCTCGACGATCGCGGATCTGGCGCCGGAAGCGCTTTCGCCGTCAACCGTCTCCCTGAGCCCTCATCCTGAGGAGGCCGCGCCAGCGGCCGTCTCGAAGGATGGTTCAGTGGTCTCGCAGCCTCCTGGAGCCTCCTTCGAGACGAAGCCTGCGGCTTCTCCTCAGGATGAGGGCTCAGCGAAAAAGCCCGCCCCCGGCACGCCGCTGCTGCTCGAAGTCCAGAACCTGGTGAAGCGCTACGACCGCGGCGTGGTCGCGGTGAACGACGTCTCTTTCACGATCCGGGCGGGGGAAAGCCTCGGCCTCGTCGGCGAATCCGGTTCGGGCAAGAGCACGATCTCGCGGCTGGTCTGCCGGCTGATCGACGCCAGCGAGGGCGAAATCCTGTTCGACGGGCAGGCGATCGGCACGCTGCCGGCGCGCGACTTTCATCGCTCGCCGCTGCGCAAGGACATCCAGATCGTCTTTCAGGACCCGACCGACAGCCTCAATCCGCGCTTCAACGCCTTCGACTGCATCGCCCATCCGCTGCGGCGCCTGCTGAACATGAAGGACGGGGCCGCGCTCACCGCCCGCGTCAGCGAATGCGCGGAGCGCGCCGGGCTGCCGAGCGGGCTGCTGGAGCGCTTCCCGCACCAGCTCTCGGGCGGGCAGAAGGCGCGTGTCGGCATCGCGCGCGCCATCGCCTGCCGGCCGCGGCTCCTGATCCTCGACGAGCCGACGGCGGCGCTCGACGTGTCCGTCCAGGCGGTGATCCTGCAGCTGCTCGACCGCTTGCGGCGCGAGGACGATCTGGCGCTGCTCTTCGTCAGCCACGACCTCAACGTCGTCCGGATGATGTGCGAGCGCACCGTGGTGATGCAGAACGGCGCCATCGTCGAGCAGGGCGAGAGCCTGGCGCTGTTTGCGGCGCCGCAGACCGACTATGCCCGCACGCTGCTGGAGGCCGTGCTGCATCTCGGCGGGCCGACCGTGCGCTGAGGCGGTCGATCCGGCCTTGAAATTGCGGCAAAGCGGCGGATCATGGCGCTCGACGTTTCGTCACCGCCCGAGGACAGCCTTCATGCCCCGTCTCCCGCTGCTGCCCGCTCTGGCGCTGCCCCTCCTGCTCGGCGCCTGCGCGATCCCGACCGCGCGCTCGAACATCGTCGTGCTGACGGACAACAAGAGCGTGGTCGAGCCCTGCACGAAGCTCGGCGAGATCGACGGCGCCTCGGAGCTGCATGCCGTGCTGATCCTCGACAAGGCGCGCGATGCCGCGCTGGCGCGGCTCAAGATGCGAGCCGCCGACATGGGCGGGACCCATGTCCTCAGTAGCGTCGCCGACATCAAGTGGAAGGGACCGTCGACGACCGGGACGGTCTACAAATGCGGCGCGTGAGCGGGGGCGTCACTGACTGTCTCGCCTCAGGCCCTCATCCTGGGCCAGCGGCGCAGCCGCGCAGGCCGGGATCCATCATAAAGCTCCGGCGCCCCTCGATGGATCCCGGTCGGCCGTCGGCCACCCAGGATGACGACTCACTATCGTGGCCTCAGATTTTCGTCAGCCACTCATGCTCGGTGGCGTTGTGGAACTTCCAGGTCCGCTTCGGGCCGGCCATGACGTTGAGATAATAGAGATCGTAGCCATGGCAGGTGGCGCAGGGGTGGTAGCCCCTGGGCACCAGCACGACGTCGCCATCCTCGATCGCCATGGCTTCGTCCAGGCTGCGGTCGTGCGTGTAGACGCGCTGGAAGCCGAAGCCCTGCGGCGGGTTCAGCCGGTGGTAGTAGGTTTCTTCCAGATAGCTTTCGCGCGGCAGGTCATCCTGGTCGTGCTTGTGGGGCGGGTAGCTCGAGGTGTTGCCGGCCGGCGTGATCACCTCGACGACGAGCAGCGAATCCGCCGGTTCGCCCTCGGGGAGGATGTTGGTGACGTGGCGGGTGTTGGAGCCCTTGCCGCGGACCTCCTGGCCGAGCGCGTCGGGCGCGATCACCCGCACCGGCAGGCCGCCGTGCAGGCCCGGCGCGGAGCAGACCGCCAGCTCAAGCTCGGTGGTGGCCGTCACCGACCAGTCCGACCCTTGCGGGACGTAGACCGACCAGGGCTTGCCCTCGAAGGGGCTCATGCGCTGCCCGAGGGTGCCGAGCTCCTGCCCGCCGGCCGTGACCTCGCCCTTGCCGGTGACGAAGACGAGGCAGGCCTCGCGATGCCCCGTCGCCGCTGACACGCTCTCGCCGGCTTTGAGCCGGTGCAGCTCGAAGCCGACATAAGTCCAGCCGGCGCTCTGCGGCGTGACGCGGGTCACGAGCCCTTGGCGGCCGGAGGGGCGGATCTTGAGGTGGGACATGGGTGGGTTCCTTTGTCGTACTCAGCCCTTATCCTGAGGAGCGATCGAAGATCGCGTCTCGAAGGATGCTCCAGAAGCTTCCCGAGCCTCCTGAACCATCCTTCGAGACGCCGCTTTCGCGGCTCCTCAGGATGAGGGCTGTGAATGCTGTCAGCCCAGCCCCGCTTCCTTGATGAAGCGGCTGAGATTGGCGTGGCCGAGCCTGGCGTAGGTCTTGGGCTCTGCCTTCTTCGGGTCCTGCTCGGCCTCGACGACGATCCAGCCGGAATAGCCCTGCAGCTCGCGGAGCACGCGGACATAGTCGATCAGCCCGTCGCCCGGCACGGTGTAGACGCCGGCCAGCACTGACTGCAGGAAGGACCAGTCCTCCTTGTTGGACTGCCACATCACGGCCTCGCGGATGTCCTTGCAATGGACATGGTGGATGCGGGGCTTCCAGTGCCGCGCGATACGGGCGGGATCGCCGCCGCCCCAAGTGGCGTGGCCGGTGTCGAGCAGGAGCCCGACGGCGTCGCGGGTGACGGCCATGAAGCGGTCGATCTCGGATTCGGTCTGCACCACCGTGCCCATATGGTGGTGATAGACGAGCTGGAGGCCGTACTGCGCCTTCAGGTCTTCAGCGAAGTTCGTGTAGCGCGCGCCGAACGGTGCCCAGTCGTCCTTCGCCAGCACCGGGCGGGCCGAGAGCGGCTTGGCCATGTCGGAATGGATGGCATTGGAGGTCTCGGCGGCGATCAGCACCGTGCAGCCCATGTCGCGCAGCAGGGTGGCGTGAGCCTTCACGGCTTCCATCTCGGCGGCGACGTCGCGGATCAGCAGCTCCGTCGAGTACCAGCCGGAGACGAGTGCGTGGCCGTGGGCGTCGAGGATCGGCTTCAGCGCCGCGGCGCTGCGCGGAAACTTGTTGCCGAGCTCCATGCCGGTGAAGCCGGCCGTGCGGGCCTCGCTCAGGCAGGTCTCGAGCGGGATGTCGCCGCCGATCTCGAGCATGTCGTCATTCGACCAGCCGATGGGGTTTGCGCCGATGCGGATCATGTGTGGGGTCTTTCTTATGTTCGCTAATCGTCTTCGCCCGTCATCCTGGACTTCGCGCAGCGAAGGCCGGGATCCATCGGAGGGCGCTGTGGCCTTGGATGGATCCCGGTCGACCTGCGGTCGCCCAGGATGACGGCGCGATTATCCGGGCTTCAGATACCAATCGTCTGCCGCTTGCGGCGCTCGTCATAACTCGCCCGCGCGGCGCGGACTTCGGCGCGTTCGCTGACGTCCGGCACCGCCACGTCCCACCACGCGCCGCCCGCGCCGGTCGAGACCAGCGGGTCGGTGTCGATGACGACGACCGTGGTGCGGGTGTTCGCCTTGGCCTGGGCCAGAGCGGCTTCCAGTTCGGCGATCGAGGTGGCTTTCACCGCGATCGCGCCCAGGCTTCCCGCATGGGCGACGAAGTCGATCTCCGGCAGGGTCTCGTGCCGGGCGTCCTTCAGCAGGTTGTTGAAGGAGGCGCTGCCGGTCGCGTTCTGGAGGCGGTTGATGCAGCCGAAGCCGCGGTTGTCGAGCAGCACGATGGTGAGCTTGAGACCCAGCATCACCGAGGTCGCGATCTCGGAGTTCATCATCAGATAGGAGCCGTCGCCGAGCATGACGACGACCTCGCGGTCGGGCCGGGCCATTTTGGCGCCGAGCCCGCCGGCGATCTCGTAGCCCATGCAGGAGAAGCCGTATTCGGCATGGTAGGAGCCGGGCGAACCCGCCTGCCAGAGCTTGTGCAATTCGCCGGGCAGGCCGCCGGCTGCATGCAGCAGGATGACCTCCGCGCCGAGGCTGCGCTGGACGGCACCGATGACCTGCGCATCCGAAGGGAGCGCCGCGTTGGTCGCGGCGGTGACGGCCTGCGCCTCCCGGGACCAGGCGGCCTTGCCGGCCTTGGCGCCGGTGGTCCAGCTTTCGGGGGCCGTCCAGCCACCCAGCGCGTCGCGCAGTTCGGCGAGGGCCTCGCGGGCGTCCGCGACCAGCGGCAAAGCGCGGTGCTTGCCGGCATCGAACGCCTGGATGTTGAGGCCGATCACGCTCTTGCCGGCGGCGAACAGCGCCCAGGAGCCGGTGGTGAAATCCTGCAGGCGCGTGCCCACCGCGAGGATCAGGTCGGCCTCCGCCGCGAGGCGGTTGGCGGCGCCCGTGCCGGTGACGCCGATGGCGGCCATGTTCAGCGGCGCGTCGTCGGGCAGGGCCGACTTGCCGCCTTGCGTCTCGCAGACGGGGATGCCGGTCTGCGTCGCAAAGCGGGCGAGCTCGTCGCTGGCGCCGGAATAGAGCACGCCGCCGCCCGCCACGATCAGCGGCTTCTTCGCGGCCTTGAGCGCGGCCGCGGCCGCAGCCAACTCGCCGCGGTCGGGCCGCGGGCGGCGCGGCGTCCAGAGACGCTCTTCGAAGAAGCTCTCCGGGTAATCATAGGCTTCCGCCTGCACGTCCTGGCAGAGCGCGAGCGTCACGGGGCCGCATTCGGCCGGGTCGGTCAGCACCTGCATGGCGCGCTGGAGCGCCGGGATGATCTGCTCGGGGCGGGTGATCCGGTCGAAATAGCGCGAGACCGGCTTGAAGCAGTCATTGGCCGAGATCGTGCCGTCGCCGAACGCCTCGACCTGCTGGAGGACGGGGTCGGGAATGCGGTTGGCGAAGACGTCGCCCGGCAGCAGCAGCACCGGCAGGCGGTTGACATGGGCGAGCGCCGCGGCGGTGACGAGGTTGGTCGCGCCGGGGCCGATCGAGGTCGTCGCCGCCATGAAGCGGCGGCGCATGTTCGTCTTGGCATAGGCGATGGCCGCATGGGCCATGGCCTGCTCGTGATGGGCGCGGAAGGTCGGCAGGCGCTCGCGCTCCTGCCAGAGCGCCTCGCCAAGGCCTGCGACATTGCCATGGCCGAAGATCGCCCAGACGCCGCCGAAGATGGGCAGGCGCTGCCCGTCGATCTCGGTCATCTGGCGGCTGAGATAGCGCGTCAGCGCCTGGGCCATGGTGAGGCGGATGGTGGCGGTCATGAAACGTCTCGTCGGCCACGGATTGTGCGGTGGAACCTCTTCGTCATTCCGGGCGGAGCGAAGCGGAGGCCCGGAATCCATCGGAGGGCTCTGTACTCTATGATGGATTCCGGAGCGGCGCCGCTGGCGCGGCTTGTCCGGAATGACGGGGCGGATGGAACAAGGACGGCACGGTCAGGCCGCCTTGCGCTCGCGGGTGGCGAGCCAGAGTTCGGTCAGCGCGCCGAAGCGGCGGGCCATGTCGGCGATCGCCGCCTCGTCGTCCGTGCGGCCGGCGAGCCAGGCCTCGGCGGCCGCCATGAAGATGGTGCGGCCGACGGCGAAGCCCTTGACGATGGGGGTGGCCGCCGTGGCGGCGAAGCCGGCCTCCAGCGCCTCGGCGGGGGCGTCGAGCCCGAGCAGCAGCACGCCGCGGCACCAGGGGTCGTTGCGGGCGATGGTCTGTTCGATCGCGGCCCAGGCGGCGGGGGAGGCCTGCGGCTCGAGCTTCCACCAGTCCGGCTTGATGCCGAGGCCGTAGAGCTCCTGCAGGGCGCGGGCGATGGTGTCGGGGCCGAGCGGGCCGTTGCGGCCGGCGATGATCTCGACGAGCAATTCGCGGCCGACCTTGCGGGCCGCCTCGAAGAGGGCCCGCAGCGTCTCCTGCTGGGCCTGCTTGAGCGCGGGCTCGTCGTCGGGATGGTAGAAGCAGAGCGCCTTGATGCAGTGATCGACCGGCCATTCCGGCAGAGCTGAGCCGATATCCTGGCTCGTCTCGAAGCGCAGCGGTCGCGAGCCCGGCAGCTCGACCGGGCGGCCGAGCCAGGAGAAGGGGTGCCGGGCGAATTCGAACATCGCCTCGCGGCCATGTTTCTCGTCGAGCAGCATGCCGTAGCCCGGCCGGCCGGCCGCGACGCGCGCGGCGGCCCTGACCGCCAGCACCTTGAAGTCGCGGATGCGGGCGGGGTCGGCACCGAGCTTTTGCGCGACCTCCTCGAGCTGGGCGCGGTGGTCGCAGGCGAGCGCCATCAGCGAGGGGATGTCGCGGCGGCGCGTCGTCGCCCAGTGGATGTGGTTGATCGCCTCGTCCTTGCGGAGCGCGCGATGCGGGCTGCCGTTCTTGAGGAAATACTGCAGCTCCGCGAAGGTCGGGCTCTCGGGCGAGCAGAGCAGGCGCGAGACGGCGAAGGCGCCGCAGGCATTGGCCCAGGTCGCGGCCGTCTGCAGGCTCTCGCCGCCGAGCCAGCCGCGCAGGAAGCCGGACAGGAAGGCGTCGCCCGCGCCCAGCACATTGTAGACCTCGATCGGGAAGCCCTTGCCGATGATGCCGTCCTCCAGATCGTCGGAGATCGCGCCCTGATAGACGATGCAGCCCATCGGGCCGCGCTTGAGCACGATGGTGGCGGGGGTCAGCGCGCGGATCGTCTTGAGCGCCGGCAGCAGCTCGCTCTCGCCCGAGGCGATCAGCACCTCCTCCTCGGTGCCGACGACGAGGTCGCAGCCAGGCAGGACGCTCTTCATCCGCTCCGAGACGGCGGTCGAGGCGATGTAGCGGTTGTCGCCCGCGGCATGGCCGGCCAGCCCCCAGAGATTAGGGCGATAGTCGATGTCGAGGACGACCTTCCCGCCCTGCGCCCGTATCAGCCGCATCGCCTTGCGCTGGGCGGCCTCGGTGTTGGGGCGCGCGAAATGGGTGCCGGTGACGACGACGGCGCGGGCGGTGGCGAGGAAGGCGGCGTCGACGTCCGCCTCCTCCAGCGCCATGTCGGCGCAGTTCTCGCGGTAGAACAGCAGCGGGAAGGATGTGTCGCTCTCGACCGAGAGTATGGCGAGCGCCGTCAGCCTCGTCGGGTCCGTCTTCAGCCCGCCGAGATCGACGCCTTCGCGCGCGAGCTGCTCGCGCAGGAATCGGCCGAACTGCTCGTCGCCGACGC
Source organism: Allobosea sp. 12-68-7 (assembly GCA_002279705.1). Lineage (GTDB taxonomy): Bacteria > Pseudomonadota > Alphaproteobacteria > Rhizobiales > Beijerinckiaceae > Allobosea. The sequence goes on from NCCO01000020.1 coordinate 20,420, forward strand.
GCGTCAGCAGGGCCGAGCGCAACCCCAGCCGGGCGGTGCCGATGGCGATGTTGGCCGGGCAGCCGCCGACCGATTTGGCGAAGCTGCCGACATCCTCGAGCCGCGAACCAATCTGTTGGCCGTAGAGATCGACCGATGCGCGCCCGATGGTGATGACGTCGAGCGACGGCGCGGGTCCGCCCTGCGATGCCGCCATGTCGTTCTCCCGCCTCGTCCTGCCCTGGTCCCGGCTGCGCCCCGCGCTCCGGCGATCCGTCGTTTACGAAATAAAAATTCTATTTTCTAGTCAATTCGGAATGTACTTTCCTGATCTGGAGGGTGCGGCCGAGGGCGTCAGGAGGGGCTGCGTGCGCGTCCGCGCGGCTTGCCGGGCTTGCGGTCCCGGCGCGCATCGCCGATGCCGACGGCCAGTGCCATCGACAGCGCCATGGTGGCCGAGAGCGTGCGAAAGCCGCCGAAATCGGCCTCCGCGACCTCGAACCAGAGCGTCGCGAACTGGACCAGCGGCGAGAAGGCGCTGTCGGTGATGGCGACGACCGGCACGCCGCGCTCGGAGAGCTGGCGGGCCTCGTCGATCGTCTCGGCCGCATAGGACGAGAAGCTGACGGCGAGGGCGACGTCGCGCGGCGTCGCGAAGGAGAGGATCTCGGGACCGAGGCCAGCGGCCGATTCGACGAGCTGGTTGCGCACGCCGAGCTTGCCCAGCGCATAGGCCATGTAGCTCGCCACCGGGTAGGAGCGCCGTCGCGCCAGGATGAAGACCGTCTCCGCGCCCGCGAGCACCGCGATGGCGCGGTCGAGCTGCGCCTCGTCGAGTGAGCGGGCCAGAAGGTCGAGCGATGTGCCCGAGGCGGTCAGGAATCCCTCGAGGATGCGGTGATTGGCGCCGTTGTCGCCGACATTGGCACGCAGCGCATTGAGCCGCTCCTCATAGCTCGAATTGCGTTCGCGCAGCCGTTCGCGGAAGACGCTCTGCAGGCTGGTGAAGCCGTCGAAGCCGAGATGCTGGGCGAAGCGCACCAGCGTCGAGGGCTGGACGCCGGCGGCGTCGGCGATGCTGGCCGCCGTGCCGAAGGCGATCTCGTCGGGATTGTCGAGCGCATAGGCGGCGACCTGGGCGATCCGCTTGGGCAGCGACTGGCGGCGGGCGAGGATCAGCGATCGCAGGCCGTCGAAATCGCGAGGGGCCGAAAGGGCCGTCCCGTCCATCATGCCATCCCTCTCCCGGTCGCGCGCCGCTGAGTCAACTCTTCTGGCAGCGTGCGCGGAATGGATCAAGTGTTCCAGAGATGGAACGCGCTACGCCGTGCGCGCGATCCGGGCTGGATCGGAGGCCTGCGCCATGGCACGCAGCCTGCAGGCGCGACGCGCCCAGGCCGAGAGAGCGAGACGCGATGAAGATCCTGCTGCTGAACCCCAACACCAGCGAGAGCCTGACGACGCGGCTGCTCGATGCGGCGGTTCAGGTCGTCGGCCCGGACACGCAGATCCTGCCCGCCACGGCCCCGCGCGGCGTCCCCTACATCTCGACGCGGGCGGAGGCGCAGATCGGCGGGGCGATGGCGCTCGAAATGCTGGCGGAGCGGGTGGGGAGCTACGACGCGGCGGTGATCGCGGCTTTCGGCGATCCCGGCCTGTTCGCGGCGCGCGAGATTGTCACCTTCGCGAGTGCGCTCGGCCCCTGGTACCAGGAATGCGTCGAGATGCATGGCATGGCCGATCGCTGCGCCGGAATCCGCATGCTCGACGGCGCCTTCCGCTCGATCTCGGAGGTGCAGGAGGAGAAGGAAGACTTGCTGGTCGCGCTCGCCAACGAGGCGGTTTCGAGCACGCAGGCCGATGTGGTGATCCTGGCGGGAGCGCCGCTGGCGGGGCTGGCGGCGAAGGTTCGCGAGCGCATTCCCGTGCCGGTGATCGACCAGGTTCAGGCGGCGGTGAAGCAGGCCGAGACGCTGGCACTGCTGCGGCCGCTCAAGGCGCGCACGGGCAGCTTCGCGCGGCCGGCGGGCAAGGAGAGCGTGGGTTTGGCGGGGCCGCTGGCGGACTGGATCGCGCGGCGGGGGTAACCGTCGCAACTTGCAGCCAGAACCACCCCCGTCATCCCGGTCGGCCTTTGGCCGCCCAGGATGACGGCGCGTTTCAGAGCATGACCGGAATGACGGCAGACCTCTACCCCACCCCGCTCGCGCCGCAGGTCTGGCCGCCGTCGACCGGCAGGCAGATGCCGGTGATGAACTTGGCCTCGTCGGAGGCGAGGAAGACCGCGGCGTTGGCGATGTCCCAGGCGGTGCCCATCTTGCCCATCGGCACGAGCGCGTCGCGGGCGGCGACCATCTCGTCTGGCGAGGCGTACTGCGCCGAGATCTGCTTGTAGATCATCGGCGTGTCGATCAGGCCCGGCATGATGCAGTTCGCCCGGATGCCCTGACGGGCGTATTGCATGGCCAGCGCCACCGTCGCCTGGTTCACGGCGGCCTTGGTCGCGTAATAGGCGAAATAGGGGTAGCCGACCCAGCGGATCGCGGCGATCGAGGAGATATTGACGATCGCGCCGCCGCCGCTGGCCAGCATATGCGGAATGACGGCCTTGGAGCAGCGATAGACCGGGCCGAGATTGAGGTCGATCGCGGCCTGGAACTGCTCTTCCGACAGCTCGACCGGCCCGCCCATATGGGTGACGCCGACATTGTTGTGGAGGATGTTGACGCGGCCGAAACGCGTCATCGTCGCGGCGACGGCTGAATCGATCGAGGCCTGCCGGGTGACGTCGGCGGCCAGCGCGATGGCGACGCCGCCCTCAGCCGTGATGATCGCGGCGGTCTCGTCGGCCGCCGCCTGGCTGATGTCGATGCAGGCGACGCGCGCCCCCTCGCGGGCGAAGGCGACAGCCGCCGCCTTGCCGTTGCCCCAGCCCTCGCCGGAGGAGCCGGCGCCGAAGACGACGGCGATCTTGCCCTTGAGCCGGTCGGCCATGGTGGACGCTCTTCGATCAGTTGGAGAAACGGGCCGTCATTGCGAGGAGGCGCAGCCGACGAAGCAATCCAGAGCGGCAGAGCGCTTCAGTCTGGATTGCTTCGCTGCGCTCGCAATGACGGCTGAGCAGCCTCAGCTCAGCGAGCCGCCGACGGCCTTCTCGAGGATCGCCCAGGCCTCGTCGCCATACTTCTTCTTCCACTCGGCGTAGAAGCCGGCCTTGCGCAGGGCGTCGCGGAAGGGGTCGGCCTTGGTGTCGTTGAAGACCATGCCCTTGGACGTCAGGTCGTCGCGCAGGCCGGCATTGAGCTTGGCGACGTCGGCGCGCTCCAGCTCGGCGGCGGCGTTGAGATTCTTGGCGACGATCGCGCGCAGATCCTCCGGCAGGCGCTCCCAGGCGCGCTTGTTGCCGAGGAACCAGAAGCCGTCCCACATGTGGTTGGTCATGGAGCAGTATTTCTGCACCTCGAACAGCTTGGCGGTCGAGATGATCGCCAGCGGGTTTTCCTGCGCGTCGACGATCTTGGTCTGCAGCGCGGTGTAGACCTCGTCGAAGTTGATGCTGGCGGGGGCCGACTGGAAGGCGGTGAACATCGAGGTCCAGAGCGGCGAGACCGGCACGCGGATCTTCAGGCCCTTGAGGTCGTCGGGGGTGCTGATCGGGCCCTTGGACGAGGTCATCTGGCGGAAGCCGTTGTCCCAGATCTTGTCCATGACGACGAGGTTGGCCTTGCCGATCTGGCCGCGAACATAGGCGCCGAGCTCGCCGTCCATGGCCTTCCAGACGGCGTCATAGTTCGGGAAGGCGAAGCCGATGCCGGAGACCGAGGCGTTGGGCACGAGCGTCGAGAGGATCAGCGGCGAGAGCGTGAAGAACTCGACGCCGCCGGAGCGGACCTGGCTCAGCATGTCGGTGTCGGAGCCGAGCTGGTTGTTCGGGAAGATCTGGATCGCGACGCGGCCCTTGGTCTCGGCCTTGATCTTCTCGACCGCCTCGTTGGCGCGCATGTTCAGGGGGTGCGCGAGCGGCAGGTTGTTGGCGTATTTGTAGGAGAATTCAGGCGTCTGCGCGAAGGCGGAACCGATGTGGAAGGTGCCGATCGCCGAGGTGGCGGCGCCCCGGTTGCTGCAGTCGACCGTCTCCGACTACTTCACCGCGCTCGGCGCGGAG
>NCCO01000021.1 GCA_002279705.1 Allobosea sp. 12-68-7
ATTTCGTCATTTGCACGCAAATCTCTGCCAAAGATACGCGTCTGAGTGTTTGATGAAATCGCAATTCGGTCAATTAGTGCGCGGTCTTTTGTTTCTATTAATTTGATCGGAACCGATCCCGCCGGGCTGCCCGTTAGGTTATTTGCGATGGTCTCGTGTATTACATTGGCGGTTTGTCCACCATTTACGATATTAGGATTTATAAGCGTAACTGCGTGACTGCCGTTGGGAATACCGATTATCTGATCGCAGACAATAGTTATTCCATTGTTTCGATACCAAAATTCCTGGGGGTTGCTAACGATGGTGTTAGCAATCTCTTTATTGACCGTATTGTCTCGTCCCAAAAAATATCGAACGTTTGCAGCCAATAGGCGGTCATCGAAAGAGCTTGTTTCAGCTGGGCCAGCCAGAAACCTACCAATTTCCGACAGTGAAACTTCCATCTGGAAGCCGCGGGCTTCGCCGCATGTAGCGTCGTATCCACGGATAGGGCGAAGTTTTTTCTTGAAAGAAGGGCGCGCATTCCGCACAGATCCATGCGCAAGTTCATAAAGTCCGTGCTCATTAAGGCTGACGTTCGGGCCAAACTTCGCTAGCGCGCCCACTACTCTCTTTCGTTCGTGGGGTGCCAAGGGTAATTTATTTGAAAACAGGTGAACGCGAATCGTAAATGTTCGGTCTTCTACTGCTTCCCAAGCTAGTCTTATTTCGGCTGCCAGGCGCGAATTGACGCGCGAAAGCAGAATTTCGTCTCGTCTGACAAATTCATCTAAAAAGCACAGAACTTTATCAACTTCAGAGCCCGGAAAATTCTCACTTGATTTAGAAAACTTTGTTACACACTTACAGTTTCCGAGATTGATTATCGCAAAATCGTCATCGCGATAGAAAATATCAATCCCGCCGTCATTTTCTCCATCAACGAGGCAGCGCTCTATCTCTTCCTGATGAAGATTGAAGTATGTAGCTAAGACATACTTCCCAAATGCTCGGCCACGGTTCGTGTCAGCGTTTTCGAATCGTGCGATTCCCTCCTCGACTACTCGGTAGTCAAGGAGGGTTGGCGCGGAGCTTATAACTCTGAGATTTGCACCTGCCATCAACTACACCCCGTCGTGCTCCCGCACGTATTGCACTTCAAACACGTGCCGTTCCGCACCAGCGTGAAGTTCCCGCACTCGCCGCAAGAATCGCCGACATAGCCCTTCATGATCGCCTCGGCGCGGCGCTCTGAAGCCGAGGGCTGGGCGGCGGGCGCCGAGAAGCCGAGCTTGGCCATCTCGGCCTCGCCGAAGCTTTCCTCCTCCTTCAGCGCGGTGGCGCCCACCGTGGTGAAGGCGGTGACGGTCGCACCGCCACGCGCGGTCGTCTCGGGACCGGTCGCGAGGCCGCCGCCGCCCTGGATGGCGTGGAAATTGATCGGCTTGCCGCGGCGAAAACCCGTCGAGGCGAGCGGGCTCGAGGTGATCGGCGTCGTCGTCTGTGGCGCCTTGTCCTGGCCGACGCCGCCGCCGATCACGTCATGGCCGATCTCGCTGGGATCGATATGGGCGAGGTCGTGCCGGCCGAGATAGGAGATGGCAAGTTCGCGGAAGACGTAGTCGAGGATCGAGGTCGCGTTCTTGATCGACTGGTTGCCCTGCACGAAGCCCGACGGCTCGAAGCGCGTGAAGGTGAAGGCCTCGACATACTCCTCCAGCGGCACGCCATATTGCAGGCCGAGCGACACCGCGATGGCGAAGTTGTTCATCATCGCGCGGAAGGCGGCGCCTTCCTTGTGCATGTCGATGAAGATCTCGCCGAGGCGACCATCGGCATATTCGCCGGTGTGGACATAGACCTTGTGGCCGCCGACGACCGCCTTCTGGATGTAGCCGGTGCGGCGCGCGGGCATCTTCTCGCGCTCGCGCACGACCTTCTCGACGATGCGCTCGACGATCTTCTCGGCGACCTGGGTGGCGCGGGCCGTCATCGGCTGCTGGTAATGCGCCTCGACCGCGTCGTCCTCGTCCTCCTCCTCGCTGATCAGCGCCGAGTTCAGCGGCTGCGACAGCTTGGAGCCGTCGCGGTAGAGGGCGTTGGCCTTCAGCGCCAGCTTCCAGGACAGCATATAGGCGTTTTTGCAGTCCTCGACGGTGGCGTCGTTGGGCATGTTGATGGTCTTGGAGATGGCGCCCGAGATGAAGGGCTGGGCCGCCGCCATCATGCGGATATGGCTCTCGACCGAGAGATAGCGCTTGCCGACGCGCCCGCAGGGGTTGGCGCAGTCGAAGACCGGGTAGTGCTCGAGCTTGAGATGCGGCGCGCCCTCCAGCGTCATCGCCCCGCAGACATGGACGTTGGCGGCCTCGATCTCGGCCTTGGAGAAGCCGAGGAAGGGCAGGAGCTCGAAGCTCATGTCATTGAGCTTCTCGGCCGGGACCTTCAGCGTCTGGGTCAGGAAATCCTCGCCCAGCGTCCATTTGTTGAAGACGAACTTGATGTCGAAGGCGGCCTTCAGGTCCTTCTCGATCGCGTCGATCTTGTCACTCGTGAAGCCCTTGGCCCGCAGCGAGCCGTGGTTCACGCCCGGCGCCTGCGCCAGCGAGCCATGGCCGACCGCATAGGCCTCAATCTCGGCGATCTCGCTCTCGCGATAGCCCAGCGCCCGCAGCGCATCGGGCGCCGCCGCGTTGATGATCTTGAAGTAGCCGCCGCCGGCCAGCTTCTTGAACTTCACCAGGGCGAAATCGGGCTCGATGCCGGTGGTGTCGCAATCCATCACGAGGCCGATCGTGCCGGTCGGCGCGATCACGGTCGCCTGGGCGTTGCGGTAGCCATGCTGCTCGCCGAGCGCCAGGGCGTTGTCCCAGGCGATGCGGGCGCGCTCCGACATCAGCGTCGAGGAGCCACCGAGGCGGGCCAGCGTGCCGTGGTCGAGCGGAACCGGCGTGACCTCCAGGCCCTCATAGCCGCTCGCCAGGCCATGCGCCGCGGTGCGGTGGTTGCGGATGACGCGCAGCATGTGGCTCGCGTTCTTCTTGTAGCCCGGGAAGGGGCCGAGCTCGCGGGCCATCTCGGCCGAGGTCGCATAGGAGACGCCGGTCATGATCGCGGTCAGCGCGCCGGCCAGCGCACGGCCCTCGTCGGAATCATAGCCGAGGCCCATGGTCATCAGCAGGCCACCGATATTGGCGTAGCCGAGGCCGAGCGTCCGGTATTCGTAGGAGAGCTCCGCGATCTCCTTCGACGGGAACTGCGCCATCGTCACCGAGATCTCGAGCACGACGGTCCAGAGCCGGCAGAGATGCTCATAGGCCGCGACGTCGAACGCCTTGCTCTGCCGGTCGTAGAACTGCAGCAGGTTGGCGGAGGCGAGGTTGCAGGCGGTGTCGTCGAGGAACATGTACTCCGAGCAGGGATTGGACGCGCGGATGCGGCCCGATGCCTTGCAGGTGTGCCAGTCGTTCATCGTCGTGTTGAAGTGCAGGCCGGGATCGGCGCTGGCCCAGGCGGCGTAGCCGATCTTCTCCCAGAGGTCGCGGGCCTTCAGCGTCTTCGTCACCTTGCCGGTGGTGCGCCCCGTCAGGTTCCAGTCGCCGTCATTCTCGACCGCGCGCAGGAAATCGTCGGTCAGCGAGACCGAATTGTTCGAGTTCTGGCCTGAAACGGTAAGATAGGCTTCCGAATCCCAGTCCGTGTCGTAGATGTCGAACTGGATGTCCTTGTAGCCCTGCCTGGCGAACTGGATGACGCGCTTGATGTAGTTGTCCGGCACCAGCGCCTTGCGGGCGAGCTTGATTTCGCGCTTCAGGGCGGGGTTCTTCTCGGGATCGAAGCAGGAATCACCGTCGCCCTCGCAGTTCACGCAGGCCTTGAGCACGGCCTTCATGTGCTTCTGGACGGTCTTGGAGCCGGTGACGAGGGCGGCGACCTTCTGCTCCTCCTTCACCTTCCAGTCGATATAGGTCTCGATGTCGGGGTGGTCGACATCGACCACGACCATCTTGGCGGCGCGGCGCGTCGTGCCGCCCGACTTGATCGCGCCCGCCGCGCGGTCGCCGATCTTGAGGAAGGACATCAGGCCCGAGGAGCGGCCGCCGCCGGCGAGCTTCTCGCCCTCGCCGCGCAGCATCGAAAAGTTCGAGCCGGTGCCCGAGCCGTATTTGAACAGGCGCGCCTCGCGCACCCAGAGGTCCATGATGCCGCCCTCGTTGACGAGGTCGTCCTGCACGCCCTGGATGAAGCAGGCATGCGGCTGGGGATGCTCATAGCTCGACTTCGACTTGGTCAGCTTGCCGGTCTTGTAGTCGACGTAGAAATGGCCCTGGCTCGGGCCGTCGATGCCATAGGCCCAGTGCAGGCCGGTGTTGAACCATTGCGGCGAGTTGGGCGCGACGCGCTGCGTCGCGAGCATGAAGCGCAGCTCGTCATGGAAGGCGGCGGCATCCTCCTCCGAGGTGAAATAGCCGCCCTTCCAGCCCCAATAGGTCCAGCAGCCGGCGAGGCGGTCGAACACCTGCTTCGACGAGATCTCCGAGCCGTTGCGCTCGCCCTCGGGCAGGGCGGCCAGCGCCGTCTCGTCGGCGACAGAGCGCCAGAGGAAGGAGGGGACGTCGTTCTCCTCGACCTTCTTCAGCCGCGCCGGCACGCCGGCCTTGCGGAAATACTTCTGCGCGAGCACGTCGCTCGCCACCTGCGACCAGGATTCGGGCACCTCGATGCCTTCCAGCCGGAACACGATCGAGCCATCGGGATTGCGGATCTCGCTGACGGCGGATCGGAAGGGAATGGCAGCGTAAGGCGACTGTCCGGCGGAGGTGTAGCGGCGCTCGATGCGCATGATCCGTCATTCCCTGATGCTTGCCGCGGGCGGGTCACGCCTCGCGCGGCCGGTTGATCAACCGGCTCCTGGTGTCAGCCCAACTCGATTTTGATGCCCCGTGGACGTGCAGGCGTTCTGTCCCGCCCTGCTTCGTCCGGTTGCGGCCAGACAGGCCGCGCGCGCCGCCTCGGCGCCACCATGCTGGTGTGCCGCGAAAACCGCCTCGACCCCTCTGGAAACTCTTGGCGCGGGTATCGAAAGGCGTCTCCGCCGGCCGTCACGCGACTGTCAAAACCTAGTCCTGGACGGACCGTTCCGTCAAGGATTAGTGCGCCGCCTCACCGCCAGACACGACATCTAGTGCCTATCTGTGAACTCAGGGGATAAGTTGCAAGCCGCACGACAAGCCTCGGAAATTCCACGCAGAATCGCAAGCGCCCGGTGGCATTGCGGCGACCGCTGCCCACCTCCGGACCACTCAAATGCACGAGAACATGGTTACCTGTTGCTTTCCTGCCATGACCGGCCGGGCGCCTTCGCGGCCGCTCTCCGCATCCGGGCCAAACCGCCCGCGCCCAAAGGCCTTTTGGCGACCTCGGCGCTGCGAATCGGCCCGACACCGCGACCGCCTGCGATCCGGCCGCCCAGGCGAATCGACCGAGCCGTCTCAGGGCGGCCCAGCCCGTGCCCGAAACCTGTGGACACTGGACAGGGCCGCGCACCGACGCCATAAGTCGCCGCGACGACGGTTCGCGCCGCGCGCGGCCGCTGCCCCCCTTTCGCGGGACGAGCACGATGAAAGACTGGCTGCTGCAGATCTTCACCTGGTGGAACGGCCAGACCATCGGCACGCGCTTCCACACCTGGCGCTTCGGCGAGCGCGTCGGCGAGGACGAGTTCGGTAACGTCTATTACCGCACCAAGGGCGGCGTGAAGGACAAGGCGCTGGGCTATCAGCGTCGCTGGGTGATCTACAATGGCGAGGCCGAGGCGTCGAAGGTGCCGCCGGGCTGGAAGGGCTGGCTGCAGCACACGGTCGACGTCGCCCCCTCCGAGGAGCGCTACGAGCCGCGCGACTGGCAGCAGCCGCATCAGCAGAACTGGACGGGCACGGCACTGGCCTACCGTCCCAAGGGCTCGATCCTGGGCGAGGGCGAGCGCCCCGCCGCCACCGGCGACTACGAGCCCTGGACGCCGGGGCGCTGAGGCCCCGCGCCGCGCGGGCGATCGCCCTTTTTCCGCTGCGTTTGGCGTGTTACTGCGCGCCGACGCGGCCCGCCCGCGCCGTCGCAGAGATTCGCCAGACAGCCATGCCGTCGCCCTCCCGCTTTCCGGCCCTGGCCGGCCTGGTTTCGACCGCGCTTCTGTCGCTCGCGCTGACCGGGCCGGCCATGGCCGACCGCATCCGCAACCCGACAGCCGTCTTCGCCGGGCTCGACAAGATCACCGGCCGGATCATCTCCTTCGAGGTCGCGGTCGACGAGACCGTGCAGTTCGGTGCGCTGCAGCTGACGCCGCGGGTCTGCTGGACGCGCCCGCCCACGGAAGCGCCCCAGACGACGAGCTTCACCGAGGTCGACGAGGTCACCTTCAACAACGAATACCGGCGCATCTTCACGGGCTGGATGTATGCCGCCAGCCCGGGCCTGCACGGGGTCGAGCACGCGATCTACGACGTCTGGCTGACCGACTGCAAAGGCGGCACCGAACTCGTGGTCGATCCCAAGGAGCCCGAGGCTCCGCTGCCCGAAGAGCCGCGCCGGCCGCGCAATCCCGCGCGCGACGTCAACCAACAGCCCGGCCTGCCGCCTCCGGGCGGACGGGGCGACATCCTGACGCCGCCCGGTCAGCGCGTCGACGTGGCCCCGCCGCGGGGCGTTCCGGTCGCACCCCGCCAGGCGCCGACCCAGCGTTTCTTTCCGACCAATCCCGGCCGCGACCCGGCCGGCGGCAACTGATCCCGCCTCAGCCGACCAAGACGCCCGCCACGGCCTGCGCGCCCGAGACGCGCTGGCCCGGCGACCAGATGGCGGCATTGCCCGGCGTCGCCAGCGCCCGCTCGAGCAGCAGCTGATAGGCCGCGCGCGGCACCTCCTGCGTGCCGAACTGCGCCAGATGGGCGGTCTGGAACTGGGCGTCGAGCAGCCTGTAGCCGCCCAGACGCAGCCGCGCCACGAGATGCACGAGCGCGACCTTCGACGCGTCGGTCTCGCGGTGGAACATGCTCTCGCCGAAGAAAGCCCCGCCCAGCGCCAGACCGTAGAGCCCGCCGACGAGCCGACCCTCGCGCCAGCACTCGACCGTATGGACATGGCCGATGCGGAACAGCGCGCCGAAGATGTCGCGGATGCGGCGGTTGATCCAGGTGTCCGGGCGATCGGCCCTCGGCTCGGCGCAGGCCGCGATGACGGCATCGAAATCGCTGTCGACCCGGACCTCGAACCGGTCCGAGCGGACGGTTCGCGCCAGCCGTGACGACAGGTGGAAGCCCTCGAGCGGGATGACGCCGCGCAGATCCGGCTCGACCCAGAACAGGTTCGGGTCGTCAGCCGTCTCCGCCATCGGGAAAATGCCGGCCGCATAGGCGCGCAGCATGATCTCCGGCGTGATCTCGGGCGTGCGCACGGGAATGGAGCGGGCCTTCATGGGCGCAGGGGAGCGCGGGCTGGCGCGGGAGTCAAACGGCTGTCCAACGATCGTCAGCCCTCATCCTGAGGAGCGCTCCGCAGGAGCGCATCTCGAAGGATGGTCCAGGAGGCTCCTGAGACATCTGGAGCATCCTTCGAGACGCCGCTTCGCGGCTCCTCAGGATGAGGTCCCGAGAGATTCGACCGTTCAGGCGACGCCGGTCTCGTCCATCCCGCCGGCGGCGAGAAACGTCTCGAGCCAGTGGATGTTGTAGTCGCCGTTCAGGATGTCCGGGTTGCGCACCAGCGTGCGGAACAGCGGCAGCGTCGTGTCGACGCCGTCGACGACGAACTCGTCCAGCGAACGGCGCAGCCGCATCAGGCATTCGGCCCGGTTGCGGCCATGCACGATCAGCTTGCCGACGAGCGAGTCGTAATGCGGCGGGATGACGTAGCCCTGGTAGGCCGCCGAATCGACGCGCACGCCGAGACCGCCCGGCGTGTGGAAGGAGACGATCTTGCCCGGCGAGGGCCGGAAGGTCGCGTGATGCTCGGCATTGACGCGGCATTCGATGGCATGGCCCTCGATGACGACGTCCTTCTGCTGGATCGAGAGCGGCAGGCCCGCAGCGATCCGGATCTGCTCGTTGACGAGGTCGATCCCGGTGATCATCTCGGTCACCGGATGCTCGACCTGGATCCGCGTGTTCATCTCGATGAAATAGAACTCGCCGTCCTCGTAGAGGAACTCGATCGTCCCGGCGCCGCGGTACTGCAGCTTGGACATAGCGGCCGCGCAGATCGCGCCGATCCGGTCGCGCTCGCCGGCATTGAGCGCGGGCGAGGGGCCTTCCTCCCAGACCTTCTGGTGACGGCGCTGCAGCGAGCAGTCGCGCTCGCCGAGATGGATCGCGTGGCCCTGGCCGTCGCCCAGAACCTGAATCTCGATATGGCGCGGCTTTTCGAGATATTTCTCGATATAGACCGCGTCGTCGCCGAAATTGGCCTTGGCCTCGGTGCGCGCGGTCGAAAGCGCGACGGACATCTCGTCCTCGCTGCGCACGACCTTCATGCCCTTGCCGCCGCCGCCCGACGCCGCCTTGATGATGATCGGAAAGCCGATCTCGGCCGCGATCTTCAGCGCCTCGCCGTCATCGGTGACGCCGCCTTCCGAGCCCGGTACGCAGGGGATGCCGAGCGCCTTGGCCGTGCGCTTGGCCTCGATCTTGTCGCCCATCGAGCGGATATGCTCGGCCTTGGGGCCGATGAAGGTGATGTTGTGCCGCTCCAGAATCTCGGCGAAGCGGGCATTCTCGGAGAGAAAGCCATAGCCGGGATGCACGGCGTCGGCGCCGGTGATCTCGCAGGCCGCGATCAGCGCAGGAATATTGAGATAGCTCTCGCGGGCGCTCGGCGGACCGATGCAGACGCTCTCGTCGGCGAGGCGCACATGCATGGCGTTGGCGTCGGCGGTGGAATGGACCGCGACCGTGGCAATGCCGAGCTCCTTGGCCGCGCGCAGAACGCGCAGCGCGATCTCTCCGCGGTTGGCGATCAGGATCTTGTCGAACATCTTGCGCTCGCCGTTCGCCGGGCCGCTCACTCGATCACCAGCAGCGGCTCGCCATATTCGACGGGCTGCCCATCCTCGACCATGATCGCGACGACCGTCCCGGCGCGGGGCGCGACGATGTCGTTGAAGGTCTTCATCGCCTCGACCAGCAGCACGCGCTCGCCCGCCTTCACCACCGAGCCGATCTCGACGAAGGGCTTGGCGTCCGGCGAAGGCCGGCGATAGGCGGTGCCGACCATCGGGGAGGGCACGGTGCCGGGATGGGCGGTTGCGGCCTTCGCATCGGTGGGCACAGCCGGGGCAGGGGCGGCCGGCGCGGCGGCGAGCACCGGAGCGGTGGCCGCGGGCACCTGGACGGTGGCCGTGATGGTGCGGGCGACGCGCACGCGCAGATCGCCCTTTTCGACCTCGATCTCGGTGAGATCGGTCTCGTTCAGAAGCTGCGCGAGTTCACGGACCAGTTCGGGATCGATCGGGCTCTTGGTCGCCATGGCGGTTTCACCGTCTTCGTGGTCTTGGATCGGGCGCTGACGCCCGCAGGGGATGGAGGGGTGCGGGGATCAGGCCGCCGGCTTCGCCGCCCGCTTCTGCAGAAGCGGCACGATCGCGTCGAAAGCAAGGTCGTAGCTGGCCACGCCGAAGCCGCAGATCACGCCGACGCAGACCGGCGCCATGTAGGAATGGTGCCGAAACTCTTCGCGGGCATGGACGTTCGAGACATGGACTTCGATCGCCAGCGCATCGGTCCCCTTGATCGCGTCGCGCAGCGCGACCGAGGTGTGCGTGTAGGCGCCGGCATTGATGATGACGCCCGCGCCGGCCAGGCCGGCCTGCTGGATGAAGGTGACGAGTTCGCCCTCGTAATTGGTCTGCCGGAACACGAGCTCGACGCCGGCGGCATCCGCCCTGGCCTTCAGCCGTTCCTCGACGCCCGCCAGCGTCACCGCACCATAGGTGGCGGGTTCGCGGGTGCCGAGCAGGTTGAGATTGGGACCGTTGAGGACGTGGACGGCGACCATGGCGCGGTTGTTTCCGGCGCCGCCCGAGGCGGCGGACGCCGCCCTCATAGACGCTGCGGGCCGGCAGGGGAAGCCTGCCGGAGCGTCAGGCGCACAGGGCCGTCAGCCGCTGCAGCTCGTCTTGCCGCATTTGCGGACGGCCTCGATCTTCTGCTTGAGGGCCGGGGCACCGACGGCCCCGAACACGACCTCGTCGCCGAGGATGAAGGCCGGCGTGCCGGTGAGCCCGAGCCGGTCGCCCAGCGCGATCGTGTCCTCGATCACGCCCTTGGTCTGGGCCGACTCCATCTCCTTCTTCAGCCGCTCGATGTCGGCGCCGGCCTCCTTGGCGACTTCGAGCGCCTTGGCGGCGTTGATGCGGCCTTTCGTGGCCATCAGCTTGTTGTGGAAATCGAAGTACTTCTGCCCCTGGAGCTGGGTCATCGCCGCCACCGCGACGCGGCTCGCCTCGACCGAATCGGGCCCGAGGATCGGGAAGTCCTTGATCACGACCCTGAGCTTCGGATCCTCCTTCACGAGGGTCCGGACGTCCTCGACCGCCCTTTTGCAGAAGCCGCAATTGTAATCCATGAACTCGATGATGGTGACGTCGCCCTGCGGGTTGCCGACGATCGCCGACGTGGCCGGATCGGTCAGGCGGGCCTTCTCCGCGGTCACCGCGCCGCGCTGCGCATCGGCCTGCGCCACGGCATTGCGCCGCTCGAGCTCGATCAGGGCTTCCTGGATCAGTTCGGGGTTCTGCAGCAGCGTCTCGCGAATCAGCCCGACGACCGCCTTGCGCTGGTCCGCCGTGAGGCCCGGCGCCGGCGCCAGGCCCTGCGCCAGCACGGGCGGGGCAGCCGCGGCGAGGCCCAGGCCGAGCACGAGGGCCGGCAGCAGGCGGGCGAGCCGCCGGGGCAGGGTGGAAAGGGCCATCGGATGTTCCTTCTCGGTTCCGGCACGTGACCGGTTCTGATGCTGGGTCGCTTCTCGACGCTCCCGGGGCGGGCGTCAATTCACAGCTTTGCCACCGGTTGCGGGGCCGGGACGCCTCGGCTACGCCCGCCCGCACGCCAACCTGCTCGGGACGAGACGATGCCAGACACCGCCACGCCAATCGCCTCCGGCCCGCAGGAAACGCGGCAGCCCGCGGCCCGCGCCGCGCGCGTCCAGCCTTTCATCGTCATGGACGTGATGAACCAGGCCGCCGCGATCGAGCGCGGCGGCGGCTCGGTCGTCCACATGGAGGTCGGCCAGCCCTCGGCGCCGACGCCGGCCTCGATCCGGGCGGCCGCGGCGCGCGCGCTCGACCATGGCCGCATCGGATACACCCAGGCGCTGGGCACGGATTCGCTGAGGGCTCGCATCGCCCGACATTACGGCGCAGCCTATGGCGTCGATGTCGCGGCCGAGCGCGTCGTCGTCACGACCGGCTCCTCGGGCGGCTTCATCCTCGCCTTCCTCGCCTGCTTCCAGCCCGGCGCGCGCATCGCCATCAGCGCCCCTGGCTATCCGGCCTATCGCAACATCCTGATCGCACTGGGCCTCGAGCCGGTGGCGATCGAGGTCGGCCCCGAGACGCGCTTTGCCCTGACGCCGGACCTCATCGCCCGCGCCCATCGTGAGAAGCCGCTGGCGGGCGTGCTGACGATGAGCCCGGCCAATCCGACGGGCGTCGTGATGGCGCCCGACGCCATCGCCGCCGTGGCCGCGGAGTGCCGCCGGCTCGGTCTCTGGTACATTTCGGACGAAATCTATCACGGGCTGACCTACGACCAGCCGGCGACGACGGCGCTGTCGGCCGACCCCGACGCGATCATCGTCAACTCCTTCTCGAAGTACTACTGCATGACCGGCTGGCGCGTCGGCTGGCTGGTGGTGCCGCAGCGACTCGTGCGCACCATCGAGCGGCTGCAGCAGAACCTCTCGATCTCGGTGCCCTATCTGAGCCAGGTCGCGGGCGAGGCCGCCTTCGAGGCGACCGCCGAATGCGAGGCGATCAAGTCCGGCTATGCGCAAAACCGCGCCTATTTGCTGGAGGCTCTGCCGCGGATCGGGCTCGGCGATTTCCTGCCCGTCGACGGCGCCTTCTACATCTATTGCGACATCGGCCGATATTCCAACGATTCCATGAGCTTCTGCCGCGATGTTCTGAATGGCGCCGGCGTCGCGATCACGCCCGGACTGGATTTCGATGAAGGCCGCGGCGCCCGCACGGTCCGGCTTTCCTTCGCCGGTTCGCTGGGAGAATGCGAGGAGGCGGTCGCGCGGATCGGCGCCTGGCTGCAGCGGCGCAACTAGCCAGCGCTTGCCAAGTCCCCCAGTCGGGCGCCAAATCGCGCTGACGCTGGGGAGTGTGATGTCATGGGTTTGGGATTCGGCGGGCGCAGGCTGATCGCGGCGCTGGGGGCTCTGGGTCTCGTCTTGGCGATGGCGCCATCGGGCCGGGCGCAAGCGCCCGCACAGCCGCCGGTCATCCTGACCCTGTCGGGCCAGGAGACCCCCGACACCGTCAGCCGCATGGTCGAGGCCCTGTCGCGCGAGGGGCGCCAGGTCGAGATCCGGATCGCTGGCGCTCAGGGCGCGGCCCAGCAGGCCCCGCCGCCGCCCAAGGCGGAACCGCCGCCTAAGGCCGATGCACGCCTGAACGCCGAGATCGATTCCTCGACCGCGCAGGTCGAGGCCTTCGTCGATCATCTGGTCGAGGGTGTCGATTACGGCGTGGCCTCCGTCCCCCGCATCGGCGACCTCGCGGATGACTGGAAGCGGGCCTGGCAGGCCAGGCGCAACGGCCTGACCGACCTCTCGGCCGAGATACGCCTGGCGCTCATCCTCGCCGTGGCGCTCGCGGCGGCAGGCATATTCCGCTGGGCCAGCGCCGGCTTCTTCGCAGCCCGGATGCGCCCGCAGGGACCCGAATTCACGCCACGGCTGATCGCATCGTCCTGGGGCCTCCTGCAGGACGTGGCGACGGTCGCGCTGGCGCTGGTGATCGCGAGGCTGGCGCGCAATGCCTGGCTGCCGGAGCCCGACATCGCCGCAGCGACGCTCACAACGGTCGCGAACGGCGCCGCCATCGGCGCGCTCCATCTCGCCGTCGGTCGCTTCCTGCTGTCTCCCGGCGTGCCGGAGAGGCGCATCATGCCTCTGCCGCGGGCAGAGCGGCATTTCGGCTTCCTCGTGTTCTATTCCGTGATGACGCCGCTCATCATCGTCACGGTGCTGCTGGCGGGCCGGGTCGGCTCCGGGCCGCAGCCGCTGGCGGGGCTGCTGATGGTGACCGGCCTCATCGGGGTGACCTTCAAGCTGTGGTGGTTCCACGACATGCGCAGGGACCTGGCCGTGCTGATCATGAAGGGATCACCGGAGCCCGGGCCGTGGCGACGCCTGATCGCGCGCTCGGCGTCCTGGTTCTACATGGCAACCGCGCTGGCGCTCTGGGCCGTGGGACGCGCCGCCGCGATGATGTCCGGTGGTGGGCGCTGGGCGGAAGCCGCGGCCCTGACCCAGACCGCGATCGTGATCATCCCGATCCTGGCCGTCGGCATCGGCAGCTGGCTCGACTGCCGGGCCGCGCGCCAGGCCATGACCGATGGTGCGCCGCCCCTCTCGCTGGCGACCGGGGCGGCGCTGCGCGCGGCTGCGGTCGGCATTCTCTGGGCCGCCGGGTTCTTTGTCCTGGCACGGCTCTGGGCGGGGCTGCTCGTCGGTATGAGCACCACGCAGTTCACCGCCTTCTCGCGGCAGGCGGCGGGCGTGGCCATCTTCGCTTTCGCCGGCTGGGTGGCACTGGTCTTCCTGCGCGTCTTCTTCGACGCCTGCGCCCCGAAGCGCCGCGCCTCGGGACCGGCGGATGAGGATGACGGGCCGGGCGACAGCGTCCCCTCCCGTCTTGCCACCGTGCTGCCGGTCCTGCGGGGGGTCGTGCTGGGGGCGGTGCTCGGCCTCACCATCCTGATCGTGCTGTCGCGCCTGGGCGTCGACATCGGCCCGCTCCTCGCCGGCTTCGGCATCCTCGGCCTCGCGATCTCCTTCGGCTCGCAGGCGCTGGTGCGCGACATCGTCTCCGGGGTCTTCTTCATGCTGGAGGACGCCTTCCGCGTCGGCGAATATGTCGACACCGGGCGGCTGAAGGGCACGGTCGAGAAGATCTCGCTGCGCTCGATGCAGCTGCGCCACCAGAGCGGGCAGATCCACACCATTCCCTTCGGCCAGATCCAGCAGCTGACGAATGCCAGCCGCGACTGGGCGACGATCAAGTTCAACGTCCGGCTCGACCATTCCGCCGACATCGAGCAGGCGCGCAAGACGATCAAGAAGGTGGGGCTGGCCCTGCTGGAAGACCCCGAATTCGGGCCGCATTTCATCGCCCAGCTCAAGATGCAGGGCGTTGCCGACATCACCGACAGCGCCGTCGTGATCCGGTTGAAGTTCACCGCCAAGCCGGCCCAGGCCTCGATGCTGCAGCGCGAGGCACTGAAGCGCGTCTACCGCGGGCTGAACGAGGCCAAGGTGCCCTTCGCCTCGAATGCGGTGACCGTGCGCGGCGGGGAGGGCAGCGCGGCCTCGGGCGCCGCCGCGATCGCCGCGGTGCCACCGCCGAGCGCGCTGGCGCCAGCAGCCGGCTGATCGCCGCTCCGCCCCGGAGAAGGGCCGCTGCGGTGTCCCGCAGCGGCCCTTGTTTCGTCAGCTTCGGCCGGCCAGCTTGTTCCACCAGCCGCCGCGCTTGGGGCGGTCCGGATCGGGCGGCGTCAGCACCACCGCGACCGGCTCCTCGATCACCCGCGGCGCGGGAGCCGGAGCAGGCTCGGGCTCCGCGACGGGGGCGGCTTCCATCGGCGCATCGGGCGCGGCAACGGCCGCGACCGGCTCGGAAGCCTCGCCACCTTCGGTGATCGGCACGACCTTCTTGCGCGAGCGGCTGCGCTTGGGCTTCTCGGCCTCGACGGGCGTGGCCTCGCCCTCGGCCGTAGGAGCCTCGGCGGTGACCGTCTCCGCGGCGGCCTCGAGCGGCGGCTCCGCCTCGCCCTTGGGCTTGCGGCCACGGCGGGCGCGCTTGGGCTTCTCCTCCGCGATCGGCTCGGCAGGAGCGGCTTCCGGTTCGGCGGTCGCGGCAACCGGCTCGGACGCGGTCACGCGATCCTCGGACACGCCGTCCGAAGACGGCTCGTCGCCGTCCTCGTCACCCTCGTCGTCGCCACCATCGGCCTCGTCGCTGCCGCCGTCGAGACGCACGCCATTGGCGTCACGCTCGCCACCACGCCGCCGCCGACGACGACGGCGGCGCTTGCGCCCGCCTTCGCCACGCTCGCCCTCGGGGCGATCCTCACGGCCGGCGGTCGCAGCGGCCTCGGTCGGGCCGACGTCGTTTTCGGCGTCCTGCGCCTCGGCTTCGGCGGCTGCGTCGAGGGCGTCCTCGTCGAGATCGGACAGCACGGCTTCCGCCTTGATCGCGGACGGGACGATCCGGCCCTCATTGCCGACGAACTCGCCGCGCTCGACCTCGAAGTAGCGGGTGCCGAGCAGCGTCGCATCGGTATTGATGGTCACGGCGATGTTGAAGCGCGCCTCCAGATCGGCGAGATGCGCGCGCTTCTGGTTGAGGACGTAGAGCGCGACCTCCGGCCGCGTCCGGACGTTGAGGTTGTGCGAGGCGCTCTTGATCAGCGTCTCCTCCAGCGCGCGCAGGATCTGCAGCGACACCGAGGAGGGCGAGCGCATCATGCCGGCGCCGGCGCAATGCGGACAAGGCACGGACGAGCTCTCGAGCACGCCGGTGCGGATGCGCTGGCGCGACATCTCAAGCAGGCCGAAGGCCGAGATGCGGCCGACCTGGATGCGGGCGCGGTCGTCCTTCAGGCACTCCTTGAGCTTCTTCTCGACCGCGCGATTGTTGCGGTTCTCCTCCATGTCGATGAAATCGATCACGATGAGACCGGCGAGGTCGCGCAGGCGAAGCTGGCGGGAAATCTCCTCCGCCGCTTCGAGATTGGTCTTGAGCGCCGTGTCCTCGATGTTGTGCTCGCGGGTCGAGCGCCCGGAGTTGATGTCGATGGCGACCAGCGCTTCCGTCTGGTTGATGACGATGTAGCCGCCGGACTTCAGCGTCACGGTGTTGGAGAACATCGCGTCAAGCTGGCTCTCGATCCCGAAGGAGGCGAAGAGCGGCGTCTGCTCGCGATAGGCCTTCACGCTCTTGGCATGGCTCGGCATGAGCATGCGCATGAAGTCCTTGGCCTCGCGATAGGCCTCGTCGCCGGCGACGTGAACCTCGTCGATGTCCTTGTTGTAGAGGTCGCGGATCGAGCGCTTGACGAGGTTGCCCTCCTCATAGACCAGCGCGGGCGCGACGGAGGCGAGCGTCAGCTCGCGCACGCTTTCCCACATCCGCATCAGATACTCGTAGTCGCGCCGGATCTCGACCTTCGTGCGAGAGGCGCCCGCGGTCCGCAGGATCAGGCCCATCCCCTCGGGAACCTCAAGCTCCTGGGCGATTTCCTTGAGCCGCTTGCGGTCCTCGGCATTGGTGATCTTGCGCGAGATGCCGCCGCCCTTGCCGGTGTTCGGCATCAGCACCGAATAGCGGCCGGCCAGCGACAGATAGGTGGTCAGCGCCGCGCCCTTGTTGCCGCGCTCTTCCTTGACGACCTGCACCAGGATGATCTGGCGGCGCTTGATCACCTCCTGGATCTTGTACTGGCGGCGCGAGCTGCGCTGCGGGCGCTCCGGCATGTCGTCGAGGGCGTCGCCGCCACCGAGCTGCTCGGGCTCCTCGTGATCGCCGTCGTCCTGGCCGTTCTCGTCGCCCGAATCGTCCGACTCCTCCGACTCGCCCTCGTCATGGCCGTTGTCGTCGTCCTGGTCGCGGGCCTCGGCTGCGGGCGCATCCTCGCCGCCGGTGGTCTCGAAGGTCAGCGGCGCCGCGTTCTCGACCGCATCTTCGGACGCCGATTCGGTGATGGCGGGAGCGAACTGCTCGCCGAAGGCCGGTGCGCCCTCGCTGACCATCGCGGCTTCCTTGCCGTCGGTCTCGACGGCCTCGGCACTGACGGTCTCGTCGGTCGCGGCCTTCTTGGCACGCCCGTCACGGTCGCTACGGCGACCACGGTCGCGGCGGCCGCGCTTCTCGCGCTTCTCCTCGTCGCGCTCGTCCTCGCGGTCGGCGCGGGCCTCGTCGGCCAGCAGAGCCTGCCGGTCGGCGACCGGAATCTGGTAATAATCGGGATGGATCTCGGAGAAGGCGAGGAAGCCATGACGGTTGCCGCCATACTCGACGAAGGCAGCCTGGAGCGAGGGCTCCACGCGCGTCACCTTGGCGAGATAGATGTTGCCCCGAAGGGGTTTGCGGCTGGCAGCCTCGAAATCAAATTCCTCGATCCGCGATCCGCGGACCACCACGACCCGGGTCTCCTCCGGGTGGGTGGCATCGATGAGCATCTTGTTGGCCATAGGTACGTTCCATGGGCGCGGCCGCCAGCGATACCCGCCGGGCTGCGGACAGAGGTCCGTGGCCGCGGGCAGGGGCGCCGCGCTGAAGCCGGCGAAAGCCGGCATGTTGCAGGAGCAAAAGCCGGCGAATGCCGACATCTGAGACGGGGAAGTGTTCGATCGAGACAGAAGAGCGGCTCGGGAAAGCCGGCCGGGCGAAAGCCCCGGCGCCGTCCCGCAGGTATTGACGATTCACCGTTGAATTATGCGGCGTCGTATGCCCCGACATCTGTCCTGACCTGCGGTCCACCTGCCTCGGAAGGCGAGGCGCACCGCGTTTGCACGCTCGCGAGACGCTGGCCTGATGCTGTGGAACACGGGCACCGGGCGCCGGCCGTCTGCGGACGATCCATTGTGGCTGCCCTCTTGCAGTCTGACCCCGGACGCCGACGGGTCGACGGACCCGGATGCGCACCATGGGCGGCCTTGCAAGGCAACCGTCCCCATTACAGACAGGTGACCGTGATTTGCAAGTCACATCGCGTCGGAGCCGCCGTGCCAGATGCGCAGCCCGGTTCACCGCGGGGTCGCCCCGTGGTAACGGCCTGTTAGGAAGTCGTGTCGCTATGGTTAAGCCTTGGTGACGACAGCTCGGGAAGATGGACCTGACGCCTCCTTTGCTCATGGCCGGAATTGCCGCGCGGATCCGTCGGATCCTGCGCCCCGCCTGCCTTGGGCTCGGCGTTCTCGCCGGATTGGCCGCCCTGGCACCGGCCGTCTCCAACAACCGCCCGCAGAGCGATATTCCGGTCGCGACCGACGCGAAGCTGGAGCAGATCGGCGAAACCGTCCGCCTGACCATGGCGCTGTCGCGCCCGCTCGACGTGAAGGCCTGGGTCCTCGCGGGGCCCGACCGCGTCGTGATCGATCTGCCTTCGACCAACTTCCAGGTGCAGCCGACCGTCGCCCGCAAGAGTGTGGGCGTCGTCGGCGCCTTCCGATTCGGGCTGTTCACCGCCGACCGTGCCCGCATCATCATCGAGCTGACCCAGCCGGCGGTGGTCGCCAAGGCGGAGTCACGCCCGGTGCGCGGCGGCTTCGGTGAACTGGTCATCGAATTGCGGCGCGCCAGCCGCGCCGAGTTCGCGGCGGCCGTCGCGCAGGCGCCGCCCCCCGGGGCCGTCCCCGCGACGGGCGCCCCGGTGCTGCCCAAGCCCATGGGCGAGACGCGCCAGACGGTCGTGATCGACCCCGGCCATGGCGGAATCGACCCCGGCGCCGTCGTCGCCGCGATCGCGGAGAAGAACGTCGTGCTCGCCTTCGGCGCGAAACTGAAGGAGCAGCTCGAGGCCACTGGCCGCTACCGCGTGCTGATGACCCGCGAGGACGACCGCTTCGTCCCGCTGGCGGAGCGCGTCGGCATCGCCCGGGCGGCCGGCGCCGATCTCTTCATCTCGATCCATGCCGATTCGCTGACGCAGGCCCAGGAGGTCCGCGGCGCGACGGTCTACACCGGCTCGGAACGCGCGACCGACGCCGAAGCCGCGCGCCTCGCCGCCAAGGAGAACCAGTCGGACGCGGTGGCGGGGCTGGATGCCAGCGAAGACACGCAGGACGTCGCCGGGATCCTGATGGACCTCGCCAAACGCGAGACGCGGACCTTCTCCTCGGTGTTCGCGCGCAATCTGGTCGAGACGCTCGGCGGCTCGGTGAAGATGCACAAGGTTCCGTTGCGGTCGGCCGGGTTTCGCGTCCTGAGCGCGCCAGACGTGCCCTCGGTGCTGATCGAACTCGGCTACATGTCGAGCCCGAAGGACGCCGAGCTGCTCAATTCCGCCGAATGGCGCATCAAGGCGGTGACCGCAGTCGCGGCCGCGGTCGACGGCTATTTCCTCAACGCGCGGGCGCCGGCCGGCAAGGCGGCCGACAACCGCCGGTGAGCGCGGCGCCGACAGCGTGCGTCGCGACGAAGCACCATGTGGTTGCCAGGCCACGGTTTGGCCATGTGCGTCATGTTATAGAGCTGATTTGAAGCGGGTCGGCCGGCTGAGATGCCGGCTGTTCGCGAAGCAAGGGCCAGGGCCTGAGATGCGGTTTATCCTGCGACTGTTCGGTTGGTTGTTCGCCGCCGGCGCCATCGTCTTCGTGATTGGCGCCGCCGTCGCGGGCGGCTTGCTGTGGCACTACTCCAAGGACCTGCCCGATTCGGCGCAGCTGCGGAACTACGAGCCGCCGGTGATGACCCGCGTGCATGCCGGCGACGGCTCGCTGATCGCCGAATTCGCGCGCGAGCGCCGTCTCTATCTGCCGATCCAGGCGGTTCCGAAGCTCGTCATCGACGCCTATCTCTCGGCTGAGGACAAGAATTTCTACAAGCACATCGGCGTCGACCCGGAAGGCCTGGTGCGCGCTGCGATCACCAACTTCCGCAACCGCGCCGCCGGCCGGCGGCCGCAGGGGGCCTCGACCATCACCCAGCAGGTGGCCAAGAACTTCCTCGTCGGCTCCGATCAGAACATCGAGCGCAAGATTCGCGAGGCGCTGGTCGCGCTGCGAATCGAGGCGACCTATTCCAAGGACAAGATCCTCGAGCTCTATCTGAACGAGATCTATCTCGGCGCACCGGCGCCGGGACAGGGCAGCTACGGCATCGCCGCCGCCGCGCTCAACTATTTCGGCAAGTCGGTCCATGAGCTGAACCTGCACGAAGCCGCCTATCTCGCGGCCCTGCCGAAGGCGCCGACCGACCTGCACCCCTTCCGCAACCGCGAGCGCGCCATCGAGCGCCGCAACTACGTGATCGACCGCATGATCGAGAACGGGCTCGTCAAGCGCGAGATCGGCGAGACCGCGAAGAAGCAGCCGCTCGGCGTCAACCCGCGGACCGTCTCGCCGAACAACATCGCCGCCGGCTATTTCGCGGAGGAGATCCGCCGCGAACTGCAGGACCGCTATGGCGAGAAGAAGCTGCTCGAGGGCGGCCTCTCGGTGCGCGCCACCGTCGACCCCAAGATGCAGCTGATGGCGCGCAAGGCGCTCGTCGACGGCCTCGTGCGCTTCGACGAAGCCCGCGGCTGGCGCGGCGCGATCCAGAAGCTCGAGCTCTCCGCCCGCGACTGGGGGCTCGCCATCGGCGAGCTGCCGGTGCTGGGCGATGTCGCGCCCTGGCGCCTGGCCGTCGTCCTCGATGTCGCCGCTGACAGCGCCCGCCTCGGCCTGCATCCGCTGCGCGAGACCTCGGGCCACCTCAAGACCGACCGCGAGACCGTCACGCTCGGCGCCGAGGGCATCAAGTGGACGCGCCGCGCCCGCGTCTCCCAGGCCGTCGCGGTCGGCGATGTCGTCTATGTCGAGCCGATGGAAAATCGCCCCGGCCAGGTGCGCCTGCGCCAGCTGCCGGAGGTCAACGGCGCGATCACCGTGATGGACCCGTTCTCGGGCCGCGTTCTGGCCATGGTCGGCGGCTTCAGCCACGACCAGTCGGAGTTCAACCGCGCCACGCAGGCGATGCGCCAGCCCGGCTCCTCGTTCAAGCCCTTCGTCTACGCCACGGCTCTGGACAATGGCTACACGCCGTCCTCGATCGTCCTCGACGCTCCCGTCGAGATCGACCAGGGCGGCGGGCTGGGCATGTGGCGGCCGGACAATTACGACGGCAAGTCGACCGGCCCGCGCACGCTGCGCTACGGCATCCAGTTCTCGAAGAACCTGATGACGGTGCGCCTCGCCAAGGATGTCGGCATGCCGCTGATCGCGGAATATGCCCGCCGCTTCGGCGTCTATGACGACATGCTGCCGGTGCTCTCGATGTCGCTCGGCGCCGGCGAGACCACGGTCATGCGCATGACCGCCGGCTACGCCATGCTCGTCAACGGTGGCAAGAAGA
Source organism: Allobosea sp. 12-68-7 (assembly GCA_002279705.1). Lineage (GTDB taxonomy): Bacteria > Pseudomonadota > Alphaproteobacteria > Rhizobiales > Beijerinckiaceae > Allobosea. The sequence continues at coordinate 21,320 of NCCO01000021.1, forward strand.
TCCGGCCGACGTTGATCGACCGCATCCAGGACCGCTGGGGCGCGACCATCTTCCGGCACGACCAGCGCGTCTGCGAAGGCTGCAATGCCGAGAAATGGGCCGACCAGCGCGAGCCGCGCCTGATCGACAACCGCGACCAGGTGCTCGACCCGCTGACCGCCTACCAGATGGTCTCGATCATGGAGAGCGTCGTCAATGCCGGCACCGCGACCGTGGTCAAGTCGGTCGGCAAGCCGCTCGCGGGCAAGACCGGCACGACCAACGACGCCAAGGACGTCTGGTTCGTCGGCTTCTCGCCGGACCTCGCGGTCGGCGTCTATATGGGCTTCGACAAGCCGAAATCGCTCGGCACCTCGGCCACCGCCGGCCAATATGCCGCGCCGATCTTCCGCGATTTCATGATGGCGGCACTCAAGGACAAGCCGGCGACGCCGTTCCGCGTGCCGGCCGGCATCAAGCTGATCCGCGTCGATCCAAAGACCGGCATGCGCTCGGGCGGCGAGGGCGGCATTCTCGAGGCCTTCAAGCCCGGCACGGCGCCGCCCGACAGCTATTCGGTGATCGGCGCGGCCGGCGACGGCCTGACGCCGTTCAGCGTCGCCCCCGGCGGCGGTCGCGCCGTCGGCTCCGGCACCGGCGGGCTCTACTGACGTCCGCGCCGGCGTCGGGTCTGCCCTGAGGGCGAGCATGACGGGTGAGCCCGTCATGCCGTTTACAGAAGGCCCGTTCCCGCTTATC
>NCCO01000223.1 GCA_002279705.1 Allobosea sp. 12-68-7
TCCTTCGCCATCTGGATCCTCACCCAGATGAAGCGCTGGGGACAGGTGAAGGGTGACGTGGATTATAGCGGCATCGCCAAGCAGGTGTTCCTCGCCACCGAATGCGCTGCGGTGATGAAGGAGATGGGCCTCACCCCGCCCGCGCCCACCAAGACCATCTCGGTCATGGGCAAGGTGTTCGATCCCGCGAAGCCTGCCGACTACCTCAACTCCTTCGCCATCAAACGCACATGAAGACCCGACTCTCGCTCAGTCAAAAGGCCGGCCTGCTGTCGCTCGGGCTGTTCGCGGCGATCTACCTGAACGAGTTCGCCTCGCCGCGCGTCCGCAACATCGTGAAGCCGACGCTGGAGAACATCGCCTCGGGCGAGTACCGGCTTGCCCGACCTCTCTATTTCTACATCAAGAAAGCCCACATCGACCGGCTGCCGGCCATCAAGGATTACGCGCTTGCCTTCATGTCCGAGGAGGCGGCAGGCGATAATGGCTACCTGAAGGAGCACGGGCTGGTGCCGCTGCCCGCCACGGAACGGGCGAAGGTCCGCGAGGCCATCACCGCCGGAACCGTGATGCAGCACTGAGCGATCGCAGGCGCGATCAGCGTGTGTAGGTTGTCGTCTGATAGCGGACTGTCAGCGAGTCGTTGGCCGGGACGGTGAGGCGGAAGATCGGGCGTCCGTTCTTCTGGCCGTAGGGCGCATCAGCCCGCACGATTTCGGCGCCGCCCTGCAGATAGAGCCGGACTTCGACCGTTACGTCGTAGGGACGCGCGTTGGAGACTTCGATACGGTTTACCTGATCGAGTGTGCGCAATCCGGAGTTGATTCCGGGCACAACGCGCAGCAGCGGCAGCCAGGGCAGGCTGCGCTCTGGCGACAGTGTTCGGCTTTCAACAATCTGGCGCGCCTGGATGTCAGGGGCGCCGCTGAACTCGAACTCGGTTTCCTCATCGACGGCAATGTCGCGCAGCGTGGTTTCGCCCGCCAGCAGCCGGCGCTCGGCAGCGCCTTCGCCAACCTGTTCGAACATTTGGACGCGGCCCTGGGGCAGGGGGAGGCCGAGATTGCTTTCCTTGTCGTTTTGCGTGCGCAGCAGCATCGGCACGGCCACGAAGTTGGTGGAGTATTGGTTGGTGAAGTTGATCTCGTAGATGCGAGCGACCGGAACATCGGCGCGGTCGAACATGCGGACCTGCTTGGCCTGGCGGCTGAGGACCGAGACACGTTCCGTCAAGCGATAGAGTTTGAGGTCGCCGAGGTCTTCCTGGATCGGCTCGGCAGGCACAGGAGCGGGCGGCGGCGGCGGCGGGGGCGGCGGCGCCATTGCTGCGGCTTCCATCCTCATGCCTGTGACGACGATGCTGTCGAACGCGTCGCGTCCCTTGGCGAAGTAGAGGGATGGCTCGTAGTCGCTGGTCGAACCGCGCGGCCAGCATTGCGCGAAGATGGGGCCGCCAATGTCGATTGGTTCGACCTGGCCGCTCTCGCGGTTGAGCTTGCCGGCCACGATCTGGACGCGGGCATTGTCGAAACTCACGCCATTGCCGTTGGCCAGCGTGATCCAGGCGCCGAGGTTGAGCGTGCTGGCGCCGGGAACCCTGTCCGCCACATAGTCGGCCGACCAGTCAAATCCGCGCGCGAGATAGGACAGCTGGATGACGGCCTCGACCGGCTCAGTCACGCGGGTGCGGATGGAGAGGGTCGGCGTGGAGGAGAGGCCCGATGCGGATTCCTCGAAGGACACCGTTTCCGAAAGTCCCGAGCAGCGCAGCGCCTCGATGCCATCGGACGTTTCGAGCACCACGCCGTTCTCGCCAGCGCGGATGGTGGCGGCCGAGCGCGTGGTGACGCCTGTCTTTGGGTCAGTGCGCATCAGATCGACGCGGCGTTCCTGCCCGGCGGCGGCTTCTACAAGTGCCGAGGGGCTAAGCAGTTTCGCGTCGCGGTTCTTCTCGACGACGCCTGACGCGAGGCCCGTGACGATGGCGGAGACCGGCTCAATGCCATCGGCGACGCCCTCGAAGCGAAGTGTCTGCTCGCCAGGTTGCAGGACGACGCGCCGTGACTCCGTGATCAGGGCGAAGCCGCCGAGATAGTCGAGATCGAAGCCGCCCTCATCGCGGTCGGGATCGCGATAGACGGTGACCGACACGTCGAAAGCGGGTCCGGCCGTGACGGTCTGCGCCTCCGCAGTGAGCGGCGCGCAAAGCAGGGCGAGGCCTGCAAGGGTGTAGCGGTTGGGACTGAACGACCGCATGGTCTTGCGCCTCAATAGGCGGAATCAAAGACTGCGGTCACTTCCGCCTCACCGTTGGCCGGCACCGTGACGACCCATTCCGCCATGTCGGCATTGGGGCGCGTGCTGGCCAGGTTTTCGGATTCGATGGTCGTGTCGCCCCACAGGCCATCCTGCTGGAGCGTGACCTTCACTTCGCGCGGCGTGGCGTTGGTGACGGTATACTTCATAGAGGTGCGCCAGCGGCGGATGCCATTGCGTTCGCGCTTCTCGACCACCGGCTTTACCTTCACGTCGAACGCATCGCCGGTCGACAGCGAGAGCGTGGAGCCCATCGGCGTATGGTCGATGCGGCTTTCGCCGATGAATTGCGGATCGCCCTGCTTGTCGCGGATGTAGAAGCGCAGCACGCCGGCAGGCAGCTGGTCGCCCAGGCCCTTCGCGGCGCCCGTGTTGAAGCGATAAACGGTCTTGGCGCTCTCAGGATCTTCGAGCGTGCCGAGCCAGTAGTTGCGGAACTCGTAGCCGTGTTCAGCGGGGACGCCGTGAACATCTAGGAACGAGACCTGCTTGGTCTGCATGTTCGCGATCGTTGTGCGCTCGGGGAGCGGATAGAGATAGAAATCGCCAAGACGTTCACGGTCACCCGACTCGGTGCCGGCTTGCGGCATCTGCGGGCGCGGCGGTTGGGGGCGATACTGCTGCTGGTAGTATTGATCTGCGCGCAGCGGGGAGCCGGCGACCAGCGTGGTGTCAGCGTTATCGTAGGTCGTGCCGCTGGAATTCGTCAGCGTCACCCAGCCCTGCACATCCAGCTTCGACGTGGTGTCGTCGAACAGCGCGACATAGTCCGCGCTCCAGCCGAGGCCGCCGGTGAGATAGTTGAGCGTAACCGGGCGATTGCCGCGGCGGTCGCCGTTGACGGTGACGGACAGCGTAGGTTTCGAGCGGAGGTTCTCGGGCACCTTGTCGAAGATCACGCGGACGGGGAGGCCGTCGTCGCGGAGGACTTCGATGCGATTACCGATCTTGAGGACGACGCCGTTGTTGGTGGCCAGCACTTCGGCGCGCTCACGCGTTTCGGCGCCGGTCGCGGGATTTACGCGGATTATGGTGATCGTGGTGCCGACCGCTTTCTCCATCAGCTTCGCGGGGGTCAGCAGGTCGAAGTCGAAATTCTGTTCGACGATGGCGATGCCGGTCGCGGAGAGGGAGACCGTCTCGGGCCGGATCTCGCCGGAGACGCCCGGGAATTCGAGGCGTTGACGCCCGCCGACGATCTCGATGTCGCGCTTGTCCTGCACGAGGGCGAGGTTGTCGTTGTAGATGGTGATGGCGAGTTGCTGGCTCTGCTGCGCGAAGGCGGCTGGTGAAAGTAGCGCTATGCTGAGCACTGCGCCCGACACGGCGGCGATGATGGACGATCTCATGGCGTTCCTCCCCACGTTTGAGCTGGAGACTAGACCGGCTGACACGGCGCGGGAATGGGGCGGCCGCGCGAAAGATGCAGTTCGCGCGGCCATATTTTGCTAGATACCGTCTAGACGGCTTTCAGGCGCGCATGGCGCTTCTTGCCGACGGAAAGACGGGCCGCGCCTTCCTCGTCGAGCGCGGATTCGCCAATCACGTGTGTCGGGTCCGTGACGGTCTCACCGTTCAGCTTCACTGCATTGCCGGCAATCTGGCGGCGCGCATCGCCTTTCGAATCGACCAGGCCAGCGGCGAGCAGTGCGTCGACGACGGCATAGCCGGCAGCGAGCTTGGCGCGTTCGATCTCGACGGTCGGCATGCCTTCGCCTGTTCCGCCGCCCTTGAAGACAGCTTCGGCGGCGGCCGCCGCCTTCCTCGCTTCTTCCTCGCCATGCAGCATTGCAGTTGCAACATCGGCGAGGCGTTTCTTGGCGTCGTTGATCGCGGCGCCTTCGGCTCTCGCGTATTCGCTGATCTCGGATTCGGGAAGGTCAGTGAACAGGCGCATGAAGCGCGCGACGTCTGCGTCTTCGGTGTTGCGCCAGAACTGCCAGTAGTCGTAGGGCGAGCGCATGTCGGCGTTGAGCCACACGGCGCCGTCGGCCGTCTTGCCCATTTTTCCGCCCGACGCCGTGGTGATCAGCGGCGTGGTGACGCCGAACACTGTCGTGTCGATGATGCGGCGCGTGAGGTCGATGCCGTTGACGATATTGCCCCACTGATCCGAGCCGCCCATCTGGATGCGGCAGTCGAAACGGCGCGCGAGCTCCAGGAAGTCGTAGGACTGAAGCAGCATGTAGTTGAATTCGAGGAAGGTGTACGGCTCCTCATTGTCGAGGCGGCGGCGCACGGTTTCCTGGGCGATCATCTTGTTGATCGTGAAGTGCTTGCCGTAGTCGCGAAGGAATTCGATCCACTTGATCTGGTCGAGCCATTCGGCGTTGTCGACCATGATGGCGTCGGTGGGGCCGTTGCCGAATTTCAGGAACGGTTCAAAGTTCTTCCGGATGCTCGCCATGTTGATGGCGATTTCCTCTGTGGTGAGGATGGGGCGCGACTTCTCCTTGTCGGTCGGATCGCCGATCTTGGTTGTGCCGCCGCCCATGAGAACGATGGGCTTGCCGCCGGCCTGCTGCAGGTTCATGATCTGCACGAGGCTGCCGACGTGCAACGACTTCGCGGTCGCGTCGAAACCGATATAGCCGCACGGCGGCACGGGGCCTGCCGCGTAAGCGTCGAGGCCTTTCTCATCCGTGATCTGGTAGACGTGGCCACGCGAAATCATTTCCCGGAGGAAGGCTGACTTCTGGGCGTTTGCGTCGAGGGTCACTGGAGAGGCTCCTTAAGGGTCTGCCGACCGGAGGCCATCTCATATGCCGCCGGTTGGGCGGCATGCATGTTCGCACCGCCCGCTTATTTCAGCGTGCGATAATAATACGCAGAGAGGGTGGCGCGGTGCGACATGGGAGCGGTGATAGGACGTGATTGTCTGTTGCGTCAAGATTGTGAGACGTTAGGGGCAAGCGGGGCATGCGAGCAAAAGGGGGATTGGTTGCACGAGGTCGTTTACCTTCGTTTGCCGCCAGAAGCGGGACTTCCCGCATATACTGGACGCAGACCCTTCAACGCAGTCGTCGTCGCAACCTGTGCTGTCACCGTTGAATGGCAGCGCCGGGTTAGTGACTGGCTCGTTCGGAACGGCTGCCTCTACATGATGGCGTGGGGCGTCAATTCCAGCCGATGGGACGATACAGTCGACGAAGTTACTCGCAAGCTCTTCGATCCGGATGAGATTCCCGACGCCGGGTTCGTTATGACAACCTGGCATACTGACGAAACGCTAGAGGGCGTGTTCTGGTATGCCCAGTTCAATGGCGCGTGGGGCTTCAACGATCAGGAGCTCGCCTTTACTTTAATCCTCGACATTGGAAGCGAAGATCGTGGCCTTGAACTACTGAATCTGTTTCGGCAGTCGCGCGATCTCCCTGATCGAGAGCCCTAGCGTTTCTTCTGCGCTAGCGCTGCACAAGACGAAAACCCGATCGGCCCCTGAATATCGTGCAGCCTGCAATGTCCCAGCGCGACACCTTCGGCGCTCTGGTGATCGGCTACTTCGTAGCCGATCCACTCACCAACGGGCTCGCGATGCATGTAGAGCGTCACGTCCGAGTTGATGAAGTCGAGGCCGGTTTCGGCGCCGTTGGCGATGGGGCTGGTGTAGTCGACGCCTGTGGCGACGCGGCTGAACGGCGTGTAGGGCTCGCCGCCGACCAGCGGGCGCACTTCGCGCAGCCAGGTGCGGCGCGGGCCGGGCGCGCGGAGGTCGTTGGCGACGACGAGGCCGGGCGGGAGGATGGGGCGCATCTCCCACCTGTCGGTGAACGGCTTTGAAGGCGGCGGCACCTGCTCTGGAGGCGGGGCGTCCCACGCGGCTTGCGACCACACGGGCGCTTCGGGTTGCTGGCCACGGCGAAGCAGCTGGCAGGAGGCGCGGGCGGATGACACGCCGCCCGAGAACAGCTCGGCCTCGACAACCTTGATACGCCCGCCCTGCCGCACGATCCGCGTTGTGACGGTGAGCGGCGAGAGATCGGGCAGGCGATAAAGGTCGGCGGTGAGGCGCGCAGGCTGCAGGTCCGGCTCGCCGTACTGCTCCTCAATCACATGCGCGAACAGGCCGATCATCACGCGCGCATGAAGATTGCCGCCCTCGCGCCACCAGCCATTGGCCTTCATGGTCGGTGTATAGGCGTTACCGTCGCGGTGGAGGAAAGGTTCGGGTGTCTCGGTCATGGCGGCGAGAGATGCCTGACGCATCGGACGCCCGCAAGCGCCTTAGGGCTGGGATTCATAACCGCCGGGAAGCGGGCCGTAGCTGTAGTCGACATCGAAAGCGTCGAGCTGGTCGCCCAGCTGGTCGAGGATTGGGACGATCTGGAGCGGCGGCTCGTACTGCTGAATGATCGCAATGCGCCGCTGGCCGGTCTGGATGAAGCCGAGATATGCGCCGATCTTCACCTGCAGCGCATTGATGTGCGCGACCGGATCCGACCAGTCGAGATCGTCCGAGATGACCAGCAGCGCATCGCCCGAGTCAGGATCGATGCCGAGTGCGTCAACTGTATCCGCGTCACAGATCATGGCGCACTCGCTTAGCGTATGGTCCTGGTTCAGCCCTGCTTGGGCGGCGGCGGAAGCTTGGCGGCGTCCTTGATGGCTTTTGCCTTGGCGGCTTCCTCCTGCGCCTTCTCCCACGCCTTCATGCGGCGCTTGAGATATACGGAGGCGGTCTTCTCCATCTCATCCAGTTTGCCCTGGAAGAAGTGGTTGGCGCCGGCGACGTTGGCGCGTTCGATCACTTCGCCCTTCTGGACGCGGACCTTGGTTAGCGAGCGGTCGATGTCGGCGGGAGGGGCCACCACATCCTTGTCGCCCGCGATGATGATGCCCGAGGCCGGGCAGGGGGCGAGGAAGGACAGGTCATAGTGGTTGGCCGGCGGGGCCACTGCGACGAAGCCGTCGATCTCCGGACGGCGCATCAGCAGCTGCAGGCAGATGTAGGCGCCGAAGGACGAGCCGGCGACCCAGCACTGGCTCGGCGCTTCGTTCAGGGCTTCGAGGTGGTCGAGCACGTAGGCGGCGTCCGAGAGTTCCGCGACACCTGCGTCAAATGTGCCCTGCGAGCGGCCGACGCCCCGGAAGTTGAAGCGCATGGTCGAGAAGCCGTGAGCGGAGAACATCTCGAACAGGGTGATCGTCACCGGGTCCTGCATCGTGCCGCCCGCCTTCGGGTGGGGATGGAGGATCAGCGCGATCGGCGGATTGTCGCCGGGAGCCTGATTGTAGCGCGCCTCGATCCGGCCTGCGGGTCCGGAGATGATCAGTTCGCCCATGATGTGCTCGCGCTGGCTGCCGTAATGGGCGCTACACGCGTGCGTGTGCGCCGAAGGGGCCGACAAACACTATTTCGGTCTCGAATTTCAAGCTTTTCGTGTGATCCGCCGGTGGTCTTTTGCCGTAACCCGGCTGTTGGGACGGGGGAAACAGCGCCACCTCGGGGCGCACGAGGAAAAACCATGCGGGTAGGAACCAAAGGCAGATACGCAGTCGTCGCCCTGGTCGACGTCGCTCTGAACGGCGAAAAAGGCCCGGTTGCACTGGGCGAAGTGGCCCACCGGCAGCAGATCTCCCTGTCTTACCTGGAACAGTTGTTCGCCATGCTGCGGCGTGCGGGGCTGGTTGTCGCATCACGCGGCCCCGGCGG
>NCCO01000311.1 GCA_002279705.1 Allobosea sp. 12-68-7
GCGAGCGTCGTCCGCGTCATGTTGATGCGTCCCGTTCTCAAGTGGTCCTACGCGAGTCTACGTTGCGTACCGACCCCTCCCCTCAAGACGGTCCGCCGAAATGTACCGCGGCCCGAAATCGCTCAGCAGCATGAAAGCGAAGAGGGCTGCTCGTCCGGGGAACGTAAACTAGGTAGGCGCTGCGTCCTGGAGGCGCTGCGAACCGAACCGGTCATGTCGCGGCGGAGGCAGGATGCTAGACGTCCTCAAGAACAGAACCTATCGCCATCTCTTCACGGCGCAGGTCATCGCCCTGATTGGAACCGGCCTTTTGACCGTCGCGCTCGGATTGCTCGCCTACGACCTTGCTGGAGGCCAGGCCAGCGCCGTGCTGGGTACCGCCCTGGCGATCAAGATGGTCGCCTATGTCGGCGTGGCTCCGATCGTCGGCGCCTACGCCAACCGCCTTCCTCGGCGAGCCTTTCTGGTCGCGATGGATCTCGTGCGGGGCGGTATTGCCCTGTCCCTGCCGTTCGTGAACCAGATCTGGCAGATCTACGTCCTGATCTTCCTGCTACAATCGGCCTCGGCGGCCTTCACGCCGACCTTCCAGGCGACGATCCCCGACGTGTTGCCGGACGAGGCCGAGTACACGAAGGCGCTGTCGCTTTCGCGGCTGGCCTACGACCTGGAGAGCCTGATCAGCCCGATGCTGGCGGCCGCGCTGCTGACGCTGATCAACTATCACTGGCTGTTCTCAGGAACGGTTGTGGGCTTCCTCGTCTCAGCCGCGCTGGTACTCTCGGTGACGCTGCCGGTCTCACCCGCGATGAAGCGGACGGACGGCATCTACGACAAGACCACGCGCGGCATGCGTATCTATCTCGCGACGCCGCGGCTGCGCGGCCTGCTCGCGCTCAACATGGCGGCTAATGCTTCGGTGGCGGCTCGATGATCTCCGCACTCGCACTGCCGCGCCTGTTGGAGAAGCTGCCGGATCGGCGCGTGATGTTCACAGCCGCGATCTATCTCGGCTGCGTGCTGGTGGTAGCGGCCGCGCTCTTGTTCGCGGTTGCGGGCATCGACGTCTCGACCTCGACGACGGTCGCGGGCGCCGGAGTCTGGCCTGGGCTGCTGGCGACCTGGCTGTTGCTCGGCCTGGGCTATTCGGCGGTGCAGACGCCCTCGGGCCGGCTGCTGCGCCGCTCGGCCCATGCCGAGGACCGGCCGGCCGTCTTCGCTGCCCAGTTCGCGCTGTCCCATGCCTGCTGGTTGATCACCTATCCGCTGGCCGGTTGGCTCGGCGCGGCTTTGTCCGTCTCCCTGACCTTCGGCGTCTTCGCGCTCCTGACGCTCGCATCGGTGGCCGTCGCAGCGCGCGTCTGGCCGTCTGATGAGACGGGCGACGTCGCCCACCGTCATGACGACCTGCCCGCCGATCACCCCCACCTTGCCGGCGTCGAGCAGAGCCGCCATGCCCATGCCTTCGTGATCGACGAATATCATCGAAGCTGGCCC
>NCCO01000022.1 GCA_002279705.1 Allobosea sp. 12-68-7
AGACGCCGCCGAAGCCGTCGCGCCCGGCGCCTGGCAGACCATGCCGTCCGGCGCCGGCCATGACGCGCAGGTCATCGCCCGCACAATGCCGGCCTCGATGTTGTTCGTGCCCTCGATCGGTGGCATCTCGCATCACTGGACCGAGGACACGAAAGACGAGGACCTCGCTTTGGGCATCCAGGTCCTGCACGGTGCGGTCGAGCGCTTTCTGGCGGGGTGAGGCCTGCTGGTTTCTGACCGAACCGCGCCGTCATCCGGACAAGCTGCAAAGCAGCGCAGCTCCGGGATGACGGGGTGGTTCCGAGAACACTCCGGATGCTTGAGCCGCAGAACGCGGGGCTGCGTCACCGCTAGCGCCCCTTGCCCGCGGAAGGCCGGGCCCGCATAGGAGCGGACGCACCCGGAGCCGCTCTCCGGCCCCGTTCCTTGCGAAAGCTCCTCGTGTCAGACCTCGCCTCTCCCGCTCCGGCCGCCCTGGCGCGCCGCCGCCTCTGGCTCGGCATCGGCTGCGGCCTGCTGACCAGCCTGATCTGGGGCGTGCAATCCGTGGTCTCGCGCCAGTCGGTGGCGGATGGGCTGAGCGCGGCGGACGTCACCATCCTGCGCTTCGTCGTGGCGTCGCTCATCCTTCTGCCGCTCGCGCGGCGGCGGATGCGGCCCTTTCCGGTTGGCGCGCTCGGCTGGCGGCGGGCGCTGATCCTGACCGCGCTCGCCGGCGCGCCCTATGCCCTCGTCCTCGTCGGCGGCGCGACCTTCGCCCCGGCGCTGCACGCCTCGGTGATCGTGCCCGGCCTGATCCCGGTGATGACGGTGGCGCTGGCCTTCCTCGTGCTGGGCGAGAGGCCGGGGCCGCTGCGGCTGCTCGGCCTCGTACTGGTGCTGGCCGGCATCGGCGCCTTCGGCTGGCAGGCCTTCGGGGAATCGGGCGCGGGGGCCAAGGCCTGGATCGGCGATCTCTTCTTCGTCACTAACGCGGTGATGTGGTCGGTCTTCGGGCTTCTGGCCCTGCGCTGGCGGACGGACGCGATCGACGTCACCATCGCGACCTGCCTGCTCTCGCTGCTGATCCTGCCGGTCTTCGCGGCGACCATGCCGATCCGGCTCGCCGAGGTCGCCTGGTCGGCGATCGCGCTGCAGGCGCTCTATCAGGGCGCGCTGGTCGGCGTCGGCGCGCTGTTTCTCTACACCAAATCGGTGGAACTGCTGGGCGCCGGGCGCGCGACGCTGTTCCTGCCGCTCAACCCGGTCGTCACCGCGCTCGCCGCGATCCTGCTGCTCGGCGAATATCCCTCCCCGGTCGAGATCGCCGGGATGGTGCTGGTGATCGCCGGCATGAGCGTGGCGCTGCGGGCGCGATAGGCAGACGCGTCAGTGCCGGCCGATCCAGCGGCGCACCCGGCCGCGATAGGCCAGCCAGGCCGGCCCGAACAGCGCCTCGAGATGGCGCTCCTCGCGCGCGATGGCGAGATTCAGGACCAGGAATGCGGCGATAAGCCCGGTCACGATCAGCCAGAGATTGCCGAAGCCGAGGCCGGCCCCGACCATCATCAGGGTGTTGCCGAAATAGATCGGGTTGCGGCTGATCGCGAAGGGCCCGCTCTCGACCAGCGCGGTCGCGGCCCGGTGCGGCAGGATGTTGGCGCGCGCTCGCGCCATCGTCACCATCGCGGAGAGGTCGAAGCCGGCACCGACCGCCAGCAGCACCCAGCCGAGGGGGCCGAGCCAGCCCGCAAGGGCACCGTCAGCCGCAGGATAAGGTAGCGGCAGCAGCCTCTGCAGCGCCATCGCGACCAGGATCGCCGCCCCGTAGAGCATGGGCGGCCAGGGAAGACGGTTCGGCCGCTCCGTCGTTGCGTCGATCATCGCGATCTCCTCCAGACGGTGGCGGCCGGCCCACCCTCAGCCCTTGTGATCCTCAGCCCTTGTGATCCTTGGCGATCGGCTCGACATAAGCCAGCCCCATATCCCAGGGGAAGTAGATCCAGGTGTCCTGGCTGACCTCGGTGACGAAGGTGTCGACGGTGGGCACGCCGGCCGGCTTGGCATAGACCGTGGCGAAATGCGCGTTCGGCAGCATTTCGCGCACGACGCGGGCCGTTTTGCCGGTGTCGGTGAGGTCGTCGACGACGAGCACGCCCCGGCCCTTGCCATCACCGATCGCCTTGATCGAGGGGGCGACGTCCTTGAGCACCTTGAGCTCGGTCTGGTTCTTGTAGTCGTGATAGCTGGCGACGCAGACCGTCTCGATCAGGCGCAGGCCAAGCTCGCTACAGATGATCGCCGCCGGTACCAGCCCGCCGCGGGTGATGCAGACGATCGCCTCGAACGGCCCTTTCTCCGCCAGCCGCCAGGCGAGCGCCCGCGCGTCGCGATGGAACTGGTCCCAGGAAACGGGGAAGGCCTTGTTGGAGGTCGGCTCGGCCATGACGCGGAGGCTCCGGATCGGTCTCGGGCGCGAACGGCCCTTCAGCCCGTGGCAAAACCCTATCGGCGCGCCGCTGGCAAGAGGCGACGCGCCGTTCGTCCCCGCAAAAGCCCTTGCGTCAGGCGCCGAGCTTCGCCTGCTCGGCCGCGATCATCGCCTTGACGGCCTCCGTCGCGGTCGCCAGCGCGTCGGGATCGCGCGAGCGCACGACGACATTGGTGTCCGGCCCCGTCTCCGAGAAGAACGGGTAGGAGCCGATCGAGACGCCCGGATGGGCCTTGGCGACCTCGGCCAGCGCCGTGCCGATATCGCCCTCGCGCAGGCCGGCGCGGACCGTGTCGGACAGGATCTTGACCCCCGTCTGCAGCGTCGGGGCGACGACGTCGAGCATGGCCTGCATGATCGAGGGCACGCCCGCCATCACATAGACATTGCCGATGGTGAAGCCCGGCGCCTTCGAGACCGAATTGGCGATGAGATCGGCCCCGGCGGGAATCCGCGCCATCCGGAGCCGCGCCTCGTTGAGCTGGTCGGGCGGGAAACGTTCGGCCAGCATCGCGATGGCGCGCGGGTCGTGGTCGATCGCGACGCCGAAGGCCGCGGCCACCGAATCGGCGGTGATGTCGTCATGGGTCGGGCCGATGCCGCCGGTGGTGAAGATGTAGGTGTAGCGCGCGCGCAGGGCGTTCAGCGCCGCGACGATCTCCTCCTGCACGTCCGGCACGATCCGGACCTCGCGCAGCTCGATGCCGATATTGGTCAGGTACTCGGCGATGTAGCCGATGTTCTTGTCCTTGGTCCGGCCGGACAGGATCTCGTCGCCGATGACCAGGATCGCGGCCGTCACGCTGGCCGGGGAAGAGGTGGTCTCGCTCATGGTCATGCCCGGCTCCTGGCTGCGGCGCGAGGCGCGCTCCGCCTCCTGGCGCCGCTACTGCTAGGGCTTTGCCGGCGCCGGCTCAAGCGGCGCCTTCGCCGCGCCCTCAGCCGCCGATGACGGCCTCTTCGGCCGGCGTATGCGGGCGCTCGAAGACGAGATTGAGCCGCGTCTGCGCGCGCAGCGTATAGCCGCTGCGCTCCAGCAGGGCGGCGAGGTCGCTCTGCCAGCGCTGGCGCGAATCCTCGATGACGATCAGCCCCGGCCAGAGGCTCTGCGGCGCGTCGCGCAGGAACGGCTCGAGGATCAGATCCTCCGCGCCCTCGACATCGAGCTTGATCGCGTCGAGACGCTCATAGCCCTCGTTCTGGACCAGCGCGAGCAGCGTCATGGCGGGAACCCGCACCGTGCTGCCGGCGCTCGAGCGCAGGATGCGCACGCTCGACTCGCCGCGATTGGTCGGGTCGATGAACAGCGTCAGCTCGCCCGGCTTGTCGGCGAGCGCGCAGGCCACCGCCTTGACCGTGCCGAACGGGTTCTGCGCGATGTTGAAGGCCAGCCGCGCGAAGACCTCGGGCTGGGGCTCGACCGCGACGATGCGCGCGCTCGGCCCGGCCTTGGCGGCCACGAAGAGCGAATACGCGCCGATATTGGCGCCGATGTCGATGAAGCGGAAACCGTCACGCAGGCGCGAGGCCAGGATCTCGCGCTCGAGGGGATCGAAATACTGCGGGGTGAACAGAACCCGCTTTTCGCAGACATTGCCGTCCGGATAGAGCCGCATGCGCGCGCCCAGCGACTCGATGTCGACCGGGCGCCCCGCGAGCGAGCGCAGGCCGAGCCGGCGCAGGGCATAGGCGAACTTGCGGCCGAAGAAGCTGTCGGACGCACGGCGCGTCCAGGCGATGAGGCGCGACAAGCCGCGCGGCGGTGCGAAGGCGCCGTAAGGCTTGTCCTCCACCTGTGAATGATCGATGCTGGCCATGCTGCCCGCCTGATACACGCGCGCGGCCAGAGACGCCAGCCGGCGCGACACGCCGAGGGTCGAAGCGACGTGAAGACGACGAGACGCAGGGCCGAGCCGCCTTGCGCCGTCCGCCAAACCCAATAGATAGGCCCGGCGAGGAGTTGTCCGGCGAACATGACCTTTGACGAAACACTGGGCCGGTCGCGGCACCGCGAGCCGGCCATCAAGATTCACGGCGCGGACGCCTTCGCGGCGATGCACAAGGCCGGCCGTCTGACGGCCGAGGGCCTCGACATGCTCGGCTCTTACGTCAAGCCCGGCGTCACCACCCAGCGCCTCGACGACCTCGCCTTCCAGTTCGCGCGGGACAATGGCGCCTATCCCGCCACGCTGTTCTACCGCGGCTACACCAAGTCGATCTGCACCTCGATCAACCATGTCGTCTGCCACGGCATTCCCGACGACAAGCCGCTCCGCGAAGGCGACATCCTCAACATCGACTACACGCTGATCGTCGATGGCTGGCATGGCGATTCGAGCCGGATGTACGGCGTCGGCGCGCTCTCGCGGAGGGCCGAGCGCCTGGTCGAGATCACCTATGAGAGCCTGATGCGCGGCATCAAGGCGGCGCGCGCCGGCGCCACCACCGGCGATATCGGCTTCGCCATCCAGCGCTATGCCGAGGCAGAGCGCTGCTCGGTGGTCAGGGACTTCTGCGGCCACGGCGTCGGCCGCAATTTCCACGACGCCCCCAACATCCTGCACTACGGCTCGCCGGGCGAAGGCCCGCAGTTGAAGCCCGGGATGATCTTCACCATCGAGCCGATGATCAATCTCGGCAAGGCCGGGGTGAAGGTGCTCTCCGACGGCTGGACCGCGGTGACGCGGGACCGCTCGCTCTCGGCCCAGTTCGAGCACACGATCGGTGTCACCGAGACCGGCTGCGAGATCTTCACGCTCTCGCCGTCGGGACGGGACAACCCGCTCGCCGTGCCATGACCGGCAAGGCGGGCACAGGCCAAGGCCGCATGTCGCAGCCTGCCTCTCCCGCGAAAACCTCCGGCGCGCCCATCGAAACGCCGCATTATCTCGGCCATCGCCAGCGGCTGCGCAGCCGCTTTCAGGAGGGGGGCGCCGACACCCTGCCCGATTACGAACTGCTCGAGCTGCTGCTCTTCCGCTCAATCCCGCAGCGCGACGTCAAGCCGCTCGCCAAGGAGCTGATCGCGCGCTTCGGCTCCTTCGCCGAGGTTCTCGGCGCGCCGGCGGCGCGGCTGACCGAGGTCAACGGCATCGGCGAGGGCGTCGCACTCGATCTGAAGGTGGTCGAGGCGGCCCTGCAGCGCATGGCCAGGGGCGCCGTCACGAGGCGCACCGTGCTCTCCTCCTGGTCGGCGGTGCTCGACTACTGCCGCACGACCATGGCCTTCGCCGAGCGCGAGCAGTTCCGGCTGCTCTTCCTCGACAAGAAGAACGCCGTCATCGCCGACGAGGTGCAGCAGACCGGCACCGTCGACCACACCCCAGTCTATCCGCGGGAGGTCATACGGCGGGCGCTCGAACTCTCCGCCTCGGCGATCATCCTGGTTCACAACCACCCCTCCGGCGACCCGACGCCCTCGGCCGCCGACGTCAAGATGACCCGCGAACTCGTTGATATCGCGAAGCCCTTGGGCATCGCGATCCACGACCACGTCATCGTCGGCCGCGACGGCCATGCGAGCTTCCGCGGGCTGGGTCTGATCTGAAGAGCCCCCCGTCCGGGGCCGCCTACGAAATGGGCAGCTCCGCCGAAGGGCTTGGCACCAGCCCCCTTTCCGAACGCGCGCGAATAGGCATAGGCTGGACCAAACGGGGGAAAGACGCCTGCATGGTCGCGTTCGATGAGATGACGGGGACGGAGGGCGATGTCCGGCAGGCCTATACGGCACTGGACCGCTGGCTGAAGGAAGCGCCGCCGGAGATGCTGGCGCTGCGGCGCAGCCAGGCCGAACTCTTCTTCCGGCGCATCGGCATCACCTTCGCCGTCTATGGCGACGAGGAATCGACCGAGAGACTGATTCCCTTCGACATCATTCCGCGCGTGCTGACCAAGCCGGAATGGACCAAGCTCGAGGCCGGCCTGCGCCAGCGCGTCACCGCGCTCAACATGTTCCTGGCCGATGTCTACGGCCCCAGGGAATGCATCAAGGCCGGCATCATCCCGGCCGATCTGGTCTATCGCAACGCCTGCTACCAGCTCGAAATGGTCGATTTCCAGGTGCCCCACGGCATCTACTGCCACATCGCCGGCATCGACATCGTCCGGGTCGATGCCGACACCTTCTACGTGCTGGAGGACAATGCCCGCACCCCGTCCGGGGTCTCCTACATGATGGAGAACCGCGAGGTGATGCTGCGGCTCTTCCCGGAGCTCTTCGCCACGCATCGCGTCGCGCCCGTCGACAACTATCCCGACCAGCTGCTGGCGACGCTGCGCTCGGTCGCGCCGCGCTCCTCCCCCGCCGACCCCAACATCTGCCTGCTGACGCCGGGCCAGTACAATTCGGCCTTCTACGAGCACTCCTTCCTGGCCGACAAGCTCGGCGTCGAGCTGGTCGAGGGCTCGGACCTGCTGGTCAAGGACGACGTGGTCTACATGCGCACCACGCAGGGTCCCAAGCGCGTCGACGTGATCTACCGGCGCATCGACGACGACTTCATCGACCCGCTCGTCTTCCGCAGCGACTCGGTGCTCGGCGTGCCCGGGCTGATCGGCGCCTACAAGGCCGGCAACGTCACGCTCGCCAACGCGGTCGGCACCGGCGTCGCCGACGACAAGGCGGTCTACAGCTACATGCCCGAGATCGTGAAGTTCTTCACCGGCGAGGATCCGATCCTGAAGAACGTCCCGACGTTCCGCTGCCGCGAGCCCGAGGCCAACGCCTATGTGCTCGACAATCTCGAGCAACTGGTCGTCAAGGAGGTCAACGGCTCGGGCGGCTACGGCATGCTGGTCGGCCCCCACGCCAACAAGGCTCAGCTCGAAACCTTCCGCCGCAAGCTCAAGGCCCAGCCGGAGGGTTTCATCGCCCAGCCGACGCTGGCGCTCTCCACCTGCCCGACCTTCGTGGCGTCGGGCGTGGCGCCGCGCCATGTCGATCTGCGGCCCTATGTGCTGTCGGGCGCCAACGGCATCTCCTGCGTGCCGGGCGGCCTGACCCGCGTCGCCCTCAAGGAAGGCTCCCTCGTCGTCAACTCCAGCCAGGGCGGCGGCACCAAGGATACCTGGGTGCTCGATGCCTGATCTCGGCACCGGCTCCCTGTTCCAACGCTCTGTCGACCCGTCCCGCCTCGTCGCCAAAAGGCCCGATCTGACTATGCTCTCGCGCACCGCCGACAGCCTCTACTGGGTCTCCCGCTACGTCGAGCGGGCGGAATACCTCGCCCGCATCCTCGACGCGACGATGCGCCTCTCCAACCTGCCCTCCTCCTATGGCGGCGCCGGCAGCGAATGGCAGAGTGCGGTCGCCACCGCCGGCTGCGACGAGGCCTTCGCCAAGGCCTATGGCGAGGCCAATGAGCGCAATGTCTGCGACTTCCTGACCTTCAACCCCGACAACCCCTCCTCGATCCGCAACTGCCTGGCGCTCGCCCGCTCCAATGCGCGCGGGGTCCGCACGGCGCTGACCTCCGAGATGTGGGACGCGCTCAACGGCGCCTGGCTCGAACTGCAGCGCTTCGAGAAGAAGCGCATGGACCGCGAGGAGTTCGCCCGCTTCCTCGACTGGGTGAAGAACGTCTCGCTCGTCTTCGACGGCTCGGCCTACCGCACCATGCTGCGCGACGACGGCTACTGGTTCTCGCGGCTCGGCGTCTATGTCGAGCGCGCCGACAACACCGCCCGCATCCTCGACGTGAAGTACCATGTGCTGCTGCCAGCCAACGAGCAGGTCGGCGGGTCGCTCGACTACTTCCAGTGGACCACCGTGCTGCGCGAGGTCTCGGCGCTCACCGCCTATCACTGGGTCTATCGCGAGGCGGTGAAGCCGCTGCTGATCGCCGACCTTCTGATCCTGAACCGGCGCATGCCGCGCTCGCTGGCCGCCTGCTACGAGAACATCTCGCGCTTCCTCGATCTGCTCGGCGATTCCTACGGGCGCCAGGGCCCGGCCCAGCGGCAGGCGCGCAAGACGCTCGCCAATCTCTCGAGCACCAGCATCGACGACGTCTTCCAGCACGGGCTGCACGAGTTCATCGAGGACTTCATCACCGAGAACAACCGGCTCGGCGGCACCATTTTCGAGCAGTACCTGCAGTAAACCGCCAAAGCCGCCCCGCTTCGGGCGGCGGCGGCGACACAGACCACCGAGAAGAGCACAGCCCGACGCCTCCAGTTGCGATTGCCATGCGGATCAGGATTTCTCACGCGATCAGCTACGTCTATGCCGAGCCGGCGCGGCATATCACGCAGATCCTGCGGCTGACCCCGCGCGACCATGACGGCCAGCACGTCATGTCCTGGCGCATCGAGCCGACCATCGACGGGCGGCTGCGCGCGACGCAGGACCCCTTCGGCAACATCGTCCACACCTTCTCGGCCGACGGCCCGATCGCCGACATGGCGATCCAGGTCGAGGGGCTGATCGAGACCACCGATCTCGCCGGCATCGTCCGCGGCGTCACCGAGCGCGTGCCGGTCGAGGTCTTCCGCCGCGACACGCTGCTGACGATGCCCGATGCGGCGCTTGCCGCCTTCGCGGAGGACGTCACCCGCGCGGCCGAAACGCCGCTGTCGAAGATGCATGCGCTGATGGAGGCGCTGCACGAGACCCTGCCCTGCATCGAGACCGGGCAGCGCACCGGCCTCGGCGCCGCGGCCGCCTTCGCCGCCGGGGAGAGCATCCCGCAGGACATGGCCCATGTCTTCATGACCTGCGCGCGCCATCTCGACGTCGCGGCCCGCTACGTCTCCGGCTATGTCGCCCAGTCCGACACCCTGCCCCATGCCAACGGCGCCCATGCCTGGGCCGAGGTCCATCTCGACGACTATGGCTGGATCGGCTTCGACCCCGCCAACGGCCTGTGCCCGATCGACACCCATGTCCGTGTCGCCGCCGGGCTCGATTTCGCGGATGCGGCGCCCGTGCGCGGGGCGCGCAAGGGCGGCGACGGCGAGGCGCTCGCCGTACGCGTCAGCGCCCGCAATGCCGACGGGCGCGCCGCGAACCAGTAGCCGTCCCGCCCCCCGGGACCGGGCCTCCGGCCGCTGCGACATGGCTGGCGGGGCGCCCGACGATGTGCGACGACAACGCCACTCGCTTTCGCCAGACCAGGATCGATCCCTTGACCTATTGCGCCGGAATCCTCGTTCAGGACGGGCTCGTCATGATCGCCGATACCCGCACCAATGCGGGGCTCGACGACATCTCGACCTTCCGCAAGCTGCATGTCTTCTCCTGGCCGGGCGACCGCACCTTCGGGCTGATGACCGCCGGCAACCTCTCGGTCACGCAGTCCGTGGTCAGCCTGCTGCACGAGGGCCTGCCCAATCCCGAAACCGGCGAGAGCGACACCCTGCAGGGCGTGACCTCGATGTTCCGGGCCGCCCAGTTCGTCGGCCGCGCCATCCGCCATGTCCGGGCCGAGGATGGCCCGGCGCTGAAGGAAGCCGGCGTGAAGTTCGACGTCACGATGCTGTTCGGCGGGCAGATCAGGGGGCAGCCGATGCGGCTGTTCATGATCTACGGCGCCGGCAACTTCATCGAATGCGGGATGGATGCGCCCTTCCTGCAGATCGGCGAGCACAAATACGGCAAGCCGATCCTCGACCGCGCCATCACCTACAAGACCCATCTCTACGACGCGCTCAAGGTCGGGTTGATCTCGATGGACTCGACGATGCGCTCCAATCTCGGCGTTGGCCTGCCGATCGATCTGATGGTGATGCGGCGCGACGCGGACGAACCCGAGCTGACCCGTCGCATTGAGGCCGGCGAGCCCTATTTCCACGATCTGCGCGAGCGCTGGTCGGCGGCGCTGCGCGCGGCGCACACCGCGATCCCCAGACCGCCCTACGAACCCAGGAAGGATTGAGAAAAACCCGCGCAGATAGCTCGACGATGCTCAGATACGTCAACGGGATATCAAGATATCCCTGCGAAGGTTCCGCTCAACTTGGCCGCTCCAGGACCTCTGATGTCGTCGCCTTACGTGGGGAAATTGACCAACGCCGACGCATCCGCCCGGATGCTGACGAGTTCGGTCGCGACGCTGGGCTGCGCCTTCGCGATGGTGATCGCCGCCGCCGTCGCTGTCGTGCTCGCGATCACCAGCGACGCCAACCGCCTCGAGGCCGAGCGCCAGCGCGACCGGATCGATGCCACCATCGAGAGCCAGGTTCGCCTGCGCGAACTGCGCTTCCAGAGCCTCACCGCCGCCGGTGACCTGCAGACGCCCTTCGCGGGCCCCGATCCGCTGGCGGCCATGCAGGCCACGCTGATGCGCCTCGGCAGCCGTTTCCTCGAATTCGACGGAGCCTATATCGTCTCCGCCTCCGGCATCGTCTTCGCCGGCATCGAGGGGGATGGGCCGTCGGGCCAGGTCGGCTATGACGGGCTGAAGCATTTCAGCCCCGCTCTCCCGGGCGGCTCGAAGACGGCACCGGCCCTGCGCAGGCTCCCCGACATGCGCGGCGGACCGGGCATGTCGGCCTGGTCGATGACCCATGACGGCTTCGACACCGTCAGCGTGATGGTGATGGATGTCCCGGCGCGCCAAGGCTCTCTCGTGCAACTGCTGGGACCACTCAAGATCGTCGGCTACCGCCGCGTCACCTCGACCATGCTCGCCGAACTGTCGCACCGCTACCGGATCGCCGACCTCCGCATTGTCACTGAGATGCCGGCCGATCCGCTGTCTCGGCGCGCGATCCCTGCGCCCGACGGCAGCGTCCGGGCCTGGCTGAGCTGGACGCCCGAGCGGCCGGGGGACGCGATGCTGCGCCAGTTCGTCTGGGCGCTGGCGGGCGTTGGCCTTCTCTTCGGCTGCATCTTCGCCTTCGTCGTGCACAGGCTGCGCGGCGCCGCCCAGCAGATCGCGCTCCGCGAAAGCCAGATCCAGCGCCTCGCCGGACAGGACGAGCTGTCACTGCTGCCGAACCGGCGCACCTTCGACCTCAGGCTGGACCAGGAGCTCGCCCATCTCGGCCGGAGCGGCAAGGGCCTGGCGGTGATGCTGATCGACCTCGATCGCTTCAAGGCGGTCAACGATACCTATGGCCACACCGCCGGCGACGAGCTGATCCGGCAGGTCGCCCAGCGGCTCTCCCGCGTGGTCCGCAGCGGCGACACCGTCGCGCGCATCGGTGGCGACGAATTCGGCGTCATCCAGACGCATGGCACCTTCCCGGCCGGCTGCGCCGCGCTGGGCGAGCGCATTCTGGAAGCCCTCACCGAGCCCTTCATCATCATGGGCGTGGCGACGACGATCGGCTGCTCGATCGGCATCGCGCTCGCCCCCGAGGACGCCACGGATCGCGAAGCCCTGCTGCGGCTGGCCGACACCGCGCTCTACCAGTCGAAGAACGGCGGCCGTAACCGCTACTCCTTCTTCGAGGCGCAGATGAACCGCACGCTGGCGCTCAAGCGCATGGTCGAGGAGGATCTGCGCCGCGCCATCGAGAACGACGAACTGCTGCTGCACTACCAGCCGCAGGTTTCCGTCGACGGCGCCACG
Source organism: Allobosea sp. 12-68-7 (assembly GCA_002279705.1). Lineage (GTDB taxonomy): Bacteria > Pseudomonadota > Alphaproteobacteria > Rhizobiales > Beijerinckiaceae > Allobosea. The sequence continues at coordinate 11,986 of NCCO01000022.1, forward strand.
ATCGTCGGCGTCGAGGCGCTGGTGCGCTGGAACCACCCCGAGCACGGCATGGTGCCGCCCTCCGAATTCATCGGCATCGCGGAGGAGCGCGGCCTGATCGTCCCGCTGAGCGAATGGGTTCTGCGGCAGGCCTGCGAGGAGGCGAAGCGCTGGGACGGCATCCGCCTCGCCGTCAACGTCTCGCCGATCCAGTTCCGCCACAAGGACTTCGTCGCCAACGTCATCCGCGTGCTCGACGAGACCGGCTTCGATCCGAGCCGGCTCGAGCTCGAACTGACCGAAGGCGTGGTCGTCGACGATGCCGATGCCGCCGAGGCCGCGATGATGGACCTGCGCGCCCATGGGGTCTGCCTGGCGCTGGACGATTTCGGCACCGGCTATTCGAGCCTGATCTATCTGCGCCGCTTCGCCTTCGACAAGATCAAGATCGACCGCTCCTTCCTCGAATATATGGAAACGACGGGCGAATCCGCGATCCTCGTCCATTCGATCGCCCATCTCGGCCGCGCGCTCGGCCTGCGGGTCTGCGCCGAGGGCGTCGAGACCGCCGAGCAGCACCGCTTCCTGCAGGCCATCGGCTGCCACGAGCTGCAGGGCTTCCTGTTCTCCAAGGGCGTGCCGGCCGACGAGATCGACGCCCTCCTCACCCGCGAGAAGCCCTTCGCCACGGTGCTGGCAGCGGCCTGAGCCCGACGCGCCCGTTCGCCGGCGCGGACGCGATCAGAGAAACAGGCCGCGGATCCCGCTGAAGATCGCGTAGGCGAAGCCGGCGCTCAGCACGAGGCCGACGGCGCCGAACGCCGCTCCCGCAAGGATCAGCAGGCCGTCACGCTCGACCAGGCCGAGCCCGACCAGACAGACCGCGAGGCCGAGCGGGATCTGCCCGATGAAGGGGGCGGCGACGACGAGCCCGAGCGCCAGCACCAGGATCAAGAGGCCGATCACGGGGATCGCATAGCGGCTGCCCAGCACCGTCAGCCTCGGCCGCGAAATCCGCTCCAGCCGGACCAGCAGCGGCACCGCCCGGTCCACCGCCCGCGTCAGCACCGGCTTGCCGATGCTGCGCGAGAGCAGCGCCGGCGGCAGCCAGGGGATGACGCGGCCGGTCAGCATCTGAATGGCGACGAAGATCAGGACCAGCCCGCAGACCAGCGGAATCGGCGGCGGCATCGGCAGGCAGTTGGGCAGGCCGAGCAGCACGACGAGCAGCGCATAGGCGCGGTCCTTCAGCGCCGCGACGATCGAGCCGACCGCGATGCGGTCTCCCGGCAGCGCCGCCAGCGCCGTCAGGATCCCGGAGGTGCGTAGGGGTGATGACAAGAGACCGGGCCGGGCCGTGGCAGGACCAGCGGCCTAGCACGCGGCGCGCGCCGGCAACAAGCGGCGCCGACGCGCGCGCTCAATGCAGGGTCAGCACGCCATTGACGTTGACGATCTCGGCGGGGCGGATCAGCCGCGAATGGGCGACCGTCACCGAATGCAGCGGCCCCTCCAGTTCGCGCGCCCAGAAATCGAGAAAATCGTGCAGCACCGGAAAGCGCGGCGCGAGATCGTAGTTCTGCCAGATATAACTCTGCAGCACATGGCGGTGATCGGGCATGTGATACAGGATCGTCGCCGTCGTCAGACCATATCCCGCCAGTTGGCGCATGAAGTCCGTCGTGATCATCTGCCTCTCCCCTCGTCGCTGAACGGTGAAAGCTGAGCCGGATCCGGTTTCAAGGCTGCGCGCGCTTGGTAAACAAAGACTTGCAATTCCAGGTTGCACCTGCTGCAATCATCGCGGCGCTGCCCGTCGGGACGCGCCCGACCGGGATGTGCGTGCGTGGCGTATGGAGGGTCGATCGCGGGGAGCGCGATGCTGGCCGCCGTCCTGACGGCGGCTCCGGCCGGAAGCGCTTTCGCCCAGGAGGCCGAGACTGAAGCGGAGGCCGAGGAGCGCGCGGCCCTCTCCACCGTCCTGTTCGGCTCGCTCGAGGCCGGTCCGGCCAAGACCTTCCTCTCGCTCGGCATGAAGACGGCGCTGACCGGCGCTCTGGCCGGCAGCGGCTTGCGTGCGCTGCTCAAGGTCGGAGGCGCCCAGGAGCAGGCGCGGCGCCAGCGCCCGCACGGCCTTGCCTACAAGAGCGAGTCGCAGGCGCTGATCGGCTATGAATGGCGCATCGGCGACACGTTCCTCGCGCTCTATGCCGGCTCGGACCATGAGGGCGAGCAGCGCGAATGGCGCAACGGCATCCTCTCTCGCAACCGCTACGGCGCACGGCTGCAGGGCGACCTCTGGATGACGCCGATGCCGGGCATGATGCTGCACGCCAGCGCCTATGCCTCGACCCTCGACCACAGGCGCTGGGGCCGCGCCGCCCCCGGCTGGCTTTTGCCGAGGGGCTGGCTGTCGCAGGATGTCTATGCCGGGCCGGAGGTCGAGGCCTACCGCGCCCGCGACTACACCAAGCTCAGGCTCGGCCTGCATCTGACGGGCTTGCGCCTCTTCGGCGTCGTCTGGCGCCTCTCGGGTGGCTGGCAACGCACGAGCGACCGCCCGTCCGAAGCCTATGTCACGCTCGGCGTCCACTGGCTGCGCTGAAGCGCGCCCCTACCCCTTGGTCCGCAGCGTCGAGCGCCCGCCATCGACGCCGACGATCTGGCCGGTGATCCAGGAGGCCTCGTCGCTCACGAGCAGGGCGGCGAGCGGCGCGATATCCGCCGGCTCACCAAGCCGCTGCAGCGGGTGCAGATCCGCGATCGCCTTCGCCATCGCCTCGTTGCCGGTGAGCGCGGCGGCGAGCGGCGTGCGCGTCAGCGAGGGCGCGATGCAGTTCACCCGGATGCGGGGCGCCAGTTCCGCGGCGAGCGCCAGCGTCAGCCCCTCGATGGCGCCCTTCGCCATCGCGACCGAGGCATGGGCCGCGAAGCCCTGGGCGACCGCCACCGTCGAGAACAGCACGATCCCGGCGGTCCCCTCGGCCTGCTTCAGATGCGGCAGCGCCGCCTGAATCGCTTTCACAGCCCCCAGCGCGTTGACGCTGAAATCCTTGAGGAAATCGGCCTCTGTGAGGCGCGCGACCGGCTTCAGGTTGATGGTGCCGACGGCATAGACCAACCCCTTCAGCGCGCCGCCGCCCGAGGCCTCCTGCGTCGCCCGGGCAAAGGTCTCGGTCTGGCTGACATCGCCCGCCGTGAAACCGCAGCCGAGTTCGCCGGCCAGAGCCGCGAGCCGGGCGGCATCGCGACCGACCAGATGCACGCCGAGCCCCTTGGCCCGGACGGCGCGCGCCACGGCGGAGCCGATGCCGCCGCTGCCGCCATAGATCAGGATCGTGTCGCTCATGCCGCTGCTCCAGAAGACTTGTCGCAGCGTATACGTCAGGGCAGTCCCCTCTGGACCAGCGCAGCCGGAGCCTCCCCGCATGCCCAAGCCGATCCGCAAGGGAGATCTGCCCCAGAAGCCCTGTCAGGCCTGCGGCCGCCCCTTCGCCTGGCGCAAGAAATGGGCGCGCGTCTGGGACGAGGTGAAATACTGCTCCGAGCGCTGCCGGCGGGAGCCCCATGGCGGCAAGCGAGAGGCCTCATAGAATCATAGCGCCCGGTCGCCGCCATAGAAATCGCGACAAGCAAGGACGTCATCCTGGGCGACCGAAGGTCGTCCCGGGATCCATCATCAAGCGCGTTGGCATCCTATGATGGATCCCGGACGCGCCGCTTCGCGGCTCATCCAGGATGACGGCCGCCCGAAACCACTTGGCAGTTTTCGCGCTCCAGCTGAGCCAGCGCCTCGGGCGTATCGATGTCGAGCGCGATGGCGGGGTCGTCGAGCGGCACCTCGACGATCTGCTCGCCTGCCGCGTCGAGCAGGCGCCGCGCACCCTGGTCTCCAGTGAGCTGCGCCACCTCCGCGAACAGGGCACGCGCCAGCAGCACCGGGTTGCCGCGCTGGCCGAGCAGCGTCGGCACCACGGCCTTCGCCTCGCCCTGTTCGGCGAAGACCTGCGCGAGGCGATCAATCACCTGCGGGGTCACGTTCGGCATGTCGCCGAGCGACACCACGACGCCCGCCGCCGCCTCCGGCAGCGCGGCGAGACCGACGCGGACGGAGCTGGCGAGCCCGCTGGCGAAATCGGGATTGTGGACGAGCGTGACATCGAGCCCGGCGAGCGCGGCCGCGACATCCTCCCGCTGATGCCCGGTGACGACGATCACCGGGCTTGCGACCGAGGCGAGCTGCGCCTCGACGGCATGGCGCAGCATCGGCTGGCCACGCACCGGCTCCAGCAGCTTGTTGCGCGCGCCCATCCGGGTCGAGCGGCCCGCCGCCAGCACCAGCCCGGCGACCGGCGCGGCCTCCAGAAGGGCTGGCGCCCGCGGCTGCGGCCGCGAGACGATCTCCATCAGGAGGCCACCAACCCCCATGCGCTGGATGTCGGCGCGCTCGACAGCTATGCCCGCGAGGCAGCGCTGCAGCACCCAGTCGAAACCGTTTTCCTTCGGCGAGCGCGCACAGCCCGGCGCGCCGATCACCGGCTTGCCGCCGATCTCGCCGATCAGCAGCAGATTGCCGGGGTCGACCGGCATGCCCAGATGCTCGATGCGCCCACCCGCCGCCAGAAGCGCTTGCGGGATGACGTCGCGCCGGTCGGTGATCGCGGACGCCCCGAACACGACGACGAGGTCGGCCGCATCGGCCTGCGCCGCGATCTCCTGCGCCAGCGGCGCCTCCTGATGCGGCACGCGCCTGTCGGCCACCACCGTCGCCTGCGCGGGCGCGAGCCGCTCGGTCATCACGCGCAGCGTCTTGTCGACGACGGAGGGCTTCAGCCCCGGCAGCAGCGTCGAGATCACGGCCACACGCAACGGCTTGTAGGGCGCGACCGCCAGCGGCCTGAGCCCTTCCAGCGCGGCCAGCGCCTGCTCGACCTGCACTGCGGGCAGGCCATAGGGAATGATCTTGACCGTGCCAACCATCTCGCCCGCGACGACCGCCTTCATCGCGGGAAGCGTCGCCACCGTGATCGCCTCGTCGATCCGGTTGAGCCCGTCGATCGCGGCCGCATCGATGGTGAGCACGCCCGCCGCCGCGGCGAAGAGGTTGACCCGGCCGGTGAAGGCCGCCTCGGTGACGATGCCGCACCCGGCCAGTGCGGTCGCCAGCCGCGTCGCGGCCTCGTTCTCGCCGATGTCGCCGGCTTCGAGCCGCACCGCGACGAGTTCGGCGAGCCCCGCCTCAGCGAGACCGGCGACAGCCTCGGCCGTCAGCGTCGCCCCCTTCTTCACGACGAGGCCGCCGGCGCGCACCGTGTGGGCGGCGATGCAGCCTTCCGCATCAGTGACGGCAACGGAGCCGAACTTCATGCCGGCGCCCGGCGTGGGCCGCGCAGCGTCGAAACGATCTCGCCGAGAATGGCGAGCGCGATCTCGGCCGGCGAGACGGCCCCGATGTCGAGCCCGATCGGCGCGTGGATGCGTTGCGTCGCGGTTGCATCGAAACCCGCGGCCGCGAGGCGCTCGATGCGGCGCCCATGCGTCTTCCGGCTGCCGAGCGCGCCGATATAGAAGCAGTCGGAGCGCAGCGCCGCCTCCAGCGCCGGGTCGTCGATCTTGGGATCATGCGTCAGCGCGACGAAGGCCGTGTAGCCGTCGAGCCCCAGGCTCGCCAGCGCCACGTCCGGCCAGTCGGTCAGCAGCCGCACGCCGGGGAAGCGCTCCGGCGTGGCGAAGGCCGTGCGCGGATCGACGATGATGAGGTCGAGATCGAGCAGCTGCGCCATCGGCGCCATCGCCTGCGAGATGTGGACCGCGCCGGTGACGATCACCCGCGGCGGCGGCGCCTGCACGGTCAGGAAGAACGCCTTCCCGTCCGCCTCGACCAGCGCGCTCTTGCCCAGGCGCAGTTGCTTCTCCAGCGCCTCGGCCAACGAGTCGGCTGCGAGATCCGCGGCCTTGACGAGGCGCTGCGCCCCGCTCTCCACATCCGTGACCAGGATGGTGGCGCGCCGCGCCGCGCGCTCGGTGTTCAGCACCGCCAGTGTCGCAAGATCCATCGCTTCAGCCCTTGTCCGTCGCGAGCTTCAGACCGAGCCCGATCATCAGCGAGCCGCCGATCCAGCGACCCAGCGCGAAGCCGGCCTTCGTCTGCTTCATCCGCCGCATGACGGCGGAAGCGCCCAGAACGGTCACGAAATCGGCCGAAGAGAAGGCGAAGTTGACGATGGTGCCGAGGATCAGGAACTGCACCCAGACCGGCAGCGACCCCGCCGGATCGACGAATTGCGGCAGGAGCGCGATGAAGAACAGCGCCACCTTGGGGTTCAGCACCTCGACGATCAGGGAATCGATCAAGGCGCGCTTCACGGTCTTGGGCGGGACAGTCGGCGCGTCCTGCGCGGCAAGCCGCGAGCGGATCATGCCGATGCCGAGCCAGACGAGATAGAAGGCGCCGGCCATCTTCACCGCGAAATAGAGCTCCGGCACGTGCTTGAACACGGCCGAGAGGCCGAAGGCGGCGGCGAAGACATGCAGGTAGCAGCCGAGATGGATCCCGAGCATCGCCATGAAGCCGGCCTTGCGGCCATGCGAGATCGTCTGCGCCGCCGTGTAGAGCAGCGCCGGTCCGGGGAAATAGGCGACGAGGATGGTCAGCGTCGCGAAGGCCAGCAGCGTATCCCAGGAAGCCATCAGTTCACCGTCTCGGTCGAGATCCGCTCGACATAAACCCGGATGCGGCCGCCGCAGGAGAGCCCGACCTTCCAGGCCGTCTCGTCGGCGACGCCGAATTCGAGCGTGCGCGGCTGGCCCTGTGCGATCACCTCGACCGCCTCCTCGACCACGGCGCCCTCGACGCAGCCGCCCGAGACCGAGCCCTGGAAATGCCCGTCGGCGTCGATCACCAGATGCGAGCCCACCGGGCGCGGCGCCGAACCCCAGGTCTCGATCACGGTGGCGAGCGCGACCGAGCGGCCCTCGCGTGCCCAGGCCTCGGCGGTGGCGAGGATGTCGGTGTCGGTGCTGATCATGGTCCTCGTTCCCCGCTCGGACGCGCTCGCCAAAAGCCAAACCGCGCCCCGTCTCATCCTAGCCGAAGAGGCCGCCGCAGACGCGTCAACTTAAGCATGGTCACGCCGGCTGGCGAGCCTGCGAATACGCAAAAGCCGCCGTGGCGCCTCGACCTGAGGCGCCACGGCGGCTATCCCTCGCCCGGGGGATCGGCACGGCATGGACGGCATCATCTTTCTGCACGGCATCGCTCGCAGCGCCAGCTCTCTGGCGGTTCTCGAAAAGACGCTTCGCGCCGATGGCTATGCGACGCTCAACCTCGACTATCCGGCCCGCAGCCGCTGCATCGCCGAGATCGTCGAGGCCTTGCAGGCAAAGATCGCGCGCTTCGCGGAGATCTGCCCCGGCCGGCTCCATTTCGTCACCCATTCGATGGGCGGCCTCGTCGCCCGCGCCTTCATCGCCCGCCATCGCCCGGCGCGGCTCGGCCATGTCGTGATGCTGGCGCCGCCCAATGAGGGCAGCGAGATCGCCGATCTGCTCGGCGGCAACGTGCTCTATCGCGCCTTCTTCGGCCCGGCCGGCGCGGAGCTGGTGACGAAGCGGTCGGAGGCGCTCTGCGAGGTCCTGGGCCGCGTCGATTATCCGCTCGGCGTCATCGCCGGCGACCGCTCGCTCGATCCGCTGGGCTGGCTCCTGCTGCCCGGCGCCAATGACGGGCGCGTCTCGGTCGAGCGCACCCGTGTCGCCGGCATGGCCGATCACATCGTCATCCACGGCACCCATACGCTGATCATGAACAACCCCGAGGCAATCGCGCAGGTCCGGCATTTCCTGAAGCACGCGCATTTCCTGCGCCCGGTCTCCGCCGGCTAGCCCGCTCGCCTGAGCCAGGCCCGCGGATCGCTCGCCCGGTCCGCCTCTGGCGACAACGCCGCGCAGAGATCGGCCATCGCCGCGAGATTGTGGATCGGCCGGAAGGAATCGACATGCGGCAGCATCATTCGGATGCCGCTGGCGCGCGCCTCGAAACCGTCGAAGCGCAAGAGCGGGTTGAGCCAGACCAGCTGCCGGCAGGAGCGGTGCAGCCGGTCCATCTCGAAGGGCAGCTCCCCGTCGAGATGGCGCTCCAGCCCGTCGGTGAAGAGCAGCACGATCGCTCCGCCCCCGAGCACGCGCCGCGACCAGACCCGGTTGAAGGCGTGCAGCGCCGTCGAGATCCGCGTGCCGCCCTCCCAGTCCGGCGCAGCCCTCCCCGCCAGCGCCAGCGCCTCGTCGGGGTCCCGCGCGCGCAATGAGCGGGTGATGTTGGTCAGCCGCGTGCCGAAAACGAAGGAATGCACGCGCCGGCGCTGCTCGGTGACCGCATGCAGGAAATGCAGGAAGATGCGCGAATACTCCGCCATCGAACCGGAGATGTCGACGAGCGCCACGATCGGCGGATGCACCTGCGCCCGCTCCCGGAAGGCGAGCTCGATGCCGCCACCGCCCCCCCGCAGCGAACGGCGGAAGGTCCTGCGGGGGTCGATCCGCGCGCCCCGCGCCGCCGACTCGAACCGCCGCGTCGCGACGAGGTCGTCGGGCAACCGCAGATCGGCGATCAGCTTCTTGGCACGGGCGATCTCGGCCGCGCTCATCTGGGCGAAGTCGCGCGATTTCAGCGTCTCGCGGTCGGAGACCGTCAGCCGCGCCGTCAGCTCGGTCAGCTCGACCGGTGCCTCCTGCTCCTCGCGCCTGGGCGGAGCGAAGGCCTCGGCCGCGCGGAGCGCGCCGGCCTCCTCTTTCTGCGGCGCGCTATCGGCGCCGGGCGAGACCGGCGACATCTGCGCCATGATCTTCTCGATCAGGTTGCGCCGCCGCCAGAACAGCCGGAAGGCCTGGTCGTAGACGGCGCTGTCCTCGTGACGCTTCACGAAGATCGCGTGCAGCGCCCAGTAGACGTCCTCGCGCCCGCCCAGCGCCCCCTCGCCCAGGGCCTCGACCGCCTCGACAACCGCGCCGGGGCCGACGCGCAATCCGGCGATCCGCAAGGCGCGGGCGAAATAGGCGACGTTTTCCGGGAGCTTGCCGGTCATGCTCGTTCCCTTCCCCCCGCTTGCGGTGGGGAAGGGTTAGGGATGGGGGGCCGTGCCGCTCGGCAAGACGATTCAGGATGATGCTCTGGCTTTCCGCCCCCCCACCCCGGCCCTCCCCACCGCAAGCGGGGGGAGGGAGAAACCAGCGCCGCGGAGGATGCCCTCACGGCCCCATCTCGGTCATGAACACCTTCTGGGCGATCTGCCACTTGCTATCGACCTTCAGGAAGGAGAGCAGATCGGTGAAATAGCGCGGCGGCATCTGGCACTTCACCTTCACCAGCGCCAGCGTCGGCCCGACGAGGTCGATGGTCAGGACATGGTCGCCACGCACCATGCCGGCCGCCTTCGGCGAGGGCCGCTCGCGCACCGCCTTCAGCCATTCGTCGCGCGGCACGATCTTGATGGTGCCGTCCTCCTGCGCCGTGGTCAGCGCCGAGGTCGGATGAAAGGCGTGTTCCAGCTTGGCGGCGTCGCCTTCGTAGAGACCGTTCAGATAGGTCCATGTGACGGCCTCGATGGCCCTGAGATCATTGTACATGGTCGCTCCTCCGGCTGCCGTGTGGGACACTCGTTCTCTAGTCGTGCCGCCTTGCGCGATCCTTGATCTGCCGCAGGCGCGAAGCGCTCAGCCGCGGGCCTCGCTCTTGGCCTGATCCAGCAGCTCCTTCACCTTCGAGCCCTGCATCGCCTGGATGTCGTCCTGATACTTCAGGAGTGCCCCCAGCGTATCCGACACCAGGGCCGGATCGAGCGCGACCGCGTCGAGTTCGACCAGCGCGGTCGCCCAGTCCAGCGTCTCGGCGACGCCGGGCGCCTTGAACAGCTTAGACCTGCTTCGCCAATTTGGCCGGCGCCTGAGGCGCGCGCGCCTTGAGGATGGCGAGCTCGCGGGCGGCGTCGGGATAGCCGACCCAGTGATACAGACAGCGGCGCTTGAGCGCGTCATGGATCTCGCGCGTGCGGTTCGAGGTCAGGATCACGATCGGCGGCTCGGCGGCGCGGATGGTGCCGAGCTCGGGGATCGTCACCTGCGAATCCGCCAGAATCTCGAGCAGGAACGCCTCGAAGGCTTCGTCGGTCCGGTCGAGTTCGTCGATCAGCAGGATCGGCGCCCCGCCCTCCTGAGGTTCCAGCGCCTGCAGCAGCGGCCGCTTGATCAGGTATTTCTCCGAGAAGATGTCGCCTTCCAGCCTCGTACGGTCCAGATTTGCGCGGTCGCCGCTCGCGCCGCCGGCTTCCGCAAGGCGGATCGCCATCATCTGCCCGGCATAGTTCCATTCATAGACGGCCGAGGCGAGGTCGAGCCCCTCATAGCATTGCAGCCGGATCAGCTTGCGCCCGAGCGCGGCCGAGAGAACCTTTGCGATCTCGGTCTTGCCGGTACCGGCCTCGCCTTCGAGCAGCAGCGGTCGCTTCATCCGCAGCGCTAGGAACAGAACGGTCGCCAGCGCCCGGTCGGCGACATAGCCGCCGCCCTGCAGCAGCGCGAGGGTCTCGTCGATGGAGGTTGGGAGCGAGGCAGTCCGGCGATCGTTCATGTCAAATCCTGGCGCGCGTCTCTGTCATCACCGCGCCGTGGCGGCCGATCCATCTTGGCCAGACCCTATAACCCAAACCCGACAGGGAGACGATCGATGACGAACGCAGACGCCATCACCGCCTTTGCCGACCTGCTCAAGCGCGGCGAGCACGAGGAAGCCGCCGAGCGTTTCAACGCGCCCGACATCGTCAGCCTGGAAGCCATGGACGGCCCCATGGCCCGGGTCGAGGGCCGCGCCGCCGTCAAGGCCAAGAGCGACTGGTGGTATGCCGCTCACGAGGTCCATGCGGCCGAGGCCTTCGGCCCCTATCGCAACGGCGACCAGTTCGTCATGCGCTTTTCCATCGATGTGACGGTCAAGGAGACCGGCGAGCGCGTCCGGATGGACGAGGCCGGTCTCTATACCGTGCGCGATGGGCTGATCGTCGAGGAGCGGTTCTTCTACTGAACCGCCCTTTCGGCTCTCACTTCCCCGTCGCCTGCGCGACCGCCTGCTTGGCCATCACCCCGATCAGATGGGCGCGGTAGTCCGCGTCGGCGTGCATATCGGCATTGATGCCCTCGGCGGAAGCCTTCAGCCCGTCGAGCGATTTCGGCGCGAAGCGGGCTTTCAGCGCCGCTTCCGCTTCCGGCCAGCGGAAGACACCGCCCTCGCCCGCCCCGGTCACCGCGACGCGGATCTCGCTGCCGCGCTTGGCGACGAAGACGCCGACCAGCGCATAGCGCGAGGCCGGGTTGCGGAACTTGGCGTAGCCCGCCTTGGAGACGACCGGGAACACCACCTTGGTGATGATCTCGCCCTCTTCCAGCGCCGTCTCGTAGAGGCCGGTGAAGAAGTCGTCGGCCTCGATCTTGCGCTTGTTGGTGACGATCGTCGCGCCCAGCGCCAGGCAGGCGGCCGGGTAGTCCGCGGCGGGATCATTGTTGGCGACAGAGCCGCCGATCGTGCCGCGGTGGCGCACATGCGGGTCGCCGATATGCGAGGCGAGATAGGCCAGCCCCGGGATCGCCTCCTGCACGATCGACGAGGCCGCGACCTCGGCATGGGTCGACATCGCGCCGACATGGAGCGTGCGGCCCTTGCGGACGATCCCCTTGAGGTCGCCGCAGCCGCCGAGATCGACGAGCGCCGCGGGCGAGGCCAGGCGCTGCTTCATCGTCGGCAGCAGGGTGTGCCCGCCGGCGAGGATCTTGGCGTCCTCTTTCTTGGCGAGCAGGCCGGCGGCCTGGCGGGCCGAGCCGGGGCGGTGATAGGTGAAGGCGTACATGGGTATGATCCCTTGCTGAAATCCGCGGGCGTCGTCCCGGCCGCATCGCTGCGGAAGACCGGGACGACGAAGATCGGTTACTCGGCCGCCATTCGCGCGATGCTCTTCTGAGCCGCGCGCCAGACCGCCTGGGGCGTCGCCGGCATGGCGATGTCCTCGTGGCCGAGCGCGTCGGTGATGGCGTTGATGACCGCCGGCGGGGCGGCAATCGCGCCGGCCTCGCCGCAGCCCTTGATGCCAAGCGGGTTGGACGGGCAGGCCGTCACCGTCATGCCGACCTCGAAGGAGGGCAGATCGTCGGCGCGCGGCATGCAGTAGTCCATGAAGCTCGCCGTCACGAGCTGGCCGTCGCTGTTGTATTTCGCGCCTTCCAGCAGCGCCTGGCCGACGCCCTGGGCGATGCCGCCATGGACCTGGCCCTCGACGATCATCGGGTTGATGACGTTGCCGAAATCATCCACAGCCGCCCAGCGCTCGATCTTGGTGACGCCCGTCTGCGGGTCGATCTCGACCTCGCAGATATGGACGCCCGCCGGGAAGGTGAAGTTGGTCGGGTCGTAGAACGCCCCCTCCTTCAGCCCGGGCTCGAGATCCTGCCCGTTGAACTTGTGGGCGATATAGGCCTGCAACGCGCAGGACCCGAAATCGAGCTTCCGATCCGTGCCCTTGACGCTGAAATGCCCGTCGGCGAAGTCGATATCGGCCTCGTCGGCCTCCAGCACATAGGCCGCGACCTTCTTGCCCTTGGCGATGACCTTGTCGACCGCCTTGAAGATCGCGGACATGCCGACCGCACCCGAGCGCGAGCCATAGGTCCCCATGCCCATCTGCACCTTGTCGGTGTCGCCATGGATGATCGAGACGTTCTCGATGGGGATGCCGAGCTTGCCGGAGACGAGCTGGGCGAAGGTCGTCTCATGGCCCTGGCCATGGCTGTGCGAGCCGGTCAGCACCTCGACGGTTCCCACGGGATTGACCCGCACCTCTGCCGATTCCCACAGGCCGACACCGGCGCCGAGCGACCCGACCGCCGCCGAGGGCGCGATGCCGCAGGCCTCGATATAGGAGGAGAAGCCGATGCCGCGCAGCTTGCCGTTGCGGGCGGATTCGCGCTTGCGCTTGCCGATGCCCTTGTAGTCGATGATCTCGAGCGCCTTCTTCAGCGCCGCGCCGTAATTGCCGGCGTCATACATCATGATGACCGGCGTCTGGTGCGGGAACGTCTTGATGTAGTTCTGCATCCGGAACTTCGCCGGGTCCTTGCCGAGTTCACGGGCCGCGACCTCGACCAGCCGCTCGACCACGAAGGTCGCCTCCGGCCGCCCCGCGCCGCGATAGGCGTCGACGGGTGCGGTGTTGGTGTAGACCGCGTCGACCTCGGCATAGATCGCCGGGATGTCGTAGGAGCCCGACAGGAGCGGCGCGTAGAGATAGGTCGGCACCGAGGAGGAGAAGGTCGAGAGATAGGCGCCGAGATTGGCCGTGGTCTTGACCCGCAGCGCCGTGATCTTCCCGTCGGCATCGGTGGCGAGTTCGGCATGGGTGACGTGGTCGCGGCCATGCGCATCCGACAGGAAGGCTTCGGTGCGGTCGGAGTTCCACTTCACCGGCCGACCGACCTTCTTCGCCACCCAGACGCAGACCGTCTCCTCGGCATAGATGAAGATCTTCGAGCCGAAACCGCCGCCGACATCCGGCGCCACCACCCGCAGCTTGTTCTCCGGCGCGATGCCGATGAAGGCCGACAGCACGAGCCGCGCCACATGCGGGTTCTGGCTCGTCGTGTAGAGAGTGAAGATGCCCTCGCCGTCATCGTAGTCGCCGACCGCCGCGCGCGGCTCCATCGGGTTCGGCACGAGCCGGTTGTTGACGATGTCGAGCCTGGTGACATGCTTGGCCGCACGGAAAGCGGCCTCCGTCTCGTCCTTGTTGCCGAGGTGCCAGTTGAACACCGTGTTGTCGGGCGCCTCGGCATGGACCACCGTCTTCGCGCCGGCCGCGCTGGCCGTGTCGACCACGGCCGGAAGCACCTCGTAATCGACCAGGATCGCCTCCGAGGCGTCGCGCGCCTGGGCCAGCGTCTCGGCGACGATCACGCAGACATGGTCGCCGACATAGCGGACCTTGCCCTGGGCGAGCGCGGGATGCGCACCGGCGCGCATCGGCGAGCCGTCTTTGTTGTGGATCATCCAGCCGCAGATCAGGCCACCGACCTTATCGGCCGCGAGATCGTCCCCGGTGAAGATGCCGAGCACGCCGGGCATCGCGGCCGCCGCCTTCGCGTCGATCGACCTGATCATGGCATGGGCGTGCGGCGAGCGCAGGAAATAGGCATGGGCCTGGCCGGGCCGGTTGATGTCGTCGGTGTAGCGGCCCTGGCCGGTGATGAAGCGGTGGTCTTCCTTGCGCCGCACCGAGGCGCCGATTCCGGTAGCCGTCATGGTGTTGTCCCTCCTCAGCGCGCCTCTGACGGGCACGTCTCGATCTCAGATGAAGGCCCGCGCGGGATGGCGCGAGCCTCGCCCTCTCAGGCGTGATCCCTCACTCGGCGGCCTGGCGCGGCGGCTCCTTCTTGTCCATCGCCTGCCCGGCCATGGCCTCGGCACCGGCCGCGACGGCCTTGACGATGTTGTGGTAGCCCGTGCAGCGGCAGATGTTGCCGTCGAGATCCTCGCGGATCGTCTTCTCGTCGAGCTGGTGGCCGCGACGGTTCACGATGTCGACCGCGGACATGATCATGCCCGGCGTGCAGAAGCCGCATTGCAGGCCGTGATGCTCGCGAAAGGCCTCCTGCATCGGATGAAGCCCGCCCTCGTCGGCCAGCCCCTCGATGGTGGTGATGCTGGCGCCCTCGAGCGAGACGGCGAGCACCGTGCACGCCTTGGCCGCCTTGCCGTCGATATGGACGACACAGGCGCCACACTGGCTGGTGTCGCAGCCGACATGGGTGCCGGTCAGCCGCAGGTTCTCGCGCAGGAACTGCACCAGCAGCGTGCGCGGATCGATCGTCCCGGTGACCGGTTTCCCGTTCACCGTCATGGATACGCTCGCCATCGTCTTCCTCCTTCGCCCGGGTCTGGCGCCCGGCTGCTGACAATCACCGGTGGCTGTACCGCGACCGCCGCCCGCGGCACAGCCGCAAGCTTCTCCTTGGAACAGCTGTAAACCGAGTGTGGACCCGCGTTTTTGCGCGGTCAAGCCGGCGCGCTTGGCGCAGGCGCCCGCGATTCGACGCGAATTCGCGCCATTTTGCCGGCTCACGCAACAGCGTCGGATCCGACCACACCACCGGGTGGCAGACGTTGCGGATTACACGTTTTTTAATGATGCGCGACTAGCATTCCGAGAAAACAAGAGGAAACGCGCCGGTGCCGACAGCGTCCACGCTCTCCACGGCCGGACAGATTCACAGCCGCCTGCGCGCCATCGGCTACGGCAAGCCCGAGCGGGCGCGCCTCCAGCGCTATGCGGCGGCCGCGGCCAAGCTGGCGGGCCCGATCGTCGAGCAGGATTTCGACCGTGCTCTGCTCATTCGCCCGGAGGTGGTGAAGACGCTCGGACCCGTCGATGCGCAACTGCGCGAGAGGGAAAAGCGCCATCTGCGGCTGCTCTTCGAGGGACGTTTCGACGAGGCCTATGTCGCCTCGGCGGAGGCGCTCTGCCGCCTCGAAATCGCGGCCGGGATCGGCCCCAAGCCGCGGGTCTCGGTCGGCATGGCGCTGCTTCAGCAGCTCGGGCGGATGCAGGGATACCGCCAGCTGTTGCGGCCCCGGCTGTTCGCGCAGGACCTGTTTGTGATCGAGCGCGTGCTCGTTTTCGACATCACCACCGCCATCACCATCGGCGACGAGATCCGGGCCGGCGAGGCCAGCCTCCGGGCCGTGGCTGTCGACGAGGCCACCGAGACGCTGCGGCACCGCATGGGCGGGCTCGAGGCCACCATCGGCGGCGCCATCGACCAGTTCGTCGCAACCGCCGGCGAGACCGCCCGCGCGACCGGCTTCATCAAGGTTGTGCTGGGCGACGTCGCCGGTGCCTCGATCCTCGTGCGCGAGAAAGCGCTGCAGACGGCCGCCGCGACCGAGGAAATGTCCGCCAACATCGCCGAGATCGGCAAGCGCGCCCATACCAGCCTGGTCGTCGCCCACCGCGCCGTCTCGGATGCCGGGCAGATGAACCAGGCGGTGGCCCGGCTGCAGGAGGTGACCGCGAGCATCGGCACCGTGGTCGGCCTGATCGCCGATATCGCGGCGCAGACGAACCTGCTCGCCCTCAACGCGACCATCGAGGCGGCACGCGCCGGGGAAGCCGGCCGCGGCTTCGCCGTCGTCGCTTCCGAGGTGAAGTCGCTGGCGACGCAGACGGCCAACGCCACCGGCGACATCGCCAGCCAGATCGCGGAACTGGCCACGAGCGCCGAGGCCTGCAGCGCTCACGCCCTCTCGATCGCCGGGACCATCGGCGAGATCAGGCTGGATTCCCAGGCGATTTCCGAGGCGGTCTCGCAGCAGAGTGCGGTGACCGCGGCGATCGCGCAGGACGCCGCCGCCGTGGCGCAGAGCTCCGACAGGGCGATCGAGCGGGCCCACGCCGTCAGCCGGAGCCTCGACGAGACAGCCCGCGCGCTGGAACGGGCCAATGCGGCGGCGGCGGACATCGCGATGCAGGTCGGCGCGGCGGAGGCCACCGTCGGCGCCGCGCTCGTCTCGCTGCGCAAGGTGTCGTGAGCGCAGGCCGCCCGCGCCGGCGGGCGCTCAGCCCTCGCTGACCGCCTTGGCGAAATTGGCGAAGAACTCGTCGGCGAGCTTCTTCGAGACCGAATCGATCAGCCGCGAACCGAGCTGCATCAGCTTGCCGCCGACCTGCGCCTCGACATCGTAGCGCAGCACGGTCTGGCCGTCATCGGCGTCGCTCAGCGCGACCTTGGCCCCGCCCTTGGCGAAGCCGGCGATGCCGCCCTCGCCCTCGCCCTGGATGCGGTAGCCGTTGGGCGGATCGAGATCGACGAGCTCGACCTTGCCCTTGAAGCTCGCCTTTACCGGCCCGAGCTTGACCTTCACCACCGCCGAGAAATGCGTGTCGTCGTCCTTGTTGAGCTGCTCGCAGCCCGGAATGCAGGCCTTCAGCACCTCGGGATCGTTGAGCTTGGCCCAGACCACATCCTTGCTGGCGGGCAGCGTCACCTCGCCATTCATCGTCATCGCCATGGCGGTCCTCCCTCAGATCCGTGTCGCGCGCATCCGGCGCCTGTTGCAGCCGGCATCGCCTCGGGTCTATCCAAGACGAGTGCGCCTATCCATGAGCGGAAAGCGCCGACCGGCACAAGGGCGGCCGACACAAGGGGATGACGCGTGACGACCGGATCCGCCCGCCGCATGGCGCCCGCATCACCATGACCGGCAGCCCCGCGGGCCTCTTCGGCGAACTCTTCGTCGACAGCGAGATGGCGGCGCTCTTCGACGATCGCGCGACGCTGCAGGGCATGCTGGATTTCGAGGCGGCGCTGGCTCGGGCGGAAGCGGAGGTGGGTGTCATCCCGCAGCAGGCCGCCGCCGTCATCGCAGCGCAATGCGATGCCGCGCTCTACGACATCGCCGCCATCGGCAAGGCGGCCACGCTGGCCGGCAACCCGGCGATTCCCCTGGTCAAGGCGCTGACCGCCCGCGTCGCGGCCGTCGACGCCGAGTCCGCCAAATGGGTGCATTTCGGCGCCACCAGCCAGGATGTGATCGATTCCGGCGCGGCGCAGCAACAGCGTGCCGTCGGCGACGTGCTGCTCGAGCGTGCCTCGCGTCTCGCCCACGCGCTCGCGGCCCTGGCCAAGGCCCACCGCCATACGCCGATGATCGGCCGCACCTTCCTGCAGCAGGCCGTGCCGATTCCCTTCGGGCTCAAGGCAGCGCAATGGCTCGACACCGTCGTCGCATGGCATGACGACTTCATGTTGTTTGGGCAATCCTCCCATCAGCTCGGTGGCGCCGCCGGCACGCTCGCGTCACTGGGCGACCGGGCTCCTGCCGTTCAAGAGGCCTTCTCACGGATCATGCCCTCGATCGGGGCGGTGATGACGCCGTCGCATACGGCACGTGCGCGACAGGCGCGGATCGCGGCCGAGCTCGGCATCCTCACCGGCCATCTCGGCAAGATCGCGCTGGATGTCGCGCTGATGGCACAGACCGAGATCGCCGAACTGGCCGAGCCGGAGGCACCGGGCAAGGGCGGCTCCTCGGCGATGCCGCACAAGCGCAATCCGGTCCTCTGCACGCTGATCCTCGCCGCCGCCAAGCGCACGCCGGGCCTCGTCGCGACCATGCTCGCCGCCATGCCGCAGGAGCATGAACGCGGCCTCGGCGGCTGGCACGCCGAATGGCCGTCGATGCGGGACCTCCATCTCACCGCCGGCTCTGCGCTGAGCCAGACGGTCGCGCTGATCGAGGGGCTGCAGGTCTTCCCCGACGCCATGCGCCGCAATCTCGATCTCACCAACGGGCTCGTCATGGCCGAGCGCGTCTCGCTGGCGCTGGCCGACAGCCTCGGGCGCGGTACGGCGCACCATCTGCTCGAAGAGGCCAGCCGCGCCTGCATTGCCTCGGGCCGGCATCTTCGCGACCTGCTGGCCGAGGACGCGAACGTCAGCGCGCGGCTCTCCCCCGCCGACCTCGACGCGCTCTTCGATCCCGCGACCTATCGCGGCGCGAGCGACGCGATCATCGACCGCATCCTCGCCGCCTATGAGGCCGAAAGAGAGTTCATGAGCCCCCATGCTTGAGCTGACCCCACAGCAACGCGCCGTCGCAAACGGTACGGACGGCGCCGCCATGGCGCTGCGCATCGTCGCGGAGGCCGCCCGGCTGATGGGCGCAGCCCGGCTCATCCCCGTGGCGTCGGCCCATATCGACGGCGCGCTCTACCATGGCGATTCCGGCACGCTCTTCGCCGAGCGGCTGGTCGAGGGCGGCGCCCGCGTCGCAATCCGCGCGACGCTCAACGTCGGCGCGCTGGCGCCGGCCGGCTGCGCCGCGATCCGGCTGCCGCCGCATGAGCGCGACATGGCCGCCCGCATGATGCGCGCCTATGAGGCGATGGGCTGCGAGCCGTCCTGGACTTGCGCGCCCTATCAGGCCGGCCACCGCCCGGCCAAGGGCACGGACGTCGCCTGGGGCGAATCCAATGCGGTGGTCTTCTGCAACTCCGTGCTCGGCGCGCGCACCAACCGCTATGGCGATTTCCTCGACATCGCCTGCGCGATCGCCGGTGTCGCCCCCGATTACGGGCTCCACCGCCCGGAGAACCGCATCGCGACGCTGCTGATCGACGCCAGCGGCCTGAGCCGGAGCTTACGCGCCTCGGACGTGTTCTACCCGGTGCTCGGCACCCTGCTCGGCCGCACCGCCGGCACCGCGGTGGCGGTCATCGACGGCCTGCAGGGCTGCACCACGGAAGACCGGCTCAAGGCGCTCGGCGCGGCCTCCGCCTCGGCCGGCGGGGTCGGCCTGTTCCATGTCGCGGGCGTCACGCCCGAGGCGCCGGACGCCGCGACCGCGCTGGGCGGACAGCCGCCGCGCGAGACGCTGATCCTGACGCCGGCAATCGTGCAGCAGGCGCTGGCGGGCCTCTCGACGGCCGGCGAGACCGAGCGCATCGACGCGGTGGCGGTCGGTTCGCCGCATCTGTCGCTGCCGGAGATCGACGAGATCGAGCACAGGCTCGCCGGCCGCCGGCTCGCCGCGCCGCTCTACGCCAACACCGGCCGCCATGTGCTGAAGCCGCTGGAGGCGCAGGGCCGCCGCGCCGCGCTGGAGCAGGCCGGCGTGGTCTTCGTCGTCGACACCTGCGTCGTCGTCACGCCGATCCTGCCCGAGATCGTCGGCGCCGTGCTGATGACCAACTCCGGCAAATTCGCCCATTACGCGCCGGGCACCACCGGCTACGCGGTCACCTATGGTTCGCTTGGCGAATGCGTCGAGAGCGCAGTGGCCGGCCGCCTCGTCAGGGAGGAACGGGCATGGGCCTGACCACGCAGATTCTGCTGCCGGGCCCGGCCGCCACCGGCCCCTGCCTCGCCTTGACCGCCCCGATCAGCTTCTGGGGCGGCGTCGATCCGCGCTCGGGCAGGATCATCGACCAGCGCCATCCCCAGTGCGGGCTCAGCGTTGCGGGCATGGTGCTGGCCCTGCCGGGCACGATCGGCTCGTCTTCGGCTTCGGCCGTACTGCTCGAACTGGTCCATGCCGGCAAGGCGCCCGCCGCGATCCTGATGGACGCGCCCGACGCCATCCTGCTGCTCGGGCTCGTGGTGGCGCGCGAGATGGGCTGGCCGACGCCGCCGGCCCTGCGCCTGGCCGCAGCCGACCAGGCGCCGCTGGCGGGCCGCAGCGTCACCATCGCCGCCGACGGCACCATCACGGTTCAATAGCCCCGCTCACGAGACCAGGAACGACACGCCGATGCCGATCGAAACCCTTGCGGGCGAACCCTTCAACATCCGCTTCGACGGGCCGGCCGACGCGCCCGTGCTGATGCTGTCGAACTCGCTCGGTACCAATCTCTCGATGTGGGACCCGCAGATTCCCGAGTGGTCCAAGCACTTCCGCGTTCTGCGCTATGATTCGCGCGGGCACGGCCAGTCTGTCGCCACCGACACGTCCTTCGGGATCGACCGGCTCGGCCGCGACGCGCTCGCGATCCTCGACCATTTCGGCATCGCTCAGGCGCATTGGTGCGGCGTCTCCAAGGGCGGCATGGTCGGGCAATGGCTCGCGACGAATGCCCGCGAGCGCATGGGCCGGCTCGTGCTGGCCAACACCGCCGCCCATATGGGTCCGCCCTCGCTCTGGGACGACAGGATCGCGACCGCGCGCAGCCAGGGCATGGACGCCCTGGTCCAGGGCGTGCTCGCACGCTGGTTCAGCCCGCGCTTCCGCGAGGCCGAGCCGGCGACCGTGGCGCGGGTCGGCACGATGCTGACCACGACGCCGGCGATCGGCTACGCCACCTGCTGCGCCGCAATCCGCGACATGGACCAGCGCGAGTCGATCCGCGGCGTGACCAACCCCGTCCTCGTCGTCATCGGCACGGTCGACCCGGCGACGCCGCCGGCCGCCGGCCGGCTGATCGCAGAGGCCATCCCCGGCGCCCGCACGGTCGAGCTCGACGCCGCCCATCTCTCCAATCTCGAGCAGCCCTAAGCGTTCACCAAGGCCGTGCAGGACTTCCTGACGGGCTGACACCCTTTCGACAGCGCTGCCTGAAGGAGCCCCCCAATGGACGACAAGACCCGCTACGCCGAGGGCATGACCACACGCCGCGCCGTGCTCGGCGGTGCTTATGTCGACAAGGCCAGTTCCGGCCTGACCGACTTCAACGGCGAATGGCAGGAGTTCATTACCCGCACCGCCTGGAACGACATCTGGAACCGGCCGGGCCTGCCCCGGCGCGAGCGCTCGATCATCGTGCTGGCGATCGCCGCCTCGCTCGGCGCCTGGGGCGAGTTCAGCATCCATGTCCGCGGCGCACTCAACAATGGCCTGAGCCGCGACGACATCAAGGAGGTGCTGATGCAGACGGCGATCTATGCCGGCGTGCCGGTCGCCAATCACGCCTTCAAGGAGGCCGCGAGCGTCTTTGCGGAAGTCGACGCAGAGGCCGCGAAGGGGTGAGTGGTAGAGGCCGTGGAGCCTCGTCGTCATTGCGAGCATAGCGAAGCAATCCAGGGGGACCTCGAGCGCTGCCGCTCTAGATTGCTTCGCTGCGCTCGCAACGACGGGAAACAGACCCCGAAGCCCGCGCGGCACCGCCTCCTTCGGCGCTAAACCGCCTGAAAGCTCCGCTGCCGATAGATCAGGCTGCTGCCGGGTACCGCCGCCGCGCCGCCGAGACCCACCACCTCCCCGATCAGGATGCGGTGCGTCGCGATGTCGTGGATCGCGGTGAGCCGGCAGTCGAAGGCCGCCACCGCATCCGACAGGACCGGAGCGCCGGTGACGAGCGGCTTCCAGTCGTGGGTGGCGAAGCGCGCCTCCCCCTCGATCCCGCGTCGGCTGGCGAAGATCTCGGCCAGGTCGAGCGCATCACCCGGCAGGGTGTTGATGCAGAACAGGCCGGCCGCCTCGATCACGGCCAGCGTCCGGCTCGGCCTGGCGATGCAGACCAGCACCGTCGGCGGCGAATCCGAGACGGAGGCGACCGCCGTGGCGGTCAGGCCGGCACGGCCCTCAGGCCCGCGGGTGGTGACGACATGGACGGCGCTGGCGACGCGCGCCATCGCATCACGGAAGGACGCGGCCTCGGGGAGGGCCCGGGGCAAGGGGTGGAGGGCTTCGGTCATCGGAATCCGGCGGGCCCTTCACGGGCGGAAAGCCCGACATGTAGAGCCTCGCGGCCGGAAATGCCAGTTTGGCTGGCCCGCGGCGCGCGCGCGCAGGCGTGGCGGGGGCCGGTCTCCGACATATATCAAGAGGCTCGGCCGGCCCTTCGGCGTCGGCTCAGTCGCGGTCGATCGTCGCGAGCAGCCCACTGCGCAGATGCGCCATCAGCGCGTCGCTCGCCGCCATCGCCGCCGCCGGGTCGGCCGTCGCCAGGGCCTGCGCGAAGGCGACATGGTGGCCTGCCGCCGGCAGCAGATCGTCGCGCCGCTCGAAATGGTACCAGGCCCGCCGGATCAGGGCCTGCAGCGGTTCCACGGCGCGCGTCGCATAGGGGCTGCGGGCCGCGGCAGCAACCTCCGCGTCGAGTTCCTTGTCGAGCCGCATATAGGCGTTGGCGTCGCCCTCGAGTGCGGCCGCGCGCATCGCCCTCGCCTTCTCGACGATGCCGATCCGCTCGCGCGGGCTGGCGCGCCGCGCCGCATCCCCGGCGATCAGGCGCTCCAGCACCTCGCGCGCGTCGAGCGCGGCCATGATGTCGATGGCGTTGATGCCGGCCACGACCACGCCCTTGCGCGGCAGCACCTCGACCAGCCCCTGCTGCGCCAGGCGGATCAGGGCCTCGCGCACCGGTGTGCGCCCGACGCCGACCATGTCGATCAGCTGCGCCTCGGTGAGCACCGCCCCCGGCCGCAGCGACAGGGTCACGATCGCTTCCTCCAGCCGCCGATAGGCGATCTCGGTCAGGCTGAGGGCCGGCTGAGGCGCGGCCCCGTGATCGTCATAGGCATCGGCTTCCACGACGGACCTCAGGCTCATCCGGCCTCTCCCAGCGCAGCCATCCGGATTGACGCATCGCGAGCCCTTGATATATCAAGAAGGTCGTCGCGCATCGGTGCCACCCTCGCAATCTGCAGGCGAAACGGGCCCTCGCGCAAGTCGCATTCTGCCGAAGGGCGCCCTGCGGGCGAGCCGGCGCGCAAAGCCCCTCGACCTGCGCTGCGGACCGATGCAGAACGGAAACGTCAAGGGCGTGGCCGCGCCCGTCGAGGTCCCGGCCGCAGCGGAGAGTGGGATGGCCTTCACCTGCACGATTCCCGCCTCCCCGACGGTCCAGCAGGACGACGATACCCTCCGCATCACCCGCTGGGATTTCGAGCCCGGCGCCGTCACCGGCTGGCACAGCCATGGCTGGCCCTATTTCGTCGTGATGCTGGTCGCCGGCACGCTGCGCATCGATGACGGCACGAAGACGACGGACGTCCCCCTCGCCCAGGGCCAGGCCTATATGCGCCCGGCCGGCGTCGAGCATGACGTCATGAACGCCTCCGCGCACCCGATCGCCTTCGTCGAGATCGAGGTGAAGCGGCCGGGCGCGCTCGCGGAGCTGTCGCTGCCATGAAGGTCCGGCCATGAAGATCGCCATCGTCGGGGCCGGCATCGTCGGCTGCGCCATCGCCCACGCCCTGCTCGACGAGGGCCACGAGGTCCTGATCCTCGACAAGGAGGGGCCGGGTTTCGGCCCATCTCGCGGCAATGCCGGCTGGATGGCCCATACCGACATCCTGCCGATCGCCAGCCCCAAGATCCTCGGGCAGGTGCCGAAATTCCTGCTCGACCCGCTGGGGCCGCTGGCGATCCGCCCCGCCTATTTCCCCAAGCTCCTGCCCTGGCTGCTGCGTTTCGTGCTGGCGGCGCGGCCGCAGGCCTATGAGAAGTCGATCCAGGGCATCGGCGCGCTGCAGCAGCGCGCTTTGCCCGCCTGGCTGGCCCGCGCCAAGCAGGCCGGCCTCGAGAGCCATATCCACCACAAGGGCGGGCTCTACGCCTTCACCGACCGGGGCGCCTTCGAGGCGGCCACGGGATTGGCCAGGCGTCAGGCGGAGTTCGGCATCCGGGTCGAGATGGTCGGCCCCGAGGAACTGCGCCAGTTCGAGCCGGCGCTGAAGGACGCCTTCGTCGGCGCCGCCTTCCACCCCGACACCGCCCATATCAGCGACCCGCTGCAGCTGACGCTGGCGCTGTTCGAGACGGCCCTGGCGCGCGGCGCCACCTTCGAGAAGGCCGAGATCAACAACATCTCGACGGGCGAACGCCCGGCCCTGATCGGCGCAGACGGCTTCCAGCGCGTCGTCGACCGCGCGGTCGTCGCCGCCGGCGCCTGGTCGAAGCCGCTGGCCGTAGCGCTCGGCGACAAGGTCCCGCTCGACACCGAGCGCGGCTACAATGTCAGCTTCCCGGGCGTGACCGGGCTGACCACGCGCCCGATCGGCTTCGAGGGCCACGGCTTCGTGATGACGCCGCTGCAGAGCGGGCTGCGGATCGGCGGCGCGGTCGAGTTCGGCGGGCTGGAGGCGGCCCCCAACCATGCCCGCACGAAGATCCTCTACGACAAGGCGAGCCGCTTCGTGGAGGGGCTGCCGGCCTTCGAGACCGGCACCCTCTGGATGGGCTTCAGGCCCTCCATGCCCGACTCGCTGCCGGTGATCGGCGCGGCCAGCCGCAACCCGCATGTCGTCTATGCCTTCGGCCACGGCCATTACGGCATGACCCAGGCCACCGTCACGGCCGACTGCGTCGCCGCGCTGGTCGCAGGCCGCCCGACGCCGCTCGACCTCGCCCCCTTCAGCCCACGGCGATTTTGATGCGGGCCATGTTCCCCTCAGCCCACATCCTGAGGAGCCGCGGATCGGCGTCTCGCAGGATGGTCCCGTGTGTGGGGACAGCACCCTCTGGAGCATTCTTCGAGACGCGCCTTTGGCGCTCCTCAGGATCAGGGCTCAGCAGGGCCAACCCCCTGCATTGCTTCGCTTGAATCAACCCGTCAACCGACCGAGACAAGCCGATGAGAACTCACACCTTTTTCTGCGTCGACGGCCACACCTGCGGCAACCCGGTGCGCATGGTCGCGGGCGGCGCCCCGCCGCTCAAGGGCGCCACCATGGTCGAGAAGCGGGCGCATTTCCTGGCCGAGTATGACTGGATCCGTACCGGGCTGATGTTCGAGCCGCGCGGCCACGACGTCATGTCGGGCTCGATCCTCTACCCGCCGACTCGCGACGACGCCGACATCGCCATCCTCTTCATCGAGACCTCGGGCTGCCTGCCGATGTGCGGCCACGGCACCATCGGCACGGTGACGATGGCGCTGGAGCGCGGCCTCGTCACCCCGCGCGAAGAGGGCGTGCTGAAGATCGACACGCCCGCCGGCCTGGTGACGGCGCGCTACACCCGCAACGGCGATTATGTCGACACTGTCCGTATCACCAACATCGCCTCCTATCTCCATGCGACGGGCCTGACCGCGGAGATCGAGGAACTCGGCGAGGTCACGGTCGACGTCGCCTATGGCGGCAATTTCTATGCGATCGTCGATCCGCAGGACGCCTTCCGCGACATTGCCGACATCAACCCCTCCGACATCCAGCGCTGGAGCCCGAAGCTGCGCGCCGCGCTAAACGACAAGTACCAGTTCATCCACCCCGAGAACCCGGCGATCAACGGGCTCTCGCACATCCTCTGGACCGGCGCGCCGACCAAGCCCGAGGCCCATGCCCGCAACGCCGTGTTCTACGGCGATAAGGCGATCGACCGCTCGCCCTGCGGCACCGGCACCTCCTCGCGCATGGCGCAATGGGCGGCGCAGGGGAAGCTCCAGGTCGGCGACGATTTCGTCCATGAGAGCATCATCGGCACGATGTTCCGCGGCCGCGTCGAGGCGACCGCGCAGGTCGGCCCCTTCGAGGGCATCATCCCCTCGATCGAGGGCTGGGCCCGGATGACCGGCTACAACACGATCTTCATCGATGACCGCGACCCGCTCGCCCACGGCTTCCTGGTGACCGATCGGCCCTGAACGCCGGACGGCCCCAACCCAGCAGCAGGCCCGTCGGCGGCGAAGGCCGCCAAGACCCTGCCCCGAGCACAATCATCTTGCGTGAAATCCCTGCGTTGCCGCACAGCTTGCTGCCCAATTGCGAGGCATTCGGCCGCAGATTGCTTTTGACAGTTTTATGGCCGGGCGCGATTGTCCAAAGCGCAAGGCGTTGGTAGCTCTGCATGGTGATCGCATCCCGCATGCGCCGGTGTCATGCCGGCCGACAAGAACGGGAGCGGATTCGAGGGGTCTGCGTCGACGATGGAAGTGTTCCTGCAGCAGCTCATCAACGGGCTGACCCTGGGGTCGATCTACGGCCTCATCGCCATCGGCTACACGATGGTCTTCGGCATCATCGGCATGGTGAACTTCGCCCATGGCGACATCTTCATGCTCTCGGCCTTCATCGCGCTGATCTTCTTCATGCTGATCGCCTCCTGGTTCGGGGCGGGGCTGATCGTGGTCGCGCTGATCGTCGTGCTCGTGCTGGCGATGTTCTTCACTTCGCTGTGGAACTGGGCGATCGAGCGCGTCGCCTACCGGCCCCTGCGCGGCTCCTTCCGCCTCGCCCCGCTGATCTCGGCGATCGGCATGTCGATCTTCCTGATGAACTTCGTCCAGGTCGTGCAGGGCCCGCGCAACAAGTCGACGCCGCCCATGCTCAACAAATCGATCACGCTGATCGAGAGCGCGACCTATTCGGTGCAGATCTCCTACAAGCAGATCGTCATCATCGTGACGACCGCGGTGCTCCTGGCCGCCTTCTGGTACATCGTGCAGAAGACGCCGCTCGGCCGCGCCCAGCGCGCCTGCGAGCAGGACCGCAAGATGGCCGCCCTGCTCGGCATCGACGTCGACCGCACGATCTCGATCACCTTCATCATGGGCGCCGCGCTCGCGGCGGTGGCCGGCGTGATGTATCTCGTCCTCTACGGCGTGGTCAGCTTCCATGACGGCTTCGTCCCGGGGGTGAAGGCTTTCACAGCGGCCGTGCTCGGCGGCATCGGCTCGCTGCCGGGCGCCGTCATCGGCGGCCTCCTGATCGGGCTGATCGAGGTGATGTGGTCGGCCTATTTCACCATCGACTACAAGGACGTCGCCGCCTTCTGCATCCTGGCGATCGTGCTGGTCTTCATGCCCTCGGGCCTGCTCGGCCGTCCCGAAGTCGAGAAGGTCTAAAAGCCATGGCCAAGCCCGCGACTCCATCCGCAGCGCCCGCCGCCGCTTCGCAGCGCGACTGGCACGCCGCCTTCAAGGAGGCCGCCTTCGCCGCCCTCGTGACGTTCGGTCTCTGCATCCCGATCATCGCCTGGGGCACCCGCCAGAACATGGACAACGTCCTGGTTCTGGACCCGCGCTGGGACGCGGTCGCCTGGGCGGTCGCCATCGTCTTCGTCGGCCGCTTCGTCATCGCGCTGCGCCAGCAGACCAAGGCCAGCCGGCAGTCGCTGGTGCGCTTCCTGCCGCAGGGCACCGCCGCCTTCTTCCAGCGCCATTCGCGCAAGTTCTCGCTCTTCGGCCTGGGCTTCCTCGTCACCTTCCCGATCATCGCGATCAATCTCGCGGGCTGGGGCGGCGCGCTGAAGTGGATCGACAATTTCGGCATCCAGATCCTGATCTACGTCATGCTCGGCTGGGGGCTGAACATCGTCGTCGGCCTCGCCGGCCTGCTCGATCTCGGCTACGTCGCCTTCTATGCGGTGGGCGCCTATTCCTACGCGCTGCTGGCCAAGAACTTCGGCCTGTCCTTCTGGATCCTGCTGCCGCTGTCGGGCATCCTCGCCGCCTTCTGGGGCATGCTGCTCGGCTTCCCCGTGCTGCGCCTGCGCGGCGACTATCTGGCGATCGTGACACTCGCCTTCGGCGAGATCATCCGCCTCGTCCTGATCAATTGGGTCGATTTCTCCGGTGGCTACGCCGGCATCTCCGGCATCCCGCGCCCGACCTTCTTCGGCATCCCCTTCAACGCCAATGACGACGGCTTCGCCGCCGTGTTCGGGCTCGAATTCACTCCGCTCTACCGCACCATCTTCCTCTACTACCTGATCCTGGCACTCGCCCTGCTCACCGCCTTCGTGACGCTGCGCCTGCGCCGCCTGCCGGTCGGGCGCGCCTGGGAGGCGCTGCGCGAGGACGAGATCGCCTGCCGCTCGCTCGGCATCAACACGACCTCGACCAAGCTCACCGCCTTCTCGATCGGCGCCATGTTCGGCGGCTTCGCCGGCGCCTTCTTCTCGGCCCGCCAGGGCTTCATCTCGCCGGAATCCTTCGTCTTCATGGAATCGGCGATCATCCTGGCGATCGTGGTGCTCGGCGGCATGGGCTCGCTCTGGGGCTGCGCCATCGCCGCGATCGCCATGATCGGCGGCACCGAGTTGCTGCGCGAGCTGGACTGGCTGAAGGCGGTGTTCGGCAATGATTTCGACCCGACGAAGTACCGCATGCTGATCTTCGGCCTCGCCATGGTGCTGATCATGATCTGGAAGCCGCGCGGCCTGATCTCGACGCGCGAACCCACCGCCTTCCTGAAGGAGAAGAAGGCGATCTCCTCCGACATGGTCCAGGAGGGGCACGGCTGATGACGACCGCCGCTCCCGCCCACGGCCGCCCGCTGCTCCAGGTCGAGCACGTCACCATGCGCTTCGGCGGCCTCACCGCCGTCAACGACCTCTCCTTCGAGGCGCGCAAGGGCGACATCACCGCCCTGATCGGCCCCAACGGCGCCGGCAAGACCACGGTCTTCAACTGCATCACCGGCTTCTACAAGCCGACCGAAGGCATGATGACGCTGACGCAGGACTCCGGCGCCAGCTTCCTGCTCGAGCGCATGCCGGACTTCCAGATCAGCTGGAAGGCCAAGGTCGCCCGCACCTTCCAGAACATCCGCCTCTTCGGTGGCATGACCGTGCTGGAGAATCTGCTGGTCGCGCAGCACAATCCGCTGATGATCGCGTCGGGCTACACGTTTCTTGGGGTGCTCGGCGTCGGCGGCTACAAGGCCCGCGAGAACGAGGCGATCGAGAAGGCCAAGTTCTGGCTCGAGAAGATCAACCTGATCGACCGCGCCGACGACCCCGCCGCCGACCTGCCCTATGGCGACCAGCGCCGCCTCGAGATCGCGCGCGCCATGTGCACCGACCCCGTCCTGCTCTGTCTCGACGAGCCGGCCGCCGGCCTCAACCCGCGCGAAAGCCATGACCTCAACACGCTGCTGCTCTCGATCCGCCGGGACATCGGCACCGCGCTGCTGCTCATTGAGCACGACATGTCGGTGGTGATGGAGATTTCGGACCATGTCGTGGTGCTCGACTACGGCACCAAGATCGCCGACGGCACCCCGGCGGAGGTCCAGGCCGATCCCAAGGTGATCGCGGCCTATCTCGGCGTCGACGATGACGAGGTCGAGGCCGCCGAAGCGGAGGTCGGAATCGCGTGACCGAAGCCATCCTGCAGACCGAGAACCCGGCCCCACTGGCCACGCAGCCGCAGGGCCAGCCGCTGCTCAGCGTGCGCGGCGTCAAGACCTATTACGGCAAGATCATCGCCCTCAAGGGCGTCGACATGGACGTCCACCAGGGCGAGATCGTCACGCTGATCGGCGCCAACGGCGCCGGCAAGTCGACGCTGATGATGACGATCTTCGGCAATCCGCAGGCCCGCGAGGGTACGATCACCTATGAGGGCCGCGACATCACGAAGATGCCGAGCCACCTGATCGCGCGGCTGGGGATCGCCCAGTCGCCGGAGGGGCGCCGCATCTTCCCGCGCATGACCGTCTTCGAGAACCTCCAGATGGGCGCCGCGCTGCGAGACCTCTCGCATTTCGACGAGGATCTGGAACAGATCTGCACGCTGTTCCCGCGCATCCGCGAGCGCCTGCAGCAGCGCGGCGGCACGCTCTCGGGCGGCGAGCAGCAGATGGTGGCGATCGCCCGCGCGCTGATGGCGCGGCCCAAGCTGCTGCTGCTGGACGAGCCCTCGCTCGGCCTCGCCCCGCTGATCGTCAAGCAGATCTTCGAGGCGATCCGCGAACTCAACCGGACGCAGGGGCTCACCGTCTTCCTCGTCGAGCAGAACGCCTTCCACGCGCTCAAGCTCGCCCATCGCGGCTATGTGATGGTCAACGGCGTCATCACCATGAGCGGCTCGGGCAAGGACCTGCTCGCCAATCCGCAGGTTCGCGCCGCCTATCTCGAAGGCGGGAGGCACTGACATGCAGGGCATCCTCTACGAAGAGCCGACGGTCTGGCTGTTCCTGCTGGTCACGGTGGTGATGGGCGGCTGGCTCGCCTGGATGACGGGCCGGGCCATGGCGCTGACCTGGAAGCCGACCGTCCAGCTCGTGCTCTACATCCTGGTGCTGGGGATGGTGGTGCGGTTCATCCATTTCGCCCTGTTCGAGGCGACGCTTCTGACGCTGCATTTCTACATCGTCGACACGATCATCCTCATGGGTTTCGGGTTCGCCGGCTGGCGCTACAACCGCGCCGGTCAGATGACGCGGCAGTATCGCTGGCTCTTCGAGCGGACCGGCCCGTTCACCTGGAAACCGCGCGCCGGCGCCGAAATTCCGCAGAAACGCGCCTGAAAAGGGCATCGAGCTTGACGCGTGACAGATGGTGGAAAACACGCAAGACTGCGTTCCACGGTAGCACCACGCGCCGAGACGGGCGGACAATCCAGCCCGTTCATCGTGACAATACAGGGGAGTCGCATCTCATGAAGAAACTGCTGTTGAGCAGCATCGCGCTCGGCGCGGTCCTCGCCTTCTCGGGCGTGGCCAATGCCCAGCTCAAGATCGGCGTCGCCGGCCCGATCACCGGCCCCAACGCCGCCTTCGGCGCCCAGCTCAAGAACGGGACGGAGCAGGCCGTCGAGGACATCAACGCCGCCGGCGGCGTCCTCGGTCAGAAGCTCGTGCTCTCCGTCGGCGACGACGTCTCCGATCCCAAGCAGGGCGTTTCGGTTGCCAACAAATTCGTCGGCGACGGCGTCAAGTGGGTCGTCGGGCACTTCAACTCCGGCGTCGTCATGCCGGCCTCGGAAGTCTATGCCGAGAACGGCATCCTGATGATCTCGCCTTCGGCCACCAACCCGAAGATCACCGAGCGCGGCCTCTGGAACGTCTTCCGCACCTGCGGCCGCGACGACCAGCAGGGCGAGGTCGCGGCGGCCTACATCGCCAAGAACTTCAAGGACAAGAAGATCGCGGTCATCCACGACAAGACGACCTATG
>NCCO01000023.1:0-7845 GCA_002279705.1 Allobosea sp. 12-68-7
TCGCTGTTCGCCGCCGTCGCGCGCACCCCCCCGCCCGCCGGGCGCAGTGTCACGGTGGCCACCGCCCGCGCCCGCACGACCGCTCCCACCGCCTCGCCGATCGCCGGCCCGAGCCCCGCCGCGGCTCTCGGCTTCAGCCATGCCGAGCCCAACGACGCCCGGACCGGGTCGTTCAGCGGCCCCGCGGTCAAGCCGCTGCCGACGAACTTCATCCAGAACTGAACCATCGGCGCCGCATTAACCGATTGCTGACCCCGCTCGCGCCACACTGCAGGCGATTCGCCAACAGTGAGAGTGATATGGGACAGGTTTTGCAGTTTCGGCTTCCGCCCGCCCGGGACGAGGTTCAGCCCGGCGCCGAGCTCGATCTGCTCTCGGCGGTCGATTTCGCGCTGCGCGACCTGATCGATATCGCCAACCATGTCACGCTGGAGGCCGTGCGCGAGCAGGCCAAGGCCTGCCATGCCATGCTGGCGGCCGCCTATGACGCCGAGTTCGAACGCGCCTGAAGCCGCGGCACGACGTCGCCGCCCCCTGCGGGCCGCCGGCTCTAAACTCGCCGTTAACCTCGATCGTTCATCTCCTTGAAACAGTAGTCGCTTCGCGGGGGACTGACCTGCAGCGGCCCGGGGGGTGGCAAGTCCATGCGGCTGATCGTCGGCACAGTTATCGTCTTCCTCTGCGTCTTCGGCGGCTATGCGGCGATGGGTGGCAAGCTCGGCGTCCTCTGGCAGCCATGGGAATACGTCATCATTCTCGGCGCCGCGATCGGTGCCTTCGTCATCGGCAACCAGGGGCCGGTGCTCAAGGCCGTGCCCTCCATGCTCGGCACGATCTTCAAGGGACCCAAGTACAAGCAGGATTGCTATGTCGAGCTGCTGGGGATGCAGTATTCCCTGTTCAAGCTTGCGAAGCAGAAGGGCCTGCTCGCGGTCGAGCCGCACATTGAAAATCCGCACGATTCGACGCTGTTCAACGCGTTTCCGACCTTTGCGGCGAACCATCACGCCGTCGAGTTCGTCTGCGACTACATGCGCATGCTGTCGCTGGGCGCCGACAACGTCCATGAGATCGAGGCGCTCATGGATGAGGAACTGGAGACGCACCACCAGGAGCAGGAGCGGATCGTCGCGGCCATGCAGTCGATCGCCGACGGAACACCGGCGCTCGGCATCGTCGCCGCCGTGCTCGGCGTGATCAAGACGATGGGGTCGATCTCCGAGCCGCCGGAGGTGCTGGGGCACCTGATCGGCGGCGCGCTCGTCGGCACCTTCTTCGGCGTCTTCGTCGCCTATGGTTTCTTCGGGCCCATGGCGTCCTCGCTCAAGGGCACCTATGAGGCGGAATCCAAGTACTTCCTGTCGCTCAGGGCGGGCCTCCTCGCCTATATCGCCGGGCAGCCGCCGGTGATGGCGGTGGAATTCGCCCGCAAGGCGCTCATGAGCGACGTCCGCCCGACCTTCAGCGAAGTGGAAGCGGCCACCGCCAATCTCCCCGCCACCGTCTGACCCAATCCCCAGCAGGAACGCGATGGCCAAGACTGACCAGCCGATCATCATCAAGAAGGTCAAGAAGGCCGCTCACGGGCACCATGGCGGGGCCTGGAAGATCGCCTATGCGGACTTCGTGACGGCCATGATGGCGTTCTTTCTGCTGATGTGGCTGATCAGCATGACGACGAAGGAGCAGAAGATCGGCCTGGCGGAGTATTTCGCCCCAGCGAATGTGAGTCCGACCACCAGTGGCTCCGGCGGCGTCCTGATGGGCACCGCCATCGACAAGTCCGGCGCCAAATCGTCGGCGCCCCGCGACAACGCGGCGAGCACCAGTGGGCAGGAGGAGGGAACGCGCCGGACCAGCGCAGGCCGCGCCACCGAGCGCGACGTCAACCGCCCGGCCCCCGGCGTGCCGGCCAACCACAGCGCTGCGGCCAGCATCCGGCAGGCGCTCCAGGCCATGCCCGAATTCGCCTGTTCCCCGAGGGCTCGGTCCGCCCGCATGACCGCACCCGTCTTGTGCTCGAGGCGCTCGCGCCCACCCTGCGCCGGCTGCCCAACCGCCTGGCCATCACCGGACACACGGCCGCCGTGCGTCCGGGATCGGCCCGTTATGGCGACCCCTGGAGTCTCACCGCCGGGCGCGCGCTCGCCGTGCGCGAGATCCTCTCGGGCGCCGGGTTCCCCAATGACCGCTTCACCTCCGTGGTGGGACGCGCCGACACCGAGCCGGTCTTCCCCGACAATCCCTACCTCTCGCCGAACCGACGGGTGACGATCACGCTGATCAACGAGGCGCCGCCGCTGCCCCCGAGTGGCCTGCGCTGACGATAAGTCACATCGGCCGTCTCGCACTCCGGTAGAGATGGGGCTCGGTGGCCGGCACAACGCGAGAGGCTGACCATCGCGACGGGGATCACGGCCTCGGAGGCGTCGATGGGTTGCTCGACCGGGCAAGGGGCGGACGGCCCCGCGCGTCGCGTTCCATGAAGTCGAGCTGGGCGAGCAAGGCGGAGAATCGCGGAACCTGAGTCAGGGACACGACCGAGGGTCGACCCGACCCACACCGACAATGTTCTGGGAGATCAATCGCTTGCGCGATGGGCCTGGTGGAGCTGAGGGGATTCGAACCCCTGACCTCTGCAGTGCGATTGCAGCGCTCTCCCAACTGAGCTACAGCC
Organism: Allobosea sp. 12-68-7; assembly: GCA_002279705.1. Taxonomy (GTDB): domain Bacteria; phylum Pseudomonadota; class Alphaproteobacteria; order Rhizobiales; family Beijerinckiaceae; genus Allobosea. Next base: position 2,678 of record NCCO01000023.1, read on the forward strand.
CCGAGGCGCTGGCCTTCTAGGCCCTGCGTCGCGTGTCTGTCAATCGCTTGCGCCATGAGTTTTGCGGCGCGCGCGACGGCGGGCACCGGCCAACGATGATCCAGAGGATTCCCGATGCGTGCCGTTCTCGACGTGGTGTTGCTGGCCCTGCAGATCTACACATGGCTGCTGATCATCTCGGCCGTGCTGAGCTGGCTGATCGCCTTCAACGTCGTCAACACCCGCAACCAATTCGTTTCGACCGTCTGGGACATGCTCTACCGCATCACCGAGCCGGTCCTGCGCCCGATCCGCAACAGGCTGCCCCAGATGGGCGGGCTGGACCTCTCGCCGATCGTCCTGCTGCTGATCATCTTCTTCATCGAGCGCATCATCGTCCTCTATCTCTACCCGGCCGTCTTCTGAGGTGACGTCCGCGGCCGGGGGCCTGCCCTGGACCGCGACGGCCGACGGCCTGCGGCTGTCGGTGCGGCTGACGCCGCGCGGCGGCCGCGATGCCATCGACGGCATCGAGATCCTGTCCGACGGCCGGCCCGTGCTGCAGGCGCGGGTGCGGGCCGCCCCGAGCGAGGGCGAGGCCAATGCCGCTCTGCTCGCCCTGATCGCCCACGCGCTCGACCTGCCGCGCTCGGCGGTGACGCTGGCGGCCGGCGCGAGCGCACGGCTCAAGACCGTGGCCATCGCCGGCGACCCGGCCGATCTCGGTGCCCGCCTGGCCGCGATCGGCGATCGGCGCTGACCGCTCCGGGGGCCTCCCGCAGTGCAGCATCGGCTTGACGAAAGCGCCCGCCTCCTGTTCGAAGAGGCCATGGACATCCCGGCATCACCCTTCCCCGAGCGGCTGACCGAAGGTTATCGCGCCTTTCTCGACGATCGCTTCGACCGCGAGAAGGACCGCTACGAACAGCTCGCCGAGACCGGCCAGACGCCCAGGATCATGCTGATCGGCTGCTGCGACTCGCGCGTCTCGCCGGAGGTGATCTTCGATGCGCGGCCCGGCGAGATGTTCGTGGTGCGCAACGTCGCCAATCTCGTGCCGCCCTTCTCGCCCGACGACCAGCTCCACGGCACCTCGGCGGCGCTCGAATACGCCGTCCAGGCGCTGAGGGTGGAACACATCGTCGTGCTCGGCCATGGCCGCTGCGGCGGCATCCGCGCCTTCGCCGACGACGCCCAGGGCCCGCTCTCCTCGGGCGATTTCATCGGCAAATGGATCACGCTGATCGCGCCGGCGGCCGAGCGCACCGGCGGGCGCGGCCGCCACGAGACGCTGGACGGCTATGTCGAGCGCCTCGCCTTTTCCTCGATCCAGCAATCGCTGGCCAATCTGCGCACCTTCCCCTGCGTGCAGATTCTCGAGAGCAAGGGCAGGCTTCACCTGCACGGCGCTTATTTCGCCGTCGCCACCGGCGTCCTGATGCTGCTCGACCCCGTCACGGGCCAGTTCGTCCCCGCGATCGGCGAACTGCCGCGAAAGGCCGTGCCGCTGCGCTGCGACTGAGCCTGCGCTAGCGCAGCCGGATCGTCGCCAGCAGGGCGCGGCCGGCCGCCACCGTCAGGGCGATCTCGGCCTCAGCCTCGATCCGCAGCGCATGCCCGCCGGGAACCGCGATGGCTTGCGTGCCGCAACGCGCCGTCACCGCCTCGCCGGCTGCCACCACCAGCGCCGCCACAGCGCTCGACACTGCTCGACGATCAGATTGACGACCTCGACCGGTCCGTTCTCCAGCCGGCTGACCAGCGGCAGCCCGCCATCATAGCGCACGGGCGTGAAGGGCCGGCGCAGGTCGATCGCGCCGGAAGGCCCCTCCAGCACCAGGCCCGAGCCGACGATGACGGCCTGCAGCCGCTCATAGCCGGTGAGGTCGGAGAACGGGCCGGGCTGGACGATGGCCGTCCGCCCGAGCCGCCAGACCATGCCCTCCCAGCCGGACGGGTCGGCGCCGGGCGCGGTGGCGTCGGCGATGTCGAGCGTGATGCCGCCGCCATTCTTCCAGGGCTTGCTGCGGAAGCTCTCGGGCGGGAGCGGTGTCAGGCGCGTCGTCATCATCGGGGCTCTCTCAGGCTTCGTCCGCCAGCGGGTGGAGGTCCCGCACCAGGCTCTTCAGGCGGTCGTCGAGGACATGGGTGTAGATCTGCGTGGTCGCGATGTCGGAATGCCCCAGCAACTCCTGCACGACGCGCAGATCGGCACCGTTCTGGAGCAGGTGGCTGGCGAAGGCGTGGCGCAGCACATGCGGGCTCAAGGCAGCGCCCGGGAGCCCCGCCGCCCCGCCCAGCGCCTTGAGATCGCGCCCGAAGGCCTGGCGGGTGAGATGCCCGCTCTCGCCCTCGGCGGGAAAGAGCCAGCGCCCCTCCGTGGCCCCTGACTCGCGCAGCGCCGTCAGCCAGAGCCGAGCCGCCTCGCGCGCCGGCTCGTTCAGCGGCACCAGCCGGTCCTTGCCGCCCTTGCCGCGCACCACCAGGAAGCGCTCGCGCGTCGTCGCCGCCGAGAGCGGCAGCGCGATCAGCTCCGAGACGCGCAGGCCCGTGGCGTAGAGCATCTCGATCAGGCAGCGCATCCGCAGCGCCCGCAGCCGCGCGACCGGCGTCAGCCCCGCGCGCCCGCAGGCCTCCCGGACGGTGGCGATCAGCCGTTCGACATCGGCGACCGAGATCACCTTCGGCAGCGGCCGCCCGAGTCGCGGCCCCTGGATCGCCGCGGTCGGATCGTTGGGGGCAAAACCTTCGGTGTAGAGGAAACGGTGGAACTGCCGCACCGCGGAGAGCCGCCGCGCGGCGGAAGAGGCCTTCAGCCCCCGCCCCGAGAGATCGGCCAGCCAGCCGCGGATGTCGTCGGCCGTCGCGGCCTCCAGCGCCCGCCCGCCGAGAAACGCCAGATAGTCGTCGATGTCGCGCTGATAGGCGTCGAGCGTGTTGCGGGCGGCGCCGCGCTCGGCGGCGAGCATGTCGAGGAAGCCGTTGCGCCGCGCCTGGCCGATCCGGCTCATTTCGGCTGCAGGCGCGCAGGCGGCACGACCTCGATCATCTCGCGCGGCTCCGGCTTGACGAAGGCGACGAGGGCAACCATGCCGCCGAAGACGAGTCCGCCGAGCAGGGCCAGGAAGGCGACGAATCGGAACAGCGTCGGCACGGTGAGGCGAACCCTTGAGGCTGTGGCTGCGATGGCGCCGGCCATCTTTCGGGAGATGGCGGATGCCGGCAAGGACGGCAAGGCCACAAGCGCCGCAAAATGCGGCGCGGGGCCTGACGTTGTGTGACGGCTCATGTTAAAGGGCGCTGAAGACAAGGCTTCCATCGCTATGACGATCGTCGAGACGCTCGACCAGCCACGAGGTGAGGATATCGGCCCGGACCCGGCGACCCTGCGGGCGGCCATCGGCCCGCGGGCGATCGTGCTCGTCGGCATGATGGGCTCCGGCAAGAGCTCGGTCGGGCGCCGGCTGGCGACGCGGCTGGGCCTGCCCTTCGTCGATGCCGACACCGAGATCGAGACCGCCGCGGGCATGACGATCCCCGAGATCTTTGCGCAGCGCGGCGAGAGCGAGTTCCGCGACGGCGAGCGCCGCGTCATCAGCCGCATCCTGACAACGCGCGCGCCCCTCGTGCTCGCGACCGGCGGCGGCGCCTTCATGAATGCCGAGACACGCGCGCGCATCGCCGAACTGGGCATCTCGATCTGGCTCAAGGCCGAGCCCGATGTGCTGATGCGCCGCGTCCGCAAGCGCTCCAACCGCCCCCTGCTGCAGACCGCCGACCCCGAGGCGACGCTGCGGCGGATGCTGGCCGAACGCGAGCCGGTCTATGCGCTCTCCGACCTCACCCTGCTGTCGCGCGACGACCCCCATGACGTCGTGGTGACGGCGGCGCTGGCCGCGCTCGACCGGCATCTGCGCACCCCTCCCGACCGGAAGCCCGCACCATGACCACCCCCGCCATGCCGAGCGGCGCCCGGATCACGGTTCCGGTCGCGCTGGAGGGCCGCGCCTATGACATCCAGATCGGCCGCCACCAGCTTTGCGAGGCCGCAGCCCTGATCGCCGCGATGGCGCCGGGCGCCAAGGTCGCTGTTGTCACCGACGGGCGCGTCGGCCCGCTCCACGCCCCGGCGCTGGAGGCATGCCTGCAGCAGGAGGGCATCGGCTTCACCCGCATCACCGTGCCGCCGGGCGAGGCGACGAAGTCCTATGCGCAGTTCACCGCGCTCTGCGACGCGCTTTTGGCGGCGAAGATCGAGCGCGACGACCTCGTCATCGCGCTCGGCGGCGGCGTGGTGGGGGACCTCACCGGCTTCGCGGCGGCCGTGCTGCGGCGGGGCGTGCGCTTCGTCCAGATCCCGACGACGCTGCTGGCGCAGGTCGATTCCTCCGTCGGCGGCAAGACCGGCATCAATTCGAGCCATGGCAAGAACCTGATCGGCGCCTTCCACCAGCCCGCGCTGGTCATCGCCGACACCGCCCTGCTCGATACGCTGAGCGAGCGCGAGTTCAAGGCCGGCTATGCCGAGGTGGTGAAATACGGGCTGATCGACGATCCCGCCTTCTTCGATTGGTGCGAGGTCAACTGGAGCCGCATCATCGAAGGCGGCCCCGAGCGCGACCATGCGGTCGCCGTCTCCTGCCGTGCCAAGGCGGCCATCGTCGCCCGCGACGAGCGCGAGGAGGGCGACCGCGCGCTGCTCAATCTCGGCCACACCTTCGCGCATGCGCTGGAGCGGCTGACGAACTACGACTCCACCCGCCTCGTCCATGGCGAGGCGGTCGCGATCGGGCTCGCGCTCGCCTTCCGCTTCTCGCAGCGCCTGGGGCTCTGCTCCGGCCAGGACGCGACCCGCGTCGCGCGCCATCTCGACGCCGTCGGCCTGCCCTCGACGCTCCAGCAGGTGCCGGGCGGCGCCGGCACGGCGCCGGAGATCGTTGCGGCGATGGGCCAGGACAAGAAGGTCCGCCGTGGCGTGCTGACCTTCATCCTGGCGCGGGGCATCGGCCAGAGCTTCATCGCGCATGGTGTAGCGGCGGAGGAGGTGACGGCCTTCATCGAGGCGGAGTTGGCGGTCAGCGGGCCGGCGCACTGACCGACCGGGCCGCATGCGGGTTCAGCAGGAGCGCGACTCCGGGGGGCTGGGCGGCTGATTTGGATCGAGGCTGAGCAGCAATCTAACGCCCCAG
>NCCO01000023.1:7925-8422 GCA_002279705.1 Allobosea sp. 12-68-7
CGCCCCAGGTTGATCTCGTTGCCGCACCTGTCAAAGACGATGTTCATGTCAATGCGCTGAACGCCCTGCTCACCCGATCTCTTTGCATAGGTCACATCGTATTTGACGCGAACTTCAACGAACGGACCAACTTCGCGCCGCATCCACATTCCAGATTTATATAACATCTGCCGTTCGTCGCGGGTAATCTCGCAGCAGTCCGGGTCGTTCTGAATTATTTCGGACGGTGAAGTCGGACTTATAACGTCGCCAGGGAACATCAATAGACCCCCTGATTTGTATTCGTAGACTTGGACAATCTTGCGCGCCGCTACAATTTTTAACACCAAGAAGATCAGCTGGTCGTCTTTTGGCGCTGGTCGTTCGCATTCAATCGGTGAGGTCAATATCATCATTACTGCGGCGAAGGCCACGACGCCGAAGGCCGCAATTGCCACGACCGCGCAGCCCGCAACCGCGACTAGCTTTAAAAGAAAGATCACAAAGGCTCCTCACCC
>NCCO01000023.1:8427-31898 GCA_002279705.1 Allobosea sp. 12-68-7
CCTCACCCGCACGCGAAGTCAGGTTAGCATCAGAATCTGCCAATTTCCGAGACGGGTCGAGAGCGGATCAAACAATCTGTCGTCAGCGGCTCAGTGAACGCACAGCGAGCAACAGGACGCCGATCGCAACGATGACTAAAGGCATTACAAAATATGTCAGCCTAGGGTCAGGAAAGCGCCGCTCTGGCCAATCCTTGTCCTCGCTCCATTTTCCAGAAGCAATTGCCTCATGCAACTGACCTAGTGTCATTGATCGACAGCGGGCAAGAATTCGCCGCTTCATCGGCAAAAGGGTTAGAAGCTCGCCCTCACTGGGGGCGTAATCTGTCCAACGCAGATCGGAAAAATCGGTCCCATAACGGCGATTGATCTCCAGGAGAAGCTCGGGGAAGTCGTCTCCCATTATCTCCAGATCGTGAACCACTCGGGTCTCACCATGCAGGGTGGAAACGTCGCACGGAGATGCGTGCTCTGCGACAAGTGATCTCAGCTCCTCAAAGGTTGGCGTCTCCACGTCTGGCCTCGCGTAAACCTCAGACGCTACCCAGATCGCTTTTTGTCGCTTCGACAGTCAATTGGCGATGTCCGCAATGGGTCGAAACCTGACCTCATCCCCTACGGACTGAACACCAGCACCAAGAACACGAAGAACACGCTCAGATGCACGGCGCCCTCGAGCATCGTGGTGCGCGTGCCGGTGAAGGTCAGCGTCGAGAGCAAGAGCGTCATCGCCAGGATGACCATGTTGGCGCCCGACAGCCCGAGCACGACCTCCTGCCCCGTGAACAGGCCGATCGCCAGCACCGCCGGCACGGTCAGCCCCAGCGTCGAGGCGGCGGCCCCGAGGCAGAGATTGACCGCGCGCTGGAGGTGATTGGCGCTGATGGCGCGCAGCGCCGCGATGCATTCCGGCGTGAACACCACCATCGCGATCAGGATGCCACCGAGCGCGACCGGGGCGCCGAGCTGGATGATGCCGAAATCGAGCACCACGGCGAGGCTCTTCGCGAGGATGACGATGGGAAGGATGGTGGCGAGCAGCAGGCCGACATGGGTGAGGGTCGCGCCGCCGGGATCCTCGTGACCGTCATCCGCGACGACCTCGCTCGGGGCGGGGTCGGGCGCCGTGCCATGCGCGGCCGAGCGCACCGGCGGGGCCTGATCGCCCGTCGGCTCGACGAAGAAGGAGCGGTGACGCCCGGTCTGCAGCACCAGGAAGACGCCGTAGAGCGCGATGGTGAACACCGAAAACGAGACCGATTGCAGCGTCGTCAGGGTGCCCTGCCCCGTCGATGTCGTGAAGTTCGGCAGCACCAGCGGGATCACGGTCAGCGGGATGATCACCGCCAGATAGGACGACGCCCCCTTCATGTTGTAGCTCTGCGCGAAATGGCGCAGCCCGCCGACGAGCAGGCCGATGCCGACCACGCCGTTGAGCACGATCATCAGCACCGCGAACATCGTGTCGCGCCCGAGCGTCGGCGCACCCTTGGCGCCGAGCATGACGGCCGAGATCAGCGCCACCTCGATGACGACGATCGACAGCGTCAGGATCAGCGTGCCGAAGGGCTCGCCGAGCCGCCCCGCCAGCACCTCCGCCTCCTGCACCACGCCGAACGCCGCCCAGATGATGACGCCGCTCGCCGAGACGTCCGAGCAGGGCGTCCCCGAACAGCAGGAAGGCGGCGACGGTCGCCCAGGCGCAGGCGAGGCGGAGGATGGTGGCGGTCAAGGGCAGCCCTCTGGCTGGGGGTGGCGGAAGGGCGGACGCGTCCCGACATGCGAAAAGGGCCGCGCGCGGCGACCCTGAGCAGGACCAACGCGCCAGCCGCGTTGGGGTTTCATGGTCCGGGCGGACGACCGCCGCCGCTCAGTCCGGCGCGATCGTCCGCGCCAGCGGGCTCGCCGCCTCCTCGGACAGCGAGGCGGCCTTGTCGGTGACGAGATACTGCGCCCGCGCCAGCGCCGCGAAGCGCCCGCCCTTGGCGACGAGCTCCTCGAAGGAGCCCATCTCGATCACCTGACCCTGCTCGAAGACGAGGATGCGGTCGGCATTGCGGATGGTGGCGAGGCGGTGGGCGATGACGAAGGTGGTGCGGCCCTTCATCACCTCCTCGAGCGCCTTCTGCAGCTTGACCTCGGTGGCGGCGTCGAGCGCCGAGGTCGCCTCGTCGAGGATCAGGATCGGCGGGTTCTTGAGCAGCGCCCGCGCGATCGAGAGGCGCTGGCGCTCGCCGCCCGAGAGGGTGCGGCCGCGCTCGCCGACCAGCGTGTCGAGCCCGTCGGTCTGGCGGGCCATCACCTCGGTCGCCTGCGCCCGCTCGAGCGCCTCCATCATCTCCGCTTCCGTCGCGTCCGGCTTGCCGACGCTCAGGTTCTCGCGGATCGTCCGGGCGAACAGCATCGGCTCCTGGAAGACGACGCCGATGTTCCGCCGCAGCGAGATCAGCGAGATCTCGCGGATGTCCTGCCCGTCGACGGTGATCCGGCCCGATTGCGGGTCGAAGGCGCGATGAAGCAGGCCGAGCGTGGTCGACTTGCCCGAGCCGGTCGAGCCGACGATGGCGATGGTCTCGCCCGGCGAGACGGCGAAGGAGACGTCGCGCACCGCCGTGCGCTTGCCGTCATAGGAGAAGGACACATTCTCGAAGGCGACCGCGCCCGAGAGCGGCCCCGCATCCGGCGCGCTCGGCAGGTCGCGCACCGCCGGCAGCGTGTCCAGAACCTCGAAGAACTCGCGCATCTTCGGCGCCTGCATGAAGATGAAGTTCACGAAGGCGACGATCTGCTCGAGCCGGCCGACCAGCATGGTGGCGAAGCCCATGAAGGTGACGATCTCGCCGACGGTCGTCAGCCCCTGCATCAGCAGCCAGGCGCCGACGACGAAGATCGCCAGCACGGTCAGCGTCGCCGAGGCGCGCGTCGCCACCGTCGCGATCGCCCACCAGGACAGGACCGGCAGCTGCGCCTCGAGCAGGCTGGCGATGGTCGAGCGCAGGCCGCGGACCTCCGCCTCGATGCGCGTGAAGCTCTGGATCACCGGCACGTTGCCGAGTGCGTCGGAGGCCCGCTCGGCCAGGCTCGAATGATAGCCCTCGACATGGCTCTGCAGCTTGTCGGTCTTGCGCAGCACATAGGCCGTCAGCGTGCCGAACAGCACCACGAGCGAGATCAGCAGCAGGCCGAGCTGCCAGTTCTTCCAGAGGGTGAAGGGCAGCAGCACGAACAGCGCGACCAGGCTGGCGCAATGCTCCCGGAAGAAGGAGAGCCACAGCGCCCACATGCCGCTGGTGCCGTCGAGCATGACCTTGAGCACGCGCCCGGAATGGGTCTGCGTGTGATAGGCCAGCGGCAGGCTGAGCGCGTGCTCGAAGAAATTCGCCATCACCGCCAGGCGCCGCCGATGCGCCAGCCGGTCGGAATGCAGCGAGACGAAGACGCTGGCGCCGATGGTGAACAGCCCGAAGCCGACCCAGGCCAGGATCAGCGGGCCGATATCGGCCCAGCTCAGCTTCTGCCCCGCGCCCTGGACGTTCGAGAGCTTGTCGATCAGCGCGCCGAACAGCATCGGCTCGGCGAAGGAGGCCGCGGCGAGCAGGATGTTGGCGAAGGCCAGGATCAGCCCCAGCCGACGCTCGGGGCCGAGTTCGCCGAGAACGCGGGCATAGATGGAGAAGAGCGACATGCAGCACCTTTAGCGCAGGCGCAAACCTGAACAAGCCCTCAACCTTAACGCTTCGTTCAAGGCCCCCGGATAACGTCGTTCCGAGCCGAGGCCGACATCGGCAGCGGGACGGTCGCGGCAGGCGATATCGGGGTGGCGTCATGGATCTAGCAACCGGCCTCGGCATCTTCGGAGGCATCGTCACGATCTGCGCGATCATCATCATCGACGGCGGCAACTTCGCCGCTTTCTATGACAAGCACGCCGTCATCATCATCTTCGGCGGCGCCACGGCCTCGACGATGACGCGCTTCCCGTTCGCGGTGATCACCAACGGCATTCCCATGGGCATGCGCTTCGCCTTCACGATGAGCGCCAGCCACCCGCGCGAGCTGATCGAGGAGATCACCCGCGTCGCCGATATCGCCCGCAAGAACGGCCCGGTCGCCCTCGAGCACGCCGTGGTGTCCGACCCCTTCCTCGCCCAGGGGCTGCGCTACATCGCCGACGGCTACGACAAGGACTTCATCCGCGACACGATGGAGCGCGACCGCGACAACTTCCTGCAGCGGCTCGACGAGGGCTCGAAGGTCTACCGCGCCATCGGCGACTGCGCCCCCGCCTGGGGGATGATCGGCACGATACTCGGCATGGTCACGATGTTCGCCAACATGTCCGACCCGTCGAAGCTCGGCCCCGCCATGGCCACCGCGCTGCTGGCGACCCTCTACGGCGCCATCATTGCCAACATGATCGCCATGCCGATCGCCGACAAGCTGCATATCAAGCTCGAGGAGGAGGAGATCGCGCGCACGCTGATCATCGACGGCGTGCTCCAAATGCGCGACGCCAAGAGCCCGACCCTGGTGCGCGAGATGCTGCTCGCCTATCTGCCCCAGCATCACCGCACCGAAATGGCGAAGGCCTGAGGCCCGCTTGATGGCCTGGATCTGAGCCATGGCGAGGAAGAAGCGCGGAGGCCATGGCGGCCATGGCTGGTTCGTCACGTTCGCGGACCTGATGGCGCTGCTGATGAGCTTCTTCGTCATGGTCGCAGCCTATTCCAGCCAGGACACGGCCAAGCTCCAGATCGTCGCCGGCTCGATGCGCGACGCCTTCGGCAACCAGCGTGACATGCGGCTGGCCGGCATCGTCGAGGCGGATGGCATCCCCACCGGCAACCACGTCAAGAATTCGCGCCTCTTGCCGCTCGACCAGGCGACCGACCAGCCCGGCCCGATCAAGAAGGCGCCTCAGGATGACGGCCTGAACATGCCGACGCAGGACCGCGGCTTCGCGCTCGCGGCCGCCTCCCTGCGCCAGGCCCTGCGCGACATGCCCGAGATCGCGGAGGTCTCGCGCAACATCCTGATCGAGGTGAGCGAAACCGGCCTCGACATCCAGCTCGTCGACCAGGAAGGCCGGGCCATGTTCGCCGAGGGGCGCAGCCAGCCCAACGAGCGCATGCGCAAGGTGCTCGCCACGCTGGCGCCGACGCTGCGGCGCATGCCCAACAAGATCGCCATCACCGGCCACACCGCGCCACCCAGGCCAGGCAGCGCGCCGGAGGGCGATCCGTGGGAGCTGTCGGTCGCCCGCGCCGCGGCCGTGCGCGCGATCCTGTCGAATTCGGGGGTGCCGAGCGACCGCTTCGCGCTGGTCTCCGGCAAGGGCGACACCGAGCCGCTGGTCAAGGACAACCCCTATCTGCCCTACAACCGCCGCGTCGGCCTCGTGCTCAAGGCCGATTCGCCGCCGCTGCCCTCCGGCCTCAAGCCCTGAGGCGGCGCCTCACGGCGCGAGGATGAGCGCCCAGTAGACCTGGTATTTCGACCCGGGCGCATAGGCCGTGGCGATGCCCATCCGGGTCACTCCGGGCGTCTTCATCACGCGGTCGTGCTGCGGCGAGTCCCGCCAGCCCGAAAAGGCTTCCGCCAGCCGCCGGTAGCCCGCCGAGAGATTGGCCTCCGCGCCCGGCTGCCCGCCGCGCGCCAGCCGCGCCTTCACCGCCTCGGCCTGGGCCGGCTTGTCAGCCGTCGCCATGGCGCTCGCTTCCTGCTGCGCTGCCGCGACGAGCGCCGGGTCGAGCGAAAGCGTGTTCAGCCCGGCATTGAGCCGATAGGCCGAGATCATCGCCCGGGCCTCGTTCGCATCGACCCGCGCCGTCGCCGAACCGAGGTCGCGATAGAAGGCCGGCTGCCCGGTGCGCGCCGGTTCCGTGCAGCCGGCGGCGCCGACCAGCGCCAGCGCGCCCGCGATGAGGGCAGGACAGGTCAAGCGGCGCCGTTCCATTGCGCCGCGCCGAAGGTTGAGCATCGCATCATTCCTTGCTGTCGTCCTTGACGGGTTCCGCGGCCGGCGCGGCGGGCGGGGCCTCGGCCTCGGGTCCGTCCTCGGCGGGCTCAGCGCGACGACGGCTACGCGAGGGCGCCTTCGCGGGGCCGCCTGGCACGGAAGCCCCCGTCGGCGGCTCCCGGTTGACCGCCGCGGCGATGCTGCCGAGCGACTGCTCGACGCCCTCCAGCCCCTTCACCAGCAGCTCCGGCGTGACGACAGCCGGCTCCATCTCGGTCAGGCGCTTGTGGATGGCGAAGTTCAGGTCGCTGGTGACGCGCCCGACGATGTCGACCTCCGCCACGATGCAGATGAGCTCGAAATCCATCGTCGAGGTGCCGATCTTCTTGAACAGGATCGTCGGCGGTGGCTTCTGCATCACGTCGCCATGGGCGTTGGCGACCTCGCTGAGCATGCTCCGCACCGCCCCGGCCTCCAGCGTGCGTGGCACCGACAGCGAGATCAGGATGCGGCCCGTGCGGTCGTTGCGGACGCGGTTCCTGACCACGCCGGAAATCAGGTTCGAATTCGGCACGATCACCGAGGAGCGGTCGAAGGTCGCGATCTCGGTCGAGCGCACATTGATCTTCTTGACGATGCCCTCGGCGTCGCCGACCACGACCTGGTCGCCGACGCGGATCGGCCGCTCCCAGAGCAGGATCAGCCCCGAGACGAAGTTCGAGACCACCGACTGCAGGCCGAAGCCGATGCCCACAGACAGCGCGCTCGCGACCAGCGTCAGGCGCTCGAGACTGAGGCCGAGCGCCGAGACCGCCAGCGCCACCGCCGCGACATAGCCGACATAGCCGGCCGCCGTGGTGATCGAGTTGCGCAGGCCCGTGTCGAGCTGCGTCGTCGGCAGGAACTTGACCTCGAGCCAGCCCTGCAGCGAGCGCGTCGCCGTCAGCCCGGCGGCGAAGAGCAGACCGCCGAAGATGATCGAGGACAGCGAGATCGTGACGCCGCCGACCTGGAAGCCGAAGAAGGCCGCCCGCAGCGAGGTCAAGAAATCGGTCGATTCCAGGCCCCACGGCGCCATCACCAGCAGGAAGCCGACGATGATCAGCATCAGCTTCAGCACGCCGGCGGCGATCACCGCGATCTTGTCGAGCGTATGCGCGCGGATGCCGAGGCCGGCCTTCAGCGTCAGGGCGAGCCGGCCCTTGCCGGTCATCGCATGCGGAATGCCCTGGTCGACGAGCTGGTAGGTCAGCACGAGACTGCAGGCGACGATGCCGATCCAGATCACCTGCTCGGTCAGGAAGGAGGCGAAGACGACATAGCCGCCCAGCACCGACAGCGACAGGACGAGGCCGATGAGCCAGCCGATGAGGCGGATCGGGCCGAGGCTCGCGCCCTCGACCGCGACATAGGGGCCGAGGCAGGCCTCCTCCTCGATCTCCTCATTGTCCCGCAGCCGGTAGAGGCCCACGACCAGCGTCAGCGCGAAAATGATGACGAGGACACTGCGCAGGATGATCGAGACCGCGAGGCCGGCGGCGATCGCCGTCAGCCAGGCCTCGAGCACCTTGCTGATCGAGAGCACCAGCGCCAGCGAGGTGCCCAGCCAGACCACGGTCGAGGCGGTCGAATCCATCACGCTGACGAGGCGCCGCTGCGGCTGGCTCGGCGCGAACAGCGCATCGAGCAACGCCTGGACGAAGGCCACGACGGCGAGCCCGGCCACGATCGCGGTCACCACGGGCTGGATCCGCAGCGGCAGCAGCCCGGCGGTGTTCAGCGCGGCATAGATCAGCCAGCTCGCCAGCGCCGGCGGTGCGGCCCCCGCCACGACATGGGCGAGCGCGATGTAGAGGGAATGCAGGCTGTCGGTGTCCTGCGTGCTGCTGAAGCGCGCCTTGAAGCGGGGCAGATAGCGGCGGCGCACATAGTAGAGCAGCACCGCGCCGAGGAAGGCGAGCGCCACCAGGCCGCCGCGGACGCCCGCCATCGCATCCACCACCCCCGAGAGCCAACCCCCGAAGATGTAGCCCGACGCCCGCAGATCCTCCGGCACGGTCGACAGCGCGTTCGACCACATGTCGGGGCTCAGCACCGTCGGCCCCGCTGCGAACAGCGCCTGGGCGAAGAGCGCGCGGCGGCGGTCGCCGATTGCGGTCTGCAACTGCTCCGCCTGCAGGAAGGCGGCACGCGCGATCTTCAGGGTCTCGTCGGCATCCGAGAAAGCCTTCAGCCGGGCCTCGCGCTCGCGCAGCACCTCCGCACTCTCAGGCGGTGCACTGGCTTCCGGCTTGGCCCCGAGCTGGTCGAGCCTGACCTTGGCCTGCTCGACACGCGGCGCCTGCTCATCGATCAGCTGGCGCAGCTGGTCCAGCGACGGCTGCAGGCGCATGCGTTGGCGCTGCAGCTCGCTTTCGGTGGCTGTCGGCGCCGCCAGCAGGGCCTCGATCTGCGTCAGCTCGAGTCGGATGGTGTCGAGGCGCGCACGCGCCGAGACCGCATCGGGAGCCGGCTGCTGGGCGAGCCCTTGCCCCAAGCCCAGCAGGACCAGCACCAGCATGGCCAGGGCGGCGAGGAGGCCGGGCCGTGCGCGCGGCGTCGGGTGGGGCGCTGGGGCGAGTCGCGCAGCCATGCCGGGAAAGCCTCGCTCAGATCGGTGATTCGTCGCTGGCTCGACCGTCGCCACAGCTTCATCGACAAGGCAAGCGCGGTGCGCAGGATCGGGAAACAAACGCAAAGCTGTCGTGATCCGGGAAGGGGGCAACGCCGCGGCGCTGGTGGTCGGCCTCTCCTTTTCATACCAAACTGGACATCCTCAAGGCGCGGTCGCGACCGACTCCGCCCCCGCGCCTTGCTCTTGCCCTTGCTCTTGCCTTTCGGCCCGGCCCGTTTGCGACAGCTGGCGGTGCCGAGCCCGGTGCCGATCGGCAGCACCGCTCATCTCCTGCCCCCCGGGATCCCCGTTCAGCCAGTCAACCCCTCTATGCGGGGCGAGGCTCCGGCCGCGCATGGAAGCGCCTGAAGCATGGCGTGCCTGCGCCGGCTGCGGCGCTTTCGTCCCGCTCGCCGGTTGACCCGGCCCGGCGTTCTCCGCTCCATGGGCCGAGTTGCAGAAAGACGCCGTCCAGCGGCGCGAGACGGACACGCGATCCGCGTGCCGGGGGGATGACGGAATGGATGTGCTGATCAGGACGGTGCTCATCGGCATCGGCGCCACGGCCCTGCTCGACCTCTGGGCGATGCTTCTGAAGCGTGTCTTTGGCTTTCCCCTGCCGAATTGGGCGCTGGTCGGACGCTGGTTCGCACATCTGCCCCGCGGGCGCATCCTGCACGAGGACATCACCCGTTCGCAGCCCGTCCGCAACGAACTGGCAATCGGCTGGATCGCGCATTACGTGGTCGGCATCCTCTTCGCCGGCATCGTCGTCGCCATCTGGGGCACCGGCTGGGTCCGCAACCCGGCCTTCCTGCCGGCGCTGATCGTCGGCCTGGCCACGGTCGGCTGCGGCTGGTTCATCCTCCAGCCCGGCATGGGCGCCGGCATCGCCGCTTCGAAGCGCGCCAATGCCAACACGGTGCGGGCCCTGAACATCGTCGGCCATACCGTCTTCGCGGTCGGCCTCTGGGGCACCGCCCTCCTCATCCGCTGAATCCCACCTCCCTCCTGTCGAGACCAACATCATGGCCAGCACGCTCTTCACCAATGCCCGCATCGTCGACGGCACCGCGCCGGAGGCCGGCGCCCCTGTCAGCGTCCTCGTCGAGGGCGGCACGATCCGCGAGGTCGGCAAGGCGGTCGCCTCCGCCACGGCCAAGGTCGTCGACCTCAAGGGCAAGACCCTGATGCCGGGCCTGATCGACGCCCATGTCCATGTCGTCGCCGGCGTCGCCGATCTCGGCCGCAACGCGCAGCTGCCGGATTCCCTCGTCACCGCCCGCGCCTTCGTGATCATGCGCGAGATGCTGATGCGCGGCTTCACCACGGTGCGCGATGTCGGCGGCGCCGATTTCGGCCTGAAGCAGGCGATTGAGGAAGGCCATTTCCCGACGCCGCGCCTCGTCATCTCCGGCAAGGCGCTGAGCCAGACCGGCGGCCATGCCGATTTCCGCGGCCGCTATGACGACGCCGCGACGCCACTGACGCGTCACCGCCTCGGCGCACTCGGCCGCATCTGCGACGGGCTCGACCAGGTCCGCCGCGCCGCCCGCGAGGAAATGAAGGGCGGCGCCGACTTCATCAAGATCATGGCCAATGGCGGCTGCGCCTCTCCGACCGACCCGATCCACTTCCTCGGCTTCTCGGTGAGCGAACTCGAGGCGATCGTCGAGGAAGCGCGGATGGCGGGCACCTATGTCTCCGCCCATGTCTACACCGACGAGGCGATCCGCCGCTGCGTCGAGGCCGGTGTCCACTCGCTCGAGCATTGCAACCTGATCGAGGCCGAGACGGCGAAGCTCGCCGCCTCCAAGGGCGCCGTCGCGGTTCCCACCCTCGTCACCTACGACAAGCTCGTCATTGACGGCCCCAAGCTCGGCTTTCCGCCAGATTCCGTCGCCAAGGTGGACGTCGTCCGCTCGGCCGGCATGAACTCGCTCGCGGTCATGAAGAAGGCCGGCCTCGCCATGGCCTATGGCAGCGACCTGCTCGGCGAGATGCACAAGTACCAGTCGGAGGAGTTCGTCATCCGCGGCCGCGCCCTGCCGGCCCATGAGGTCATCGGCTCGGCCACACATGTCGCGGCCAAGCTGCTCAGGCTCGAGGGCAAGATCGGCACGATCGCGCCCGGCGCCCATGCCGACCTGATCGTCGTCGACGGCGACCCGCTGATGGACCTCTCGCTGCTCACCCGCCAGGGCAAGCACATCCCGCTGATCATGAAGGGCGGCGCCTTCATGAAGCGGGCGAGCCTGGGCTGAGGGACCAAGCGACAGCAGCCGTCATTGCGAGGAGCATCGCGACGAAGCAATCCAGAAGGGTTCGCTCGACGTCTTTCTGGATTGCTTCGCTTCGCTCGCAATGACGGTTCGGGACTACGCCGCCAGGTCGAGCACCCGCGTCTCATAGGCGTAGAGCTGGCGGAATCCCATCGAGCCGTAGAGCCCGTTGGCGACGGCGTTGGTCTGGTCGACCTGCAGATAGGCATGCCGGCACTCCATCGCGCGGGCCCAGCCCGTCAGCCCGCCGATCAGGCGGCGGCCGAGGCCCTGGCCGCGATGGGCGGGATCGACCACGACGCTGCCGATCTCGGCCATGCCGCGCTCGGCGACGCTCATCCCGAAAGCCACCGGCTCGCCCGCGATCAGCCAGGTCGCGAAGGCCGCCGGCAGCCGCACGCCGTCAACGATCGCCGCCAGCTTGCCGGCATCGGCCTTGATGCCGCTCTGCCGCGCCGCCACCCCGGCGATCCAGTCGGCGCTCGGCCGCGCCTCGATCTGGAGTTCGGGCTCGATCTCGGTGGCCATGTCGTCGAGCGGGCGGATCAGCCCGAAGGAGGCGTCGCGCACGACATAGCCGCGCGCCTTCACCCTCGCCAGCGTCGCCTCGCCGGCGAGCGGCGTCAGCCGGATGCAGGGCGGCAGGCCGTCGGCGCGGTAGAGCTCTTCGATCAGCGCCAGCGTGTCCTCGTCGAGCTGGGCGCCGGGCTTCAGCGGCGAGGCCGAATTCGCCCGGCCGGAATAGCCGCCCGCGAAGCGCACCACCCAGTCGTCGATCAGCAGCGTCGCCGGTGACGGCCAGGCATTGACGATGCGCCGCTCGCAATCGAGCATCAGGGCGAGATCGGCCCTTGTTCCTTCATCCGCCGCCATCGCCGTCAGCCCTGTCCCGCCTTCCGCGGAGTCGGCCGCCAGCCGGGCGGCGCCATCTCGAAGCCTTCGAAGGAAAAGCCCGGCGCCACGGTGCAGCCGACGAGCGTCCAGGCGCCCAGCGAGGTCGCGCTCTGCCACCAGCCGGCCGGCACCACGAATTGCGGCCGCTGCCCGGCCGCGAGATCGCTGCCGAGATGATGGGCCGAGGCGTCGTGCCCGTTGGGCGAGACGCTGATCACCAGCGGCGCCCCGGCATAGTGGTGCCAGATCTCGGCCGCGTCGCAGCGATGCCATTCCGAGGTCTCGCCCGTATCGAGCAGATAGTAGATCGCGGTGCCGACACTGCGGCCGTCGACCTCCCGCGGGTCGCGGAAGGTCTCGCGATAATGGCCGCCCTCGGGATGGGGCTTCAGCTCGAGCAGACGGATCACCTCGGCAGCGGTCAGGCCGTTGAGTGTCATGCGTGACGCCCCCTTCTAGAACCGGTTCTTGGCTTCGCGCAGCGCGGCGAAGACCTCGCCCGCCGGCGCGCCATTCAGCCCGACCGCCGCCGCCAGTGCGCCTTCGCCGGCCCGGAAGAACGGGTTGGTGGCGGCTTCCTCGGCGACGCTCGTCAGCGCCCAGAACCGCCCGTCCGCCTTGGCCGCCTCGGCCTCGGCGAGCCTGGCCGTCAGCACCGCATTGGCCGGCTCCATCGCCGCGGCGAAGCGCGCGTTCGAGAGCGTGTAGTCGTGGCCGCAGAGCAGCCGCGTGTCGCCCGGCAGCGCCATCAGCCGCGACAGCGATGTCCACATCGCCGCCATCTGGCCCGGCTGGACGCGCCCGCAGCCCATCACGAAGACGACGTCGCCGACGAAGGCGAGCTTCGCGCCGCGCGAGACGAAGCTGAGATGGCCCGGCGCATGACCCGGGGTGTGCCAGATCTCGAAACTCTCCCCACCGAAGGACACGGCATCGCCCTCGGAGAGGATGCGGTCGAGCGGCGCATGGCCGGCGGCGTCGGCCGGCCCGCAGACCTGCGCACCGGTCGCCTGCTTCACGGCGGCGACGCCCTGGGTGTGGTCGGCATGGGCATGGGTGACGAAGATCTCGCTGATCGTCCAGCCCTTCGCCCTGGCCGCCGCCATCACCTCGCCGGCATCGGGCACGTCGATGGCGGCGCAGGCGCCGCTGGCGGGGTCGTGGAGCAGCGCCCCGGCATTGTCGCCGAGCGTGCGGAAAACGTGGAGATCGAGCGCCATGGGAGTCTCCGGAAGAACGCGGTTCTGCCGCGCTTAAACAATGCCGCCCGCCGATGCCAGCCCGACGGGAACGCGCCGGGACCGAACCGACCGGCGGACGCCCTTGCGCAGCCTCGCCCGGCATCACATCTACCGGCGGCATGTCCCTCGACGTCGCCGATCTGCGCAGTTTCTATGCCAGCCCGCTCGGCCATGTCGCGCGGCGCTTCATCGGCACGGCGATGCTGCGCTTCTGGCCCGATTGCGCCCGCCAGCGCGTCCTCGGCCTGGGCTACGCCACCCCCTATCTCTCCGTCCTCGGCATGAATGCCGAGCGGGTGATCGCCTTCATGCCGGCCGCGCAGGGCGTGGTGAACTGGCCGCATCAGGACCTCTCCGCCTCCGCCCTGGTCGAGCCCACGCTGCTGCCGCTGCCGACCGCCTCGATCGACCGGGTCGTCCTCGTCCATGCGCTGGAGGAGACCGAAAGCCCCGACGACCTGATCGAGGAGGTGGGCCGTGTGCTCTCGCCGGGCGGGCGGATGATCCTGGTCGTGCCCAATCGCCGCGGACTCTGGGCCCGGATGGACAGCACACCCTTCGGCCAGGGCCGCCCCTTCAGCCGCAGCCAGCTCGAGGCGCTGATGCGCTCGGCCGAGTTCTCGCCCGAGGGCTGGAGCGAGGCGCTCTACGTGCCACCCCTGCGCCAGCGGCTGCTGATGCGCTCGGCGGCCGCCTGGGAGCGCCTCGGCGCCGGGCTGTCCCTGCCCTTCGCCGGCGTCCACGTCATCGACGCGACCAAACAGGTCTACCGGCGCATCCCGCTGCGGGCGACGCGGCGCAGCTTCGCCTTCCGCCCCATTCTGCTGCCGCAGCCGACGCCTGCACCCCGCACCCGGCGGGACCGCGAGCACGGCCCGCCGGGTTGACAAAGAACCCACCGCGCGACCAAGGTCCGCCGCTTTTCGCGAGCCCGGTTCCGCATGACGCTCGATGCGCCGGAACCACCCGGCGCGGAACCTGAACTGGACCACGATGCGAAGCTATCTGGATTTCGAAAAGCCGGTCGCCGAACTGGAGGCGAAGGCGGATGAGTTGCGAGCCCTCCAGGCCAAGGGCGAGGGTTATGCCCTGGCTGATGAGATCGGCAGGCTCGACGCCAAGGCCGCGCAGGCGCTGAAGGAACTCTACGGGGCCCTGACGCCCTGGCAGAAGACGCTGGTCGCGCGGCATCCGCAGCGCCCGCACTTCAAGGATTACTGCGCGGCGCTGATCGAGGAATTCACCCCGCTGGCGGGCGACCGTGCCTTCGGCGAGGACGAGGCCATCGTCGGCGGCTTCGGCCGCTTCCGGGGCGAGCCGGTCTGCGTCATCGGCCAGGAGAAGGGTGATTCGACCGAGACCCGCATCCGGCACAATTTCGGCATGGCCAAGCCGGAGGGTTACCGCAAGGCGGTCCGCCTCGTCGAGCTCGCCGACCGCTTCGGCCTGCCGGTGCTGAGCTTCGTCGACACCGCCGGTGCCTATCCGGGCATCGAGGCGGAGGAACGCGGCCAGGCCGAAGCCATCGCCCGCTCGACCGAGAGCTGGCTCGGCCTGCGCACGCCGAGCATCGCGCTCGTGATCGGCGAGGGCGGCTCGGGCGGCGCCATCGCGATCGCGGCGGCCAGCCGGGTCATGATGCTGGAACACGCGATCTACTCGGTGATCTCGCCGGAAGGCGCGGCCTCGATCCTCTGGCGCGACACCGCGCGCGCCCAGGACGCCGCCACCGGCATGAAGATCACCGCACAGGACCTCCTGAAATTCGGCATCATCGACCGGATCGTCAGCGAGCCGACCGGGGGCGCCCATCGCGACCACGGCGCGGTGATCGCGCGCGCCGGCGATGCGCTGTCGTCGGCGCTCTCGGAGCTGGGGGGCCTGTCCGCCGACGAGCTCGTCGACCGCCGCGCCGAGAAATTCCTGGCGATCGGGCGCAATCTGTGACGCCGGCCCCGGGGCCGGCCGGCGCCTTAACGGTGCCTTGACCATGGCCTTGCGCCGGTCGCCTGTGGTAAGGAAGCTTCAAGGCTAACGCTTCTACAACGGGAGACGGGCACAATTTGGCCGTCTTGCGCAGTCAGAGGTCGCCTGTGTCTGGCCGGCCGTTCGATGGGATTGACGACGTGGCATTGAAGCGATTCACGCTCGTGGCTTTGGTTGCATTGTCCCTGGGCGCCTGCGAGGAGGACCGCTATCGCGGCTCCGCGCGCCATCACATCCCGATCCCGGCCGCGACCTATGCGCTGATGTCCGAGAAGGGCATGAGCAAGGACCAGCCGATCCTGATCCGCTCCTACAAGAAGGAGTCGGAGCTCGAGGTCTGGAAGCGCAAGGCCAACGGCCAGTACGCGCTGCTGAAGACCTACCCGATGTGCCGCTGGTCCGGCCAGCTCGGGCCCAAGGTCCGCGAGGGCGACCGCATGGCACCGGAAGGGTTCTACGCCATCGCGCCCGCGCAGATGAACCCGAACTCGGCCTATTACGTGTCCTTCAACATGGGCTACCCGAACGCCTTCGACCGGGTCCATGGCCGCACCGGCTCGCATCTGATGGTGCACGGCGCCTGCTCCTCGGCCGGCTGCTACTCGATGACCGACGACCAGATGGGCGAGATCTATGCGCTCGTCCGCGAGGCCCATAACGGCGGCCAGCGGACGGTGCAGATGCAGGCGCTGCCCTTCCGGATGACGCCGGAGAACCTCGCCAAGCACCGCCTCGATTCCAACATCGCCTTCTGGAAGAACCTCAAGGAAGGCACCGACTATTTCGACGTGACCGGCGACGAGCCGCAGGTCGGCGTCAATGGCGGCCGTTACGTCTTCAACGCCGGCAATGGCGACCCCGCCGTCGCCCAGGCCGTGCAGCGCAAGCGCCAGCAGGACGAGACCCAGGTCGCCGCCCTCGTCGCCAAGGGCACGCCGGCGATCAAGCTGATCTATGACGACGGCGACCAGCACGGCACCTTCAAGCGGACCCTCGTCGCCAGCGGCTCGGACACGCTGAACCGCGCCGCCTCCTGGGGCTCGCGCGATGTCGGGGTCAGCCGGCCGGACGCGTTGACGGTGGGCCCGCGCGTCGTCGTGCTCGACGACAAGGGCAAGGCCAAGACCACGATCCGGGCCGAATCCGCCGACAACGAAGTCGTCCTGGCCGCCGTAGCGGCCGCTGTGACCAAGCCGGAACCTGCCAGGACCGAACCCGCGAAGGCCGAACCCGCGAAGGCCGAGCCGGCCCGCGCCGAGGCGCCCCGTGCCGTGCCGGAGACGGCGACGACGCAGCTGGCGCGAGTTCAACCCGGCGCGGCCGCCCCGGCGCCCGTCGCCACCGGCTCCTTCGGAACGGCCTCTGCGGAAAGCGAGCCCTTCTATCGGCGTGCACTGAGCTTCGTTCCCCTGCTCGGCGCGCAGGGGGGATCGCAGGCCGGCGCCCCGGTGGCCTCCGTCGTGCCCGCAACGCCGACCGAGGTCGTCGCACCGCTTCCGCCGCGTCGCACCGACAGGCTGCGCACCACCCAGCTCGACCAGCCCGCCGCCGCCTTTGCGAATCAGCCGGTGACGCGCTGAGTGAGACGAACCGGCCCGGGCTCAGGCAGGCGGACGCCGCCTCACCCGTTCGGCTGTGATTGTCCGATCCATGCCGATACGAGCCCCGAGACGCGCGACAGTCCGTGACCGGCCTTGAGCCATCATGCCTGGACCGGTGACAAGCACGCCTCCTCGGCGGCTGCCGGCCTCGGCCATCGTCGCATCCTGACGGCGCCGCGGGTCACGGCACGGGTCGCGGATTTCGTGGCGGGCCGGGCGGAGCCTGCCTTGGATCAGACCCAGCCCATCAGTTCGCGGCGCACCACGGCCTCGATCGCGTCGACGCCTTCGGCTGAATCGTTCAGGCAGGGCAGATAGGCGAATTGCTGCCCGCCATTGTGCAGGAAAATCTCGCGGTTCTCGACATCGAGCTCTTCCAGCGTTTCGAGGCAATCGGCCGAGAAGCCCGGCGCCACGATCGCCATCGACTTCACGCCGGAGGAGGCCAGCGACTTCACCGTCTCGTCGGTATAAGGCTGCAGCCACTCGTCCGGCCCGAAGCGCGACTGGAAGGTCATCCGGAAACGCTCGCGGCTATAGCCCAGTTCCTCGCGCAGCAGGCGCCAGGTCTTGGCGCAGTGGCAGTGATAGGGGTCGCCCTTGAGCAGATAGTCCTTCGGCATGCCGTGGAAGGAGCAAAGGATGATCTCGGGGTCGAAATCGAGCTTCGCCAGCGAGGCGCGCATCGAATCCGCCAGCGCTTTGATATAGGCCGGGTCGTCGTGATAGGGCGGCGCCACGCGCACCGCCGGCTGCCAGCGCATCGTCATCAGCGCGCGGAAGGCCTGGTCGCAGGCGGTCGCCGAGGTCGGCGCCGCATATTGCGGGTAGAGCGGCACCATCAGGATGCGGTCGCAGCCCTGCGCGAGCAGCGCCTCCAGCCGGCTCTTCACATCCGGCAGGCCGTAGCGCATCGCCCAGTCGAAGACGACACGCTCGCCATGCTCGGGGGTGAGCCGCGCCGCGAGCTGCTCCATCTGCGAGCGCGTGATCGTCTTCAGCGGCCCCTCGTCGCGCTCGTTGTTCCAGACGGAGGCGTAATCCTTGCCCTTGCGGCTGGGGCGCGTGGTCAAGATCACGAGGTTGAGCAGCGGCCACCACAGCCAGCGCGAGGTCTCGATCACCCGCCGGTCGGAGAGGAATTCCTTGAGATAGGCGCGCATCGGCCAATAGGTCGTGCCCTCGGGCGTGCCGAGGTTCATCAGCAGCACACCGATGCGGCCGGTGCGGACCGGAGGATGGTCGGGCGGGAGCATCACGGCCCTCATGTCGGCGGCCGGCTTGGTTTCGACTGTCATGATCGCGGATGTCCTTCAGGCACCGGCCGGGGACCGGGAACGCGGCTTGCGGCGAGGCCGGATGCGAAACTCACGCCTGCGGCCTGGGATCGCCCTGGCGCGCGCCCCTGCCGCAGGCGTGATTTAGACGAGTTACCAGTTTCGTCCAGTGCGACGCAAAGGGGTGCGACATCGCATGACGCCGCGGAGGCCGCGCGGGACCCTGCGGTTCCGCTGGCCAGCATGGCGCAGGCTTTGCTAATCTGGAGCTGTTCTCAAGCAGAGGCGTCCTCGCATGACCAAGCTCACCCGCCGCAACGCGCTCGGCGTCATCGCCGCACCGGCCGCGCTCGCCGCCACCGCTCCGGCCGCGATCGCGCAACAGCCGGCGCCGGCCTTCACCCTGCTGCTGGTCAACGACATCTACAAGATGAGCGACGACAAGGGCCGCGGCGGCTTCGCCCGGGCCGAGCGCGCCAAGGGCGTGCCGCTGCTCTTCTGCCACGCCGGCGACTGCTACTCGCCCTCGCTGATGTCGGGCTTCGACCAGGGCGCCCACATCGTCGCGATGCAGAACAAGATGGGGCTCGACGTCTTCGTGCCCGGCAATCACGAGTTCGACTTCGGCAAGGAGAACTATCTCAAGCTCACGGGCGCCCAGACCTACCCGACCTTCGCCGCCAATCTGCGCGACGCCGCCGGCCAGCCGCTGCCGGGCCACAAGGATTCGCAGATCTTCGAGCTCGGCGGGTTCAAGGTCGGCGTCATCGGCACGACCTTCGATCCGACGCCGCAGGTTTCCAGCCCCGGCGACCTGAAGTTCTCCTCGACCATGGAGGCGCTGCGCCGCGAGGCCCGCGCCTTGAAGAGCCAGGGCGCCGACGTGCTCGTCGCGGTGGTCCATGCCGACCGCGCCATGGACAACGAGATCGTGCGCTCGCGCGTCGTCGACATCCTGCTGACCGGGCACGACCACGACCTCGCCATCGCCTATGACGGCAAGGTCGTGATGGTGGAGTCCAACGAGGAGGGCAATTACGTCACCGCGATCGACATCGCTGTCAGCGTGCGTGGCGAAGGTGCGGCCCGGCAGGTCTCCTGGACGCCGACCTTCCGCGTCAACGACTCCCGGTCCGCCACGCCCGACCCAGAGGTCGCAGCCCTGGTGAAGGGCTACGAATCCGAGCTCTCGAAGGAGCTCGACATCGACGTCGCCGTGCTCGCCGCCCCGCTCGATTCCCGCACCGGCGTCATCCGCACGCAGGAAGCCGCGATCGGCAACCTCATCGCCGACGCGATCCGCGCCGCCACCGGCGCGAAGCTCGCCATCACCAATGCCGGCGGCATCCGCGCCAACAAGCAGTATCCGGCCGGCCACAGGCTGACCCGCCGCGACGTGCTGAGCGAACTGCCCTTCGGCAATGCGACCGTGATGGTCGAGATCACCGGCAAGGACGTCAAGGATGCGCTCGAGAACGGCCTGCGCGACGCCCCTCAGGGCTCCGGGCGCTTCCCGGTCATCTCCGGTTTCAAGTTCGAGGCCGATCTGAAGCAGCCCCAGGGCTCTCGCGTTCTCTCGATCACCGTCGATGGTCAGCCGATCGACCCGGCCGGCAGATACAGCGTCGCCTCGAACAACTTCTTGCTCGCGGGCGGCGACGGCTACACCGCGCTCGGCCGCGGCAAGACGCTGATCGGCCTCACCGACGGCAAGCTGATGGCCAATGAGGTGATGGTCTATCTGCGCAAGCTCGGCACGGTCGATGCCAAGGTCGAGGGTCGGATCGTCCTGAAGTGAGCTGCCGCGCGGCGCTCGCCGCCTTTCGCGCGGGCGCCGGGTCGACGGGCTGGAGCGCGCTCCCGGTCTTCGCGCCCGGCGGGGCGGCGGAGCGCGCCAGCGCTGTCGCCGATGCCGAGCGCGAGGCCGGCCATGTCGTGGCGCCGGCGCCGGAGCGCGTCTTCGCCGCGCTGGCGCTGACGCCGCTGGAGACCGTGCGCGTCGTCATCCTCGGTCAGGACCCCTATCCGACGCCGGGCCATGCCAACGGTCTCGCCTTCTCCTATGTCGGCCCGCCCCCGCTGCCGCGCTCGCTCGTCAACATCTACAGGGAGCGCCAGGCCGATCTCGGACTCGCACCGCCGCCGGATGGCGACCTCACGCCCTGGGCGCGGCAGGGGGTGCTGCTGCTGAACACCGCCCTGACCGTGCGCGAGGGTGCCTCGAAGGCGGGCTCGCATCTCCAGCTCGGCTGGCGTGCCGTCACGGATTCCATCATCGCGGCCGTCTCGCGCGAGCGGCCCGCTGTCGTCTTCATTCTCTGGGGCAAGCCCGCGCAGGCCAAGCGGGCGCTGATCGACGAAAGCCGCCATCGCGTGATCGGAAGCGCGCATCCCTCGCCGCTGTCGGCGAGCCGCGGCTTCTTCGGCTCGCGGCCGTTTTCGCAAGCCAATGCATGGCTCGAGACCCAGGGCGAGCGCGGCATCGCCTGGTGAAGCGCGGGCGCTATCCCAACGGCCGCTCGTCGGCGATGACCTTCCCGTCATTCGGCAGCGAGCCCAGCGGCAGGATCTCGACCGAGCCCCTGAGCTTGGTCACCTGCTGCAGGGTCGACGACATCGCGTCGATCAGCCCAGCCGGCTGGGCGTAGATCTCCGCCTTCAGCGTCATCGTGTCGGCCTCGTTGGCGCGGCCGACGACGAGGCGAAGCTTGTGCACCTCGCTGTGGCGGCGCGCGATCTCGGCGATCTGCTCGGGCCGCACGAACATGCCCTTGATCTTCGCCGTCTGGTCGGCGCGGCCCATCCAGCCGCGGATGCGGGCGTTGGTCCGTCCGCAGGCGCTCGCCTCCGGCATCAGCGCCGTGAGGTCGCCGACCGCCAGGCGGATCTGCGGGTGGTGCGGGTCGAGATTGGTCACGACGATCTCGCCGACCTCGCCGGCTTCCACGGGGTTGCCCGTGCCCGGCCTGACGATCTCGACGATCAGGTTCTCGTTCAGCACCATGCCCTCGCGGGCCGACGTCTCATAGGCGATGATGCCGACATCGGCGGTGGCGTAGAGCTGGTAGGCGTCGATGCCGCGCTCGCGCACCCAGGCCTGCAGCGAGGGCGGGAAGGCAGCCCCCGACACGACCGCGCGCTTGATGCTGGAGATGTCGACGCCCCGGCTCTCGGCGGCCTCGACCAGGATCTTCAGGAAATCGGGCGTGCCGGCGTAAGCCGTCGGCCGGTAGGCGGCGATCACCTCCATCTGCTGCTCGGTGTTGCCCGGCCCGGCCGGAATCACGGCGCAGCCCAGGGCGCGCGCGCCGGAATCCATGATGAAGCCGCCCGGCGTCAGATGATAGCCGAAGGTGTTGAGCACGATGTCGCCGGGCCGGAAGCCGGCCGCGAACAGGCCGCGCGCCGCCCCCCAGGGATCGGCACCCGTCCCTTCGGGCTCGAAGATCGGCCCCGGCGAGGTGAACAGCCGGCCGAATCCGCCGGGTGCGCTGGGCACGAAGCCGCCGAAGGGCCAGGCCTCCTTCTGCAGGCCCGGCAGTTCCGCCTTGCGCAGCACCGGCAGCGTCGACAGCGCATTGCGGTCGGTGATCGCGGCCGGGTCGATCCCGGCGAGACGCCGCGCATAGGCCGGGGCCTGCATCGCTGCCGCCAGAACGGCCGGCAGCCGCGCGAACAGATCCGCCTCGCGGGCCTCGGGCGCGCGGGTTTCGAGAGGGTCGTGATGCTCGGTCATCGGCTTCGTCCTCGGGAAATCTCGCAACCTTCATCCCGCGTCATCCCGGACAAGCCGCGAAGCGGCGCCGATCCGGGATCCATTCCGGAACGCAAATGGGAGAGGCTCCGGAATGGAACCCGGGTCTCCGCTGCGCTCCGCCCGGGATGACGGCGCGGGTGCCGTCCCGGTTCGGCCGGACTCACGACAGCCACCGCTTGCGGCGCTTGTAGCTCTTCACCTCGCGGAAGGACTTCTTGTCGCCCTCGGAGACGCCGAGATAGAACTCCTTCACGTCCTCGTTCTCGCGCAGCATCTTGGCCTCGCCGTCCATGACGATGCGGCCCGTCTCCATGATGTAGCCATAGGTGGCATAGCGCAGGGCCATGTTGGTGTTCTGCTCGGCGACGAGGAAGGATACGTCCTCCTCGGCATTGAGACGGCGCACGATCTCGAAGATCTCCTCGACGATCTGCGGCGCCAGCCCCATCGAGGGCTCGTCGAGCAGGATCATCTTGGGCTTCGACATCATCGCGCGGCCGACCGCGCACATCTGCTGCTCGCCGCCCGAGGTGTAGCCGGCCTGCGAATGGCGGCGCTGCTTCAGCCGCGGGAACAGCGCGTAGATCTTCTCGAGGTCGCGCTTGATCGCGGCATTGCCATCGCGGCGGGTGAAGGCGCCGGTCAGCAGGTTTTCCTCGATCGAGAGATGGCCGAAGCAGTGGCGCCCCTCCATCACCTGGATGCAGCCGCGCCGCACCAGCTCATTGGGCGACATCTTGTCGACGCGCTCGCCCTCGAAGGTGATCGAGCCCTTGGTGACCTCGCCGCGCTCGGCCTTGAGCAGGTTGGAGATCGCCTTCAGCGTCGTCGTCTTGCCGGCCCCGTTGGCGCCGAGGATCGCGACGATGCCCTTGCGCGGCACCTGCAGCGAAACCCCCTTCAGCACGAGGATGACGTGATCGTAGATCACCTCGATGTTGTTCAGCGACAGGATGTTGTCGCTGGCGGGCGTGGTAGCGGTCGGCTGGTCGAGTGTTGCGGTGGACATCTCGCGCTCCTTCCTTCTCCCCTCCGGGGGAGAAGGTGGCCCGGCGTCAGCCGGGTCGGATGAGGGAAGGACGGATGAGGGGAGTGCGAGCCTTCCCTCATCCGTCTGCTTCGCAGACACCTTCTCCCCCGAAGGGAGAAGGGTCAGATCATGACGACTTTTCGCAGGGCTCGGTCCGCTGCGGCCAGTTGCCGGCTTTCTGGGTGTAGTCCTTGGCCGCGGCCTCGATCAGCGGCCGGACCTCTTCTTTCATCGGCTCGAGCCAGTCGCCCTTCTTGGTCCACTTCGTGCCGTCCCACTCGGCCACATAGGCCTTGCTGTGGCCCGAATGGTCGGCGCAGGAAATCGTGGTCGGCGTGGCGAAGCCCTCCATGCCGATTTCCTTGAGCCGCGCCTCGGTGATGTTCAACGCCTCGAGGCCACGGCGCATATCCTCGCCCGTAATGACCTTCTTGCCGGTGATCCGCTGGGCGTTGCGGATGCCCTCGACCAGCAGCATCGAGTTGTAGACGCCGCGGTTGTAGAGGTTCTCGCCGACCTTCTCCTTCGGCGCGAGGCTCTTGCCCTTGTCGACCACGAACTTCTGGATGTCCTGGATGACCGGGAAATTGGTGCCGGCCGCATTCAGGTTGAGCGACTTGTAGCCCTTCGCCTCCGGCCCGCCGGCGCGCGCGTCGTCGTCGCCGCCCGCCCACCAGACGCCGACCAGCTTGTTGATCGGGAAGTTGTTCTTGATCGCCTCCTTCACCGCGGTCGGGTTCATCGCGCCCCAGCCCTGGTTGTAGAGGTAGTCGGGCCGGTCACGCCGGATC
>NCCO01000224.1:0-2434 GCA_002279705.1 Allobosea sp. 12-68-7
CGTCCCGCCCAGCGCGCGGCCTGCGGCCGCAGCCGCGGCGCCCACAGCCGCTGCCGTGCGCCAGCAGCCGGCCGCAGCGGCGCCCCCGCGCAACGGCACCCTGTCGGAGGCCGGCTACGACGCCTCCGCGATCGAGGTGCTGGAGGGTCTCGAGCCCGTGCGCCGTCGGCCGGGCATGTATATCGGCGGCACCGACGAGCGCGCGCTGCATCACCTCTTCGCCGAGGTGATCGACAACGCCATGGACGAGGCGGTCGCCGGCCATGCCAGCTTCATCGATGTCGAGCTGCTGGAGGATGGCTCAATCGCGGTGACCGACAATGGCCGCGGCATCCCGGTCGATCCGCACCCGAAATTTCCCGGCAAGTCGGCGCTCGAGGTCATCATGACCACGCTGCATGCCGGCGGAAAATTCGACTCCAAGGCCTATGAGACCTCCGGCGGCCTGCACGGTGTCGGCGTCTCGGTCGTCAACGCGCTCTCCGACCGGCTCGAGGTCGAGGTCGCGCGCGGCAAGATGCTCTACCGCCAGCTCTTCTCGCGCGGCCTGCCGCAAGGGCCTCTGGAGACGGTCGGCGCTGTGGCGAACCGGCGCGGGACGCGGGTTCGCTTCCACCCCGACACGCAGATCTTCGGCGAAGGCGCCCAGTTCGTGCCGGCGCGGCTGTTCCGCATGGCTCGCTCCAAGGCCTATCTGTTCGGCGGCGTCGAGATCCGTTGGCGCTGCGCGCCCGGCCTGCTCAAGCCGGAGGGCGATGTCGCCGCCGAGGCCGTCTTCAAGTTCCCGGGGGGGCTGCGCGACTATCTGGCCCGCGAGATCGAGGGCAAGGACCTCGTGGCCGAGCCGATCTTCTCCGGCAAGATCACCAAGGAGGGCAGCCATGGTTCGCTCGAATGGGCGATCGCCTGGCTGGCGACGGGCGAGGACGGCTTCTCCTCCTCCTACTGCAACACGATCCCGACGCCCGAGGGCGGCACGCATGAATCCGGCCTGCGGATCGCGCTGCTGCGCGGATTGCGCGACCATGCCGAGCGCATCGGCCAGTCGAAGCGGATGGCGCAGGTCACCGCCGACGATGTGATGGCGACCTGCGCGGCCATGCTCTCCGTGTTCATCCGCGAGCCGGAGTTCCAGGGCCAGACCAAGGACAAGCTGGCGACGCTGGAAGCCGCGCGCATCGTCGAGAACGCCGTGCGCGACGCCTTCGATCACTGGCTCGCCCAGGCGCCGCAGCAGGCGCTGAAGCTGCTCGACTGGTCGGTCGACCGGGCCGAGGAGCGGCTGCGCCGCCGGCTCGAAAAAGAGGTCTCTCGCAAGACCGCGACGCGCAAGCTCAGGCTGCCCGGCAAGCTCGCCGACTGCTCGAATGCGGGTGCGGCCGGCTCGGAGCTGTTCATCGTCGAGGGCGATTCGGCTGGTGGCTCGGCCAAGCAGGCGCGCAATCGCGCCACGCAGGCGATCCTGCCGCTGCGCGGCAAGA
This sequence comes from Allobosea sp. 12-68-7, assembly GCA_002279705.1. GTDB lineage: Bacteria > Pseudomonadota > Alphaproteobacteria > Rhizobiales > Beijerinckiaceae > Allobosea. Next base: position 1,482 of record NCCO01000224.1, read on the forward strand.
TCCTCAATGTCGCCAATGCGACGCGCGAGAAGCTGAATGCGAACCAGCAGCTCGCCGACCTGATCCTGGCGCTGGGCTGCGGCATCGGCAGCCAGTTCCGCGAGGACGACCTGCGCTATGAGAAGGTCATCGTGATGACCGACGCCGATGTCGATGGCGCGCACATCGCCTCGCTGCTGGTGACCTTCTTCTGGCGCCAGATGCCGCGGCTGATCGAGAAGGGGCATCTCTACCTCTCGATCCCGCCGCTCTATCGCCTGCGCCTTGGCGGCAAATCCGTCTATGCCCGCGACGACGCCCACAAGGACGAGCTGATCGCCAGCGTCTTCAAGGGCAAGAAGCCCGAGATCGGGCGCTTCAAGGGTCTGGGCGAGATGATGCCGGCCGAGCTCAAGGAGACCACGATGGATCCGGCCAAGCGGATCCTGCTCAAGGTCATGGTCGACCACGAGGCCCGCGAGGAGACCTCCGATACGGTCGAGCGGCTGATGGGCAACAAGCCGGAAGCGCGCTTCCTCTTCATCCAGGAACGGGCCGCCTTCGCCGGCGAACTGATCGACCTGTGAGCGCTGCGGGCTGCGCGACAGCGCCCCGCCGGCCGCACATCGACCCGAAGATCGCTGGCGAATCGGTTGCCCGTGTCCGAGCGACGCCCCTTTCGACGACCGTCGGTTGATCCGATCGCCATCCTCCCGCTCCACCACGATCTGGGGGATGCCCCGGCCGGGGCCAGAGCGATGCCGCAAATGCGCCCCATCGCGCCAACGCTTCGCTAACCGTCTTTTTACGGCTGCTGTCGCAGAGTTGGCGCCGTCGGCCTCGAGGCAGCGCCGGCGCTGGGGAGGCCTGCATGCGGCTCATCAAACTGTTCTGGCGCAACGAGCGCGGAACGCTGGTCGCCGACCTCGCCAAGGCCGGCGCGGCGATCGCCTTCCTGTCGGTCATCGCCGCCA
>NCCO01000224.1:2486-7255 GCA_002279705.1 Allobosea sp. 12-68-7
GGCGCGACCGCGAGCGCCTGGCCCAGGTCGCCGCAGCGGCGTCGGGCGGGCGGGCGGCGGACCCGATGACGACGGGCTCGCTGCGCAAGGCGGCCGGCGAGACGAAGCTCGACCCCTGCGTCCTGCCGCGCTGAGAATCAGCCCAGCCAGGCCAGCAAGGCCCGCGTGACGGCCTCCGGCTGCTCCAGCGTCGCGAGATGCCCGCAGCCGGGCAGCGTGACCAGGCGCGCGGCGGCGCCGATGCCCGCCGTGATCTCCTGGGCTTCGGACGGCGGCGTGATCAGATCCTCTTCACCGACGAGAACCAGCGTCGGAACGTGGATCGACCCCAGACCCGGACGGGAATCCGGACGGCCCATGATCGCGCGCTGCTGGCGCACGAAGCCAGCCGCACCGACCGCCTCGGCCATGGCCCGGACCTCGAGGCGCAGGGCCTCGTCCGAGAGGCGCGCGGGTGCGACCAGGCGCTGCCAGAGCAGGGTCGTGACGTTGTCGAAGGCGCCCTTCTGCGCCAGCGCGATCATCTGCTCGCGCGGAGCGTTGGTTTCGGGCGTGGCCGGCTTGGCGCTGGTGTCGAGCAGCGCCAGCCGCGTTACGCGTTCCGGGGCGCGGCGCATCACCTCGAAAGCGGCATAGCCGCCCATCGACAGGCCACAGAGGGCAAAGCGCGCGGGCGCGACCGCGAGAAGCCGCTCGGCGATGTCGCCCAGGCTCTCGTCGCGATCATGCTGCGCGACCAGAATCGGGCGCCCCGGCGCCAATGCGGGCCATTGCGGCGCATAGAGGCGGGCATCGCAACTCAGCCCCGGGATCAGCACGAGCGGTTCGATCATCGGCCATCAGCCTCCTGAGGTGCTAGATTGTTGACTTTGCCGTGCTTTTTCTGCAATGCACACGGGTCCGAAGGCGCGCTGGAACAAGAAGTCGCGCCACCGTCGCGGTCGAGTCGGTCATCCCGCCACGTGTCACCGACCCTTGAAGAAGCGCAACCATCGATGTCATTCGCCGAACTCGGCCTGAGTGAAAAGGTTCTGACTGCCGTCACGACCGCAGGCTACAACACCCCGACCCCGATCCAGGCCCAGGCCATCCCGCATGTGCTGGCCCGCCGTGACGTGCTCGGCATCGCCCAGACCGGCACCGGCAAGACCGCCGCCTTCACCCTGCCGATGCTGACGATCCTCGAGAATGGCCGTGCCCGCGCCCGCATGCCGCGCACGCTGATCCTGGAGCCGACCCGCGAACTCGCCGCCCAGGTCGAGGAAAACTTCACCCGCTACGGCGTCAACCAGAAGCTGTCGGTCGCGCTGCTGATCGGCGGCGTCTCCTTCGGTGACCAGGACGCCAAGATCACGCGCGGCGTCGACGTGCTGATCGCGACTCCGGGCCGGCTGCTCGACCATGTCGAGCGCGGCAAGCTGCTGCTCACCGGCGTCGAGCTGCTCGTCATCGACGAAGCCGACCGCATGCTCGACATGGGCTTCATTCCCGACATCGAGCGCGTCTGCAAACTGGTGCCGTTCACCCGGCAGACGCTGTTCTTCACCGCGACGATGCCGCCCGAGATCACGCGCATCAGCGAGCAGTTCCTGCACAACCCGGTGCGCGTCGAGGTTTCGCGGCCAGCGACTGCGGCGACCACGATCACGCAGCGGCTGATCGCCTCCAACGGCCAGGATTTTGAGAAGCGCGAGACGCTGCGCAAGCTCATCAACGAAGCCAAGGACCTGCAGAACGCGATCGTCTTCTGCAACCGCAAGCGCGATGTCGCAACGCTGCACAAGTCGCTGCAGAAGCACGGCTTTCCTGCCGTCTCGCTGCATGGCGACATGGACCAGTACGCCCGCATGGCGGCGCTCGAATCCTTTCGCACCGGCGAGATGCCGATCCTCGTCGCGAGCGATGTCGCCGCGCGCGGGCTGGACATCCCCGCCGTCAGCCACGTCTTCAACTACGACGTCCCGACCCATGCGGAGGATTATGTCCACCGCATCGGCCGCACCGGCCGCGCCGGGCGCGAGGGTGCCTCCTTCACGATCGTGACGAAGCATGACGAGAAGCTCGTCGCGGCGATCGAGAAGTTGATGGGCCAGGCGATCTCCTGGGAGGAAGGCCGCGGTCTCGACGCGCTGCCGCCGGGCGCGCCGCGCGAGGATCGACCGGGCCGCGGGGGGCGGGGCGACGAGCGGCGCGGGCGCGGTGGCGAGCGTGGACGCGGCCGTCCCGAGCGCGGCCCGCGGGCGGAGCCGGAAGCGGCCCCTCGCCCGATCCGGGTCGAGCGCACGGCCTCGGAGGATGATGTTGTGGCACCGCGCCGGCGGGGCTCCAGCGACGGCCCGACACGGACGAAGATCCGCGGCGACGGTGCCGCCGAGGCACCCGCCCGCGGCAAGGCTCGCGGTGACGCGGCCGTCCCTGCCGCGCGCCCCGAGCGCGCGCCGGAGAGCGTCGCCACCAAGCCGGTCAAGGCTGCCGAGGGCCGGTCTCCGCGCCCCGAACCGCGCCGCCGCGACGACGATGACGGCCCGAAGGTCAAGGGCTTGGGCGACCATGTTCCCGCGTTTCTGATGCGGCCCGTCCGCGCCGGCTGAGGCGCCCCGGGTCAACGCCATTTTAACCTGCCTCGCCTAAGGTCAAGTTGTGGAGGCGGCGAAGGTCGCAATCACGGACGGGCGCATGCCGCCGTTGAGACGGACAGGATGTCCCGCTTCGATTCTCAATCGAGGCTGCCGTGGCTTCGGCCGCGCGCGGGCTCCGCGTTCGGATTGTCGATGGCATGAGCGACCACGCACTGCCCCTTTCTTCATCGGACGATCTCGCAGAACGTGTCGTCGCCGCGATGCGCGAGCATGGTTCGCCGACCTATCCGCGCGCTTTCGAGGTCTGGTACGCCCATCTCAGCGGCGAAATGCCAGCGATCAGCATGGCGATGCACGCCATCATCACCGGCAGCGACGGCAAGGTCGGCGTCGCCGACATCGACCAGCTCTATGACCGCTTCATCGGCACCGAGCGGCTGGCGCGCCATGCCGAGCGGACCAGCCTGCAGGTTCTGGGTGAGATCGACGGGCTGATGGCGCTCGTCGACAAGGCGCTGGATTCGAGCGAGCGCTATCATGGGCGCCTCTGCGCCATGTCCGAGGACGTGCCCGCGCCCGCCGACCGCCAGAAGCTGCGCGAATGGGTCGAGGCGCTGGTGATGTCGACCCGCGAGGAGGTCACGCGCAAGACCAAGCTCGAGGCGCAGCTGCGCGACAGCTCCAACGAGATTCGCAATCTCCGCGAGGCGCTGGAGTCGACGCGGGCGGAAGCCCTCACCGATCCGCTGACGGGCCTCGCCAACCGCCGCCATTTCGAGGAGATGCTGCAGAAGTCGATCGATCAGGCGACGCTGCGGCGCGAGCCCTTCGCGCTGGTGATGGCCGACATCGACTTCTTCAAGCAGTTCAACGACGCCCATGGCCACCTCACCGGTGACCAGGTGCTGCGTCTCGTCGCCCGCACCATGAAGGACAAGTTCAAGGACAAGGCGATCATCACCCGCTTCGGCGGCGAGGAGTTCGCCGTTATCCTGCCCGATGCCGATCTGATCGCGGGCAAGTTCGGGGCCGAGACGGTGCGCCAGGCGCTGCTGACGCGCGAACTGGTCAAGCGCTCGACCAACGAGAATCTCGGGCGCATCACGATCTCGCTGGGCGTGGCGAGCTATGCCCGCGGCGACACGGCGGCGTCCCTGACCGAGCGGGCCGACCAGGCGCTGATGGCGGCCAAGCGCACCGGCCGCAACCGCACCGTCACCGAGGACGCGGTCGACTCGGTCAGCCGCGTCGCCTGACGGCGACCGGCCCGGCGCAGCCACTCAATGGGCGGCCGCATCCGCGCGCGGCTTGATCTCGACCGATTCGCCGCAGCCGCAGGCCGAGACCTGGTTGGGGTTGTTGAAGACGAAGGTCGATGAGAACCGGTCCGTGCGGAAATCCAGCTCGGTGCCGAGCAGAAACAGCACGGCCTTGCCGTCGACAATCACGGTCGCGCCCTTCTCGGTGACGACCTCGTCGCCCTTGGCGGCCTCGCGCGCGACCTCGAAGGTGTATTCCATCCCGGCGCAGCCGCCCTTCTTGACGCCGACGCGCAGGCCAAGCGCCGGCTCGACACCGTCCGACTGCGCCATGATCTCGCGAATCCGCGCCGCAGCGGCATCCGTCAGCGAAACGACCTTCAGGCCGGGTATCGAAAACATCCGTCGTCCCTCCCCAATCGGGTTCAAGGCCCGATGAAGCAAGATTGCACCGCCTTACATAAGGATTGCCGAAGGAAAGGTCGAGGTGTCCCGATGCAGGGCGCCGGCGCAGCCGGGATGTTGCAAGCCCCGCCCCGCCATGCACTGTGACGCCTCCTCCCTCGGCATCACCCCGGCGACATCTTCCCATGGCTTACCGCACCCACAGCCCGCAATCGCTGCGCGCCCTCGTCCAGGACATGATCGTCGCCGCCGGCTGGAGCGCGGAGGCCGCGGCCGAGACCGCCGCGCATCTGGTGCTGGCCAACCTGAGCGGCCATGACAGCCACGGCGTCGGCATGCTGCCGCTCTATTTCCAGTCGCTCGCGGACGGGAACCTGTCGCCGGCCTCACGGCCACAGGCGCGCCTCGACGCGGCACCGTTCCTGATCATCGACGGCGCGGTGGCGCTCGGCCAACCGACAGCCCGCAACGCCGTCGAGCAGGCGGCCACGATGGCGAAGACCGGCGGTGTCGCGATCCTGAACCT
>NCCO01000024.1 GCA_002279705.1 Allobosea sp. 12-68-7
ACCATCTCGCGCAGAAGCGCGACCATCGCGTCCTTGCGGTCGGCGAGCCAGGCCGTGACCTTGGCTTCCTCGGGCGTCATCGCGGTCATCGCTCGCTCTCATGGTTCCGGACGGGACTAGTCCGGACCTTAGACAACGTGCCGGCAGATCGGAAGCGCATCGCTGCCAGCGGGGCTGCGCAAAAAGCGCGGAGCGCCTATTTCGGCGCCGCCATTTTCCGGATGAGCGCGTCCCGCGCGGCGCGAGCCTGGGCACGCAGCGCCTCGTCGTCGGGCTTTCGGACCGGCTGTTCGAGCGCCTTGGCGTAATAGCCCAGCGCCAGCTGGTCCGAGGCGATCTCGGCATAGAGATCGCCCAGCCGCTTGTTGGCGAGCAGGGCGGCGTCGGGCCTCCCTGCCGCATCCTCGAACGCGCCGATGGCGCCCGGCGCGTCGCCGTTGCGGTGTCTCAGTTCGGCCAGCGCCAGCAGAATCCGGGCGTCGTCGCTCCGAGAATTGCGAGCCGCCTCCGCATCGGCCAGCGCCGCCTTGAGGTCGCCCTGCCCTGTCCGTGCCTCGATCCGGATCAGCAGCGCCTCGGCATCCGTTGCGCGCGACGCCAGATGCGCCGTCGTGTCCTCCGCTGCGCCGCCGAAATTACGCAGCCCGAGCCGGGCTTTCGCGCGCAGCACAAGCAGGTCCGGCTCCGGGGTTGGAGCCGAAAGGGCCAGGCCGGCGAACCGCTCGGCCGCGGCGAGATCCCCCGTCGCGAGGTTGATGCGCGCGGCGAGCGCCAGCCAGCGCGGCTCATTGGGCTCGATGCGCAAGGCCATGGCGATGTCGGTCAGCGCGGCCGGGTTGTCGGCTGCGAGGGCGAGCCTGGCGCGTTCGCCGTAAGGCCGCGCACGATCGGGCATGCGCCGGATCGCCTCGCTGAAATCGGCATGGGCGGCCCGGGACTGGTTCAGCTGAACACGCGCGAGCCCGCGATAGAGGAACAGATTCGCCATGTGCCCAGGCGTGATGCCCATGCTCGCAGCCTTGAGAGGGATCGCGACCGTCTCGTCGATCGCGCTGGTCAGGTCGGCAACCGCTTCGAGGGCATTCCCGAGTTGGGCGGAGGCGATCCCGCGGACGGCGCTGGCGCCGCTGTGGGCGCGATTGGAGGTAAGGGCGGCCGAAGCGATTTCACGTGCCGCAGCCGCATCGCCACGAGCGAGCAGGGTCCGCGCGCGCAGCGCCTGACGCGTCGTCTCGTTGCCAAGATTGCCCTGCGGCTGGCCATCGAGGATGGCCAACGCTTCATCGGTGTTGTCGGTTTCGATGAGGGCGATGACGAGATCATCGTCATTGAGAAACCGGCGGCGGTCATCGGGCACCACCCGCCGGATTTCTCTGAGGTCGGCCAGCGCCGCTGCGGTGCGGCCGGCCATCAGCTGCATTGTCCCGCGCATTTCGAGGGCATAGGGAGCCGCCCCCTCGCGCTTCAGGATCTCGGTGAGGTCCGCGATGGCCGCGTCGTAATCGCCCTTGCCCTGAGCCGCCGTCGCACGCGTCAGCAGGGCTTCCTCGTACGCCGGTGCCCCGGGGGACGCACGACGCACGGCGCTGTCAGCGTCCGCCCAGGCCCGCTCATAGGGTTTCAGATCGGCATCGTAGCGATAGGTCGCCATGTGCGCATAGGCGCGGGCGATCGTCGCCGGGAGGTGATCCGGCGCCGCGGCGACGGCGAGATCGAGATCGCCCAGTTGCTCGGCGAAAGGGCGCGCCCGCGAACGCAGGATCAGCCTGTCGGCCCGCTCCTGCGGCGTCGTCGCAGTCTCGACCAGCCGGTTGCAACTCTGGAGCCGCAGCGGATCGTCGCGCTTGTCGCAGCGCGTCTTCAGTTCGGCCTCGCCCAGATCGGTGACGAGGATCGGTTTGGGCTTGTCGAGTTCCGCGACTCGGGCGGCGTGGCGGGCACGCGAGGCGATGTCATAGCCCATCTTCGCATCGGTGCGCGCGGCCGAGGCCGCAAGGACCGCGCGGGCCGCCGCTTCGTTGCCCGACGTCAGCAGGATGTCGGCCTTGAGCTCATGGGCGTCGAACAGCGACGGATCGAGTTCGATCGCCTTGTCGGCGTCGGCGGTCGCCGCGGCGACATCCTTCATCGCCAGCCTGATCGCGGCGCGCGTGGCATAGGCACGGCCAAAGCGCGGGGCGGCCTGAACGACGGCATCGGCGTCCGCCAGCGCCCCCTCGAGGTCGCGCCGGGCCAGACGCGCCCGGGCGCGGATTTCGGTGAGGCTGGACTGGGTCGGAAAGGCCTGCAGCCCCTCCGTCGCCTCGCGGATCGCGGGATCGAAGGTGCCGAGATAGAACAGGCTCCGCGCTTTGGTGATGAAGGCCTCGGGGCCGCGAAAGCCGGCGGCGCGGGCCCTGTCGATCTGCTCGACGGCATCGCCATAGCGGCCGGTCGAATAGTGCAGAAGCCCCATCATGTAGTGGCTGCGCGGATGGTCCTTCTGCCAGAATAGGCCCTGGCGGAGATCGGCGCCCGCCCCGGCGAAGTCATATTGCAACATCTTCAGGTAGCCGCGATTGGCGTAGTTGTCGGCATCGAAGGGCGCCATCTCGAGCGCCGTGGTGAAGTCCGCCATCGCGCCTGCAGTGTTGCCCAGACCGAAGCGGATCTGGCCGCGGTCGCGATAGAGGGCCATCGCCGTGGGCGCGAGCGCGATCGTCTCGCTGTAATCCTTCTCTGCCTCGGCCAGACGGTTGAGGGCCCAGTAGGCCTGGGCGCGGCTGAGCAGGGCCGAGGCTTTCGCCTTGCGGTCCCCACGCCCCTTGATGATGGTGGTGCAGGCGGCGATCGCCCGCTCGGTCTTCTCGGCCCTGCAGAGCGCGACGGTCTCGGCCTTCTGGGCCACGGCCGGTGTGGGAGAGACGGACAGGGCCGCGACCAGCGGCAGCGCGGCGAGCGACGCGAACCGTGAGAACGAGCAGGCCATCGACCACCCTCCCCTGCCGACCATCGCTGGTTGACACTGCGGGAACTTAGCAAAGGTCGATCATGCCGTCATGCTGCTTTGCGCGGCAGCTGGCACTTGGCTGCGAGCGGCCGTCGCGGGGGGGCGCCCAGCCCGGCCGCCGCTCAGGCTTCCGGCTCCAGCAGCATCAGATCGGTGTCGTCCGGCTTCGCGCCGGCCGCCGTCAGCATGGCATGGACCTGGCCGCGATGATGGGTCTGGTGGTTGAACAGCTGGACGACCAGCAACGCGCGGGGCTTGCGCATCTCGCGCTGCGTCGCGCCGGAAAACCAGATCAGATCGCCGGCCAGCCATTCGGCCGACAGGTCACGCGCCCATTCAGCGATCGTACCATCGAAGGCCTGCCGCTGGGCGACGAGATCGTCCCAGTCGGCGACGATATCGGCGGATTCATGGATGCGCTGGGTCGGCTTGGGCGTGCCGGCAAAGCGCGAAAGCCACATCCGGTCGCCCCAGAGCAGATGGCAGAACGTGCCGTGGATCGAACCGAAGAAGGCGCCGCGATCTTGCCGCCGCGCCGCGTCGTCGAGCGTCGCTGCCGCCGTGAACAGGCTGCGGTTCTGCCAGGCGTTGTAGCGCGCCAGGGTGCGGACATAGCTCGTGTCGATCATGGCAGGCCCGATCATATAATGTTGGTTTCCAGCAGCGGCTGCCCGGCGACGATACGCTCATGACCGAGATCGGACAGGTCGAGGCTGCGATAGCCGCCATGCAGGATGTGCTCGGCGAGACCGCGCCCCACGGCCGGCGCCTGCTGCAGCCCATGACCGGAAAAGCCGTTGGCGAGGTAGAGACCCGAGAGGTCGACCGCAGGGCCGACGATGGCGTTGTGGTCGAGCTCGTTCATGTCATAGGGGCCGGCCCAGGCGCGGCCGGGCCTGATCTGCTCGAAGGCCGGGACGCGGTGGGCGAGTGCCGGCCAAACGATCTCCTCGAAGAAGCCCCAGTCGACATCCTCGACATCCGCGTCGGTCTCGATCCACTCCCGGTCCTGCTCGGGCGTCAGCGGCGAGCAGCTGCCGATAAAGAGCTGGCCGTCGCTGCCACGCTTGCCCTCCGGCCGGCACCAGGAGCCGCTCCGGTCGATCAACAGCGGGCAGTTCTCGACCTCGCCCTTGCAGAGGAAGGAGAAGACATAGCGCTTCATCGACCGCACGGGGATCGTCACGCCGGCCGTGGCGGCGAGGCGGGCGCCATGCGTGCCCGACGCATTGACCGCCGCGCCGCAGGCGATGCGGCTGCCGTCGGCGAGTGCGACGCCGGTGACGCGGCCGTCCTCGACCATGTACCTGGCCACCTCGCCCTGGCGGTATTCGACGCCGAGCGACCGGGCCTTCTTGCGAAACGCTTGCAACAAGGCCCAGCCATCGAACCAGCCCTCGCCGCTGACGCCGAAGCTGCCGCAGGCGATGTCGTCCGTGTTCATCCAGGGAAATTTGCTGCGCAGCATGGGTGCAGCATAAAGCGCAACATCGGCCCCTTCGGCGGCCTGCAGCGCCTGGTTGGCGGCGAGCACGGGAGCCCCTTCCTCACCCGCCAGATAGAGATAGCCGCCCTCGTGCAGATCGATCGCGGGCGCCTCGCCCTCGACCGCAAGATGGCTGCCGATGTTGCGCAGGAAATCGATGCCGTGCAGCGAGATGCGAATGTTGACCGCGCTCGAGTATTGCTGGCGGATCGAGGCGGCCGACAGCGCCGAGGCGGCGTAGCGATAGGTCGGGTCCTTCTCGACGACGACGATCCTGCCTTTGAAACCGGGATCGGCGGCGAGGTGATAGGCGACCGAGGAACCGAGGGCACCGCCGCCGCAGATGACGACGTCGGCGATTCCGGACGAAGACGACATGGCGGGTCCCAAGCCAGAGACGGGTGCGCGCTGCGACCCGGTTGATGAACGCTGCGCATGAATGGCGCGGCCGACGAAACTTGTCGAGTCAGCTCGCCATCTCGCATTCGGCGAGCAGCCAGTCGCGGAAGGCTGAGACCGTCGGCAGTTCCGCGCGGGTCTCGGGATAGACCAGGTAGTAGCCTTCTCTGCCGGTGACCGGGCGATCGAAGGGAATGACCAGGGAGCCGGAGCGGAGTTCCTCCTCGACCAGGAAACGCGGCACGATGGCCAGCCCGAGACCGGCGACGGCGGCTTGAGAGACCATGGCGAACTGCTCGAAGCGCGGCCCCATCAGCGCGCGCTGCGGCGGCAGACCCTGCTGTTCCAGCCAGTTCGCCCAGGCGCGGGGTCGCGTCGATTGCTGCAGCAGAGAGCCCCTGAGCATGTCGGCCGGTTCCTTCAACCCCAGGCGCGCCACCAGGCCGGGCGCCGCGACGGGCACGATCTCCTCGCCCATCAGGCGGTGCAGCCGCGCGCCGGGCCAGACCGGATCACCGAAATGAACCGCCGCATCGAGTGGCTCGCGCGCGAAGTCGAAGGGTACGAGCTTCGTGGTGAAGTTGATGGTGATGCCGGGATGCGCCTCGGTGAAGCGCGGCAGGCGCGGGATCAGCCAGCGCGTGCCGAAAGTCGGGAGAATGGCGAGGTTCAGCACACCGCCCGCGCCCCGGAAGGCCATGGTCGAGACCGTGGCCGCCGCCAGCCGCGAAAGTCCGTCGCGGATCTCGGCGGCATAGGCGGCACCCGCCGGCGTCAGCGCGACGCGCTGCCTTGCGCGCTGGAACAGGGCGACGCCCAGCACCGTCTCGAGATGCGCGACCTGCCGGCTGACGGCGCCCTGGGTCAGGTTCAGTTCCTCCGCCGCACGGGTGAAACTGCCATGGCGCGCAGCCGCCTCGAAGGCCGCCAACGCGGACAGCGACGGCACCGTGAGGCGTCCTGGCACGATCTCGAGGTTCATGAGCCGTCCTCATCAAGTCGTGAGAACATATCGGTTGCCCGCGCAGGGCGTAAGAGGGCATTCTTGCGAGCCTGACCTTCATCCGGCCGAGCCTCGCCCAGGACGCATCATGACCTCTCCCCTCCCCCAGGACGCGCTCGCGCTGTTGAAGCGCCTCGGCGTCACGGATGCCGCCTTCGCCGCCGCCGGCCTCGCCGCCCGCTCGCCCATCACGGGCGAGACCGTCACGACGCTGCGGGAGACGAGCGCCGCCGAGGCCTCAGCCGCCATCGGCCGGGCGCATGCCGCCTTCCTGGCCTGGCGCAAGGTGCCGGCGCCGCGCCGTGGCGAGTTCGTGCGCCTGCTCGGCGAGGAACTGCGCGCGGCGAAGGACGATCTCGGCCTGCTGGTGACGATGGAGGCCGGCAAGGTGACGTCGGAGGGCCTCGGCGAGGTCCAGGAGATGATCGACATCTGCGATTTCGCCGTCGGTCTGTCGCGCCAGCTCTACGGCCTGACGATCGCGACCGAGCGGCCCAACCACCGCATGATGGAGACCTGGCATCCGCTCGGCGTCTGCGGCGTGATCTCGGCCTTCAACTTCCCCGTCGCGGTCTGGTCCTGGAACGCCGCGCTCGCCTTCGTCTGCGGCGACAGCGTCGTCTGGAAGCCCTCGGAGAAGACCCCACTGACCGCGCTCGCCGTCCAGGCGATCGTCGAGACAACGATGAAGCGCTTCGGCCCCGAGGCTCCCGCCGGCCTGTCGGAAGTACTGATCGGCGGCCGCGAGATCGGCGACATCCTGGTGCAGGATCACCGCGTGCCGGTCGTCTCGGCCACGGGCTCGACCCGGATGGGCCAGGAGGTCGGCCAGAAGCTCGCCGCCCGCTTTGCCCGCGCCATCCTCGAGCTCGGGGGCAACAATGCCGCGATCGTGGCGCCGTCGGCCGATCTCGACCTCGCGCTGCGCGGCATCGCGTTCGCGGCCATGGGCACGGCCGGCCAGCGCTGCACCACGCTGCGCCGCCTCATCGTGCATGAGAGCGTCTATGGCGCGCTGATCCCCAAGCTCATCAAGGTCTATGGTTCGGTGACAATCGGCGACCCGCGCGAAGCCGGCGTTCTGGTCGGCCCGCTCGTCGATGAGGCGGCCTTCCAGGGCATGCAGGCGGCTTTGTCGGAAGCCAAGGCCGCAGGGGGCACCGTCCATGGTGGCGAGCGCGTCACGGTCGGAAGCGGAGGGTTCTATGTCCGCCCCGCGATCGTCGAGATGCCCGCGCAGACCGGCCCGGTCGCCCGCGAGACCTTCGCGCCGATCCTCTACGTCATGACGTACAAGACGCTGGACGAGGCGATCGCGATCCAGAACGCGGTCGGCGCCGGATTGTCCTCCTCGATCTTCACGCTCGATATGCGCGAGGCCGAGACCTTCATCTCGGGCGAAGGCTCGGACTGCGGCATCGCCAACGTCAATATCGGCCCGTCCGGCGCCGAGATCGGCGGGGCCTTCGGCGGCGAGAAGGAAACCGGCGGCGGCCGCGAGGCCGGTTCCGACGCCTGGAAGGCCTATATGCGCCGGACCACGAATACGCTCAATTACGGCACGACATTGCCGCTGGCGCAGGGCGTCAGCTTCGATGTGAATGCGTGACGAACAAAGCCGAGGAACCACACCGTCATTGCGAGCATCGCGAAGCAATCCAGGAGCGGCAGCGCTCGACGCCCCCTGGATTGCTTCGTCGCTACACTCCTCGCAATGACGGTGAGCACAAATGACGAGGGAGACGACCATGGCCGAAGCCGCCCGCAGCCACAGCACCAGCCACAAGCTCGCCGAATTCACCTGGGACGACGCCTTCCTGCTCGACGAACAGCTGACCGAGGACGAGCGCCTGATCCGCGACACGGCGCGTGCCTATGCGCAGGAGAAGCTGCAGCCCCGGATCTCGGAGGCCTATCTCGACGAGAAGACCGATCGCTCGATCTTCAACGAGATGGGCGAGCTCGGCCTGCTCGGCGTCACGGTGCCCGAGGAGTATGGCTGCGCCGGCGCCAACTACGTCTCCTACGGGCTCGTGGCGCGCGAGGTCGAGCGCGTCGATTCCGGCTATCGCTCGATGATGTCGGTCCAGTCCTCGCTGGTGATGTATCCGATCTACGCCTATGGCGATGAGCGCCAGCGCAAGAAGTACCTGCCCAAGCTCGGCTCGGGCGAATGGGTCGGCTGCTTCGGCCTGACCGAGCCCGATGCCGGCTCGGACCCGGCGGGCATGAAGACCCGCGCCGAGAAGGTCGCCGACGGCTATCGCCTGACCGGCTCGAAGATGTGGATCTCGAACTCGCCGATCGCCGATGTCTTCGTCGTCTGGGCGAAGTCATCAGCGCATGACAACCAGATCCGCGGCTTCATCCTCGAAAAGGGCATGACGGGCCTCTCGGCGCCGAAGATCGGCGGCAAGCTCAGCTTACGCGCCTCGATCACCGGCGAGATCGTCATGGATAGCGTGATCGTGCCGGAGGAGAACCTGCTGCCCAACGTTTCGGGGCTGAAGGGTCCGTTCGGCTGCCTCAACCGGGCGCGCTACGGCATTTCCTGGGGCGTGATGGGCGCGGCGGAAGACTGCTTCCACCGCGCGCGCCAGTACGGGCTCGACCGCAAGCAGTTCAACAAGCCGCTGGCCCAGACGCAGCTCTACCAGAAGAAGCTGGCGGACATGCTCACCGAGATCTCGCTCGGCCTGCAGGGCTCGCTTCGCGTCGGCCGGCTGATGGACGAGGGCAAGATGGCCCCCGAGATGATCAGCCTGGTCAAGCGCAACAATTGCGGCAAGGCGCTCGATATCGCCCGGGCTGCCCGCGACATGCATGGCGGCAACGGCATCTCGATCGAGTATCATGTGATGCGCCATGCCGCGAACCTCGAGACGGTGAACACCTATGAGGGCACGCATGATGTGCATGCGCTGATCCTCGGCCGGGCGATCACCGGGCTGCAGGCGTTTTTCTGAAACCTTCCCGTCATTCCGGCCGCAGCGAAGCGGAGCGCCGGAATCCATCGTAGAGTACAACCCTCGCAAGGGATGCGCCCTATGATGGATCCCGGGGCAAGCCCGGGATGACGGCGTTCAGGCTGTCCCCATGTCGCTCCCGACGACCCCGCCCCCTCCCCTCGCCGGCCTGCGTGTCCTCGAACTCGCGCGCATCCTCGCCGGGCCCTGGATCGGCCAGGTGCTGGCCGATCTCGGCGCCGATGTCGTCAAGGTCGAGGCGCCCGAGGGTGACGACACCCGCAAATGGGGGCCGCCCTTCGTCGAGGGCACGGGCGAGGAGCATCTCTCGGCCGCCTATTTCCATTCCGCCAATCGCGGCAAGCGCTCGATCACGGCCGATTTCCGCACGCCCGAAGGCCAGGCGCTGGTGCGCCGGCTCGCTGCCCATGCCGATGTCGTGGTCGAGAACTTCAAGGTCGGCGGGCTGGAGAAATACGGCCTCGACGCCGCCTCGCTGCGCGCAGCCTATCCCCGCCTGATCTATTGCTCGGTCACGGGCTTCGGCCAGACCGGCCCCTATGCGCCGCGCGCCGGCTACGACTTCCTGGTCCAGGGCATGGGCGGGGTGATGTCGCTGACCGGCGAGCCGGAGGGTGCGCCGATGAAGGCGGCCTATGCGACGGCGGACATCTATACCGGGCTCTACGCCACGATCGGCATCCTCTCGGCGCTGCGCCGGCGCGACACCACCGGCGAGGGCGCGACGCTCGACATGGCGCTGCTCGACAGCCAGATCGCCGTGCTCGGCAATCAGGCGCTGAACTATCTCGTCTCGGGCCAATTGCCGCCACGGCTCGGCAATGCCCACCCCAATATCGTGCCCTATGACGTGTTCCCGGCCGCGGACGGGCACATCATCATCGCCACCGGCAATGACGGGCAGTGGCGCAAGCTCTGTGAGGTGCTGGGCGAGCCGGCGCTGGCGGACGACCCCGCCTATGTCGACAACCGTTCGCGGGTGAAGAACCGCGTCGTGCTCACCGTGCGGCTGCACAGTCTCTGCCAGCGCTACTCCAAGGCGGATCTCTTGGCGGCGCTCGAGAAGGTCAGTGTTCCGGCCGGCCCGATCAATGCCGTCGACGAGGTCTTCGCAGACTCGCAGGTTCTGGCGCGCGGCATCAGGGTCGATCTGGCAAGCGACGTCGCGAAGGGCGGCGCGATCCCCACCGTCGCTTCGCCGATCGTCATGGACGGTGTCCGGCAGGTGTCGCCGCGCCCGAGCCCGCGGCTCGGTGAACATGCCGACGAGATTTTGAACGATCCGGCCTGGGGAGGCGGCTGAGTGGCTCCCCTACCAAAGGCGGCGAGCGCCGAGCGCGTCGAAGGCGATGTCGGGCGAGACAATCGTGAGGTTCTCTACAATGGCCTGCCCTGCCAGCATGCGGTCGAATGGATCGCGCGGTTCGGCTTTGATCGAACCAGCCAGCAGCGCATGCGCGGAGTTCAACGGCAAGATGAGAAGCCTGTCGGCGCCAAGGGCATCGTCGAAATTCGCGATGATGCCCTCCACGCCCGGCAACTTGCCGATGCGATGCTTGTTTGTGATCTCCATAGCCGAGAGCGGACTGACATAGACGTCGTTGCGGGGTTCTTGAATCGCTTCGAGAACCATCTCGCTCAAGCTCCTGCCCCCGAGCCAAAACCAGAGCAGGGTCGAGGTGTCGAGCAACAATCTCATTCGCCGCGGCTTTCCCACCGGGCCAGTTCGTCATCGGGCATCGGCTCGAAAAAGGCCGGGCCGAGTTCGAATTGGCCAGCGAATCGTCCAGGCTTACGCTTGAGCTGCGGCTGGGATGACTCGATCGGCACCAGCCGCGCGATCGGCTTGTCGCGGCGCGAGATCACGACCTCGCCGCCCTTCTCGACTTCTTCGAGCAGGCGCGACAGGTGGGTCTTCGCTTCATGGATGGTGACGCGTGTCATGGCGGCCTCCGGCCCATCCTTCGACATGACCGACTTAGCTAAGTTTCAGGAACAGGGTCAATGGCAATGACGATGCGCACCGGCGGGCAGATCCTCGTCGACCAACTCCTGATCCATGGCGCGACCGACGCCTTCTGCGTGCCCGGCGAGAGCTATCTCGCCGTGCTCGACGCGCTGCACGACGCCAAGCTGAAGGTCACGATCTGCCGGGCCGAGGGCGGCGCTTGCATGATGGCCGAGGCTGCGGGCAAGCTGACGGGAAAGCCCGGCATCTGCTTCGTCACGCGCGGGCCGGGCGCCACCAACGCCTCGCCCGGCGTCCATATCGCCCATCAGGATTCGACGCCGCTGATCCTGTTCGTCGGCCAGATCGACCGCTCGATGCGCGAGCGCGAGGCCTTTCAGGAACTCGACTACCGCGCCGTCTTCGGCACCATGACGAAATGGGCGACCGAGATCGACCAGGCCGAGCGCATCCCCGAGATCATCAGCCGAGCCTTCCATGTCGCGACCTCGGGCCGGCCCGGCCCGGTGGTGATCGCGCTGCCCGAGGACATGCTGACCGACGTCGTCGAAGCGGTCGACGCCGAACCTTATCAGGTGACGGAGACCCACCCGTCCCTCCTGCAGACGATCGACCTGCAGAAGCGGCTCTGGGCGGCGAAGTCGCCGGTCGCGATCCTCGGCGGCTCGCGCTGGGACCCGCAGGCGATCGCGCGCTTCCAGCGCTTCGCCGAGCGCTTCGACCTGCCTGTTGCCGTCTCCTTCCGGCGGCAGATGCTGTTCCCGGCCGACCACCCCAACTTCGCCGGCGATCTCGGCATCGGCCCCAACCCGAAGCTGCTGGCGCGGATCAAGGAGAGCGATCTCGTCATCCTCGTCGGCGGGCGGCTCTCGGAGATGCCGAGCCAGTCTTACACACTGTTCGGCATTCCCAATCCGGGCCGGCCGCTGGTGCATGTCCATCCCGACCCGGAAGAACTGGGGCGGGTCTACCGGCCGACGCTGGCCATCAACGCCTCGCCCACCGCCTTCTGCGCGGCACTGGAGACCGTGCATCCGCCGCAGCAGATCGCCTGGGCCGGTGCGGCGGCAGCGGCGCATGAAGCCTATCTCGGCTGGAGCGAGCAGCCGGCGCCGGTGGCGGGGACGTTCCACCCTGGCGAAATGGTGCGCTGGCTGCGCAACCACCTGCCGGACGACGCGATCCTCTGCAACGGCGCCGGCAATTACGCGACCTGGGTGCACCGCTTCCACCGCTTCACGAAGTTCGCGACGCAGTTGGCCCCGACGTCGGGCTCGATGGGCTATGGCGTGCCGGCTGCGATCGGCGCCAAGCGGCTCTATCCGGAGCGCACCGTCGTGGCCTTCGCCGGCGACGGCTGCTTCCTGATGAACGGGCAGGATTTCGCGACCGCCGTCCAGTATGATCTCCCGGTCATCGTCATCGTCGTCGACAACGGCATGTACGGAACGATCCGGATGCATCAGGAGCGGGAGTATCCGGGCCGCATCTCGGCGACGACGCTGAAGAATCCCGACTTCGCGGCCTATGCGCGGGCCTTTGGCGGGCATGGCGAGCGCGTCGAGACGACCGAGCAGTTCGGCCCGGCCTTCGAGCGGGCCGTCGCCTCGGGCAAGCCCTCGATCATTCACTGCCTGCTCGATCCGGAGGCGATCACGCCGGCCAAGTCGCTGTCGACGATCCGCGCGGAGGCGCTGGCGGCCCAAGGGTGATGGGGCTGCCGCCGCATCGCGAAAAAAATGTTAACCGCATCGGTGAACCTGCGCTGAACCTTTTGCGACCATTCCTCGTTGACCAGCCGATTGGCAGAGGATGACGACGATGGCGGCGCGGCGGATGACGATGTTGGGGCTTGCGGCGGCCATGGCCGCTTCGGGCGCGCCGTCGGTCCAGGCGGCGAACCTGTTCGAAGAGCTCGGCCGCGCCATTTTCGGCGGCGGCCCGCGTCTGCGGGCGACCCCGATCTATGAGTATGACGAACCGCAGCAGCGCCTGCCCAAGGCGAAGGCACCCGAGGTCTCGTCGAAGCCGAAGCCGCCCGTGGTCCAGCTCGATCCGGCCACCGATCCGAACTGGTATCTGAAGGACCCGACGCTGCGCCGCGGCGACATCGTCGTCACCGCCCAGGGCGTGATGGTCTATCAGGGAACCCGCGGTGGCGACGACAATCGCCGTGCCGACTTCACCGCGCTCGGTGGTGGCAAGGACAGCAAGGGCTGGAAGCAGCAGCTCGAGATGGCCGCAGCCGGCGGCCGCAGCTTCTTCGACAGTGTCACTGCGCCGCCAAAGCCGGCGATCACAGCCCAGGCCGCGGCGAAGACGAACTGATCCGCGGCCTGTCCGCCCGCTCTCGGCTCAGGCGAGGCGCGCGGCGACGAGCTTGCGCAGGCTCCTGAGGTCCTTGACGAAGCCGCGGATGCCTTCGGCGAGCTTCTCTGTCGCCATGGCGTCCTCGTTCAGCGCGAAGCGGAACGCGGTCTCATCCAGATCGAGCCTGGCGGGCGGTTCACCCACCGAATCCGGAGACAGTCTGCGCGGCAGATCGCCCTTGGCCGCCGCCAGTTCGTCGAGCAGCGAGGGGCCGATGGTCAGACGGTCGCAGCCGGCCAGCGCCTCGATCTCGCCCGTGTTGCGGAACGAGGCGCCCATCACCACGGTCTGAATGCCGAAGGTCTTGTAGTAGGCGTAGATGCTCTTCACCGAGACGACGCCCGGGTCGGTCTCGGCGGTGTAGGGACCGCCGCCGGCCTTGACGTGCCAGTCGAGGATGCGGCCGACGAAGGGCGAGATCAGAAAGGCGCCGGCATCCGCGCAGGCCACCGCCTGCGGCAGGGAAAACAGCAGGGTCAGGTTGCAGTCGATGCCCTCGGCCTGCAGCACCTTGGCCGCCTGGATGCCCTCCCAGGTCGAGGCGACCTTGACCAGGATGCGATCCTTCTCGATCCCACGCTCCCGATAGGCGGCGATGAGCGCGCGCGCCTTTTCGATCGTGGCGTTGGTGTCGAAGGACAGATCGGCATCGACCTCGGTCGAGACCCGGCCGGGGACGATCTTGGTCAGTTCGGCGCCGAAGGTGACGGCGAGGCGGTCGCAGACGGCATGGACGGTGTCGGCGCCCCGGCCGGCCTTCCTGCCCCAGAGGATCGCCTCGTCGACCAGATCGGCATAGGCCGGCGTCTCGACCGCCTTCAGGATCAGGGTCGGATTCGTCGTGCAATCGACCGGAGCGAGCCGGCGGACCGCTTCGATATCGCCGGTATCGGCGACCACGGTGGTCATCTGGCGGAGTTGGTCGAGCTTGGAGGCGGTCATGGCGATCCCGTCGCAGGCAGAGGCTTGAGATCGGAAGGTGGGATGCCCGGACGGGAGGGTCAACCCGCTCCGGCACAGGGTAGCCGTGCAAAGCGACAAAGCGCCCGGACGTCCCGATCATGACGGGAGCTTCATGGATATGTCATATGCGCAGACTACCGCCAGCGCAGACCCGCCCAGGACTTATCACCAGGAGACCACCATGCGCTTCAAGGAGCAGACGATCGACGCGTTCAAGGCGAAGCATCCCAAGGTCGAGATCAGCTTCGTGCGCGACGGAACGCCGCGCGTGATGGCCAAGCTGCGGGCCGAGTTCGAGGCCGGCGCTCCGCAGCCCGACCTGCTCCTGATCGCCGACGCCGTGACGATGGAGGGGCTCAAGAAGGAAAACCGGCTGCTGGCCCACGAGAAGGCCGACATCTCGGCCTATCCGGCCGGCATCCACGACCCCGCCAGGTTCTGGTTCGCGACCAAGCTGATCACCACCGGCATCGTCTACAACACCAAGGCGCCGATGAAGCCGGCGAGCTGGCTCGACCTGACCAAGCCGGAGGCCAAGAACCTGCTGGCGATGCCGAGCCCGCTGAACTCGGGCGCAGCGATGATCCACACGATCACGCTGAGCAGCAACCTGCCGACCGGCTGGGCCTTCTACGAAGCGCTGAAGGCGAATGGCGCACTCGCCGCCGGTGCCAATGGCGACATCCTGCGCCAGGTCGCGACCGGCGAGAAGCTCTACTGCATGATCGTCGACTTCATGCCGATCCGCGAGAAGGCCAAGGGCGCCCCCGTCGAGTTCGTCTTCCCGAGCGAGGGCGTCTCGGCCGTCAGCGAGCCGGTCGCAATCCTGAAGACCAGCAAAAACCCTGAAGCCGCCAAGGCCTTCGTCGACTTCCTGCTGTCCAAGGACGGTCAGGAACTGGCGCTCAAGCAGGGCTATGTCGCGGCGCATCCCGATGTCGCCCTGCCGGCCGGCTACCCCGCCCGCAGCGCGATCAAGCTGATGCCGTTCGACGCCGCCAAGGCGCTCGCCGACGAGGCCACCGCACGGAAGCGCTTCAGCACGATCTTCGAGTGACCGTCGCCCTCCAGACGCACTGGCGAGAGCCTGGGCCGCGCCCTCCATGGCGCGGCCTTAAACTACGGGCAGGCCTCGGCCTGCCGTTGCTGGTCACCGTCTGCGCGATCTTTTTCGGCGCCCTGCCCTTCCTGCGGCTGGCGGCCGCGGCCTTCGCGCCGGGCTGGCAGTTCTCGCCCGAGGCGGCACTGGCAGAGATCGGCAGCCGGGCCGCCGTCAACGCGACGCTGCACACGCTGGAGACCGCAGGCCTCTCGGCGATCGGCGCGTTGCTGATCGGCGGCTCGGCCGCCATCCTGCTCGCCGTCACCGATGTGCGCGGCAAGCGGACGATCGCGTTTGGGCTCGTCTTCTCGATGATGATCGCGCCGCAGGTGGCGGCGCTGGCCTTCCTCAGCCTGCTCGCGCCGCATTCGCCGATTCTGGCCTTCATCGGCCTCTCGCCGGCGCCCGGCACGCCCAACCCGCTGCTCGGACGCGGCGGCATCGCGCTGGTGATGGCGCTTCATCACGCCCCTCTGGTGGCGATCACGCTCTGGACCGGCCTGCGCAGCGTGCCGCATTCGCTGATCGAAGCCGCCCAGATGGAGGGCGCTGGACCCGCGACCATCATCGGGCGCGTCCTGCTGCCGGTGCTGCGGCCGCAGATCATCGCTGCGGCGCTGCTGGCCTTCGTGGCGGGCGTCGGCAATTTCGGCATTCCGGCGCTGCTCGGCCTGCCGGTCAACTATCTGACGCTGCCGACACTGATCTATCGCCGGCTGTCGAGCTTCGGGCCCGCCGGCCTGCCCGATGCGGCGGCGCTGTCGATCCTCGTCGCGCTGGTGGCGGCGGTGGGCATCGCGGCCGGCATGCTGGCGACGCGCCGGGCCGGCGGCAAAGTCGAGATCGAGCGCCCCCTGGAGCCATTCTGGATGCTCGGGCGGGCTCGCCCGATCGTGCTGGGCGGGCTTCTCCTGCTGCTGACGATCAAGCTCGGCCTGCCTTTCCTCGCCCTGCTGGCGGAGGCTCTGACACCCGCGCTCGGCGTCGCGCTCAGCTGGCAGAGCCTGACCTTCGACAAGTTCGCGGAAGTGCTGCTGCGGCAGGATGTGACGGTCAGGGCGTTCCGCAACTCCTTCCTCTTCGCCGGCAGCGCCGCGGTGATCCTCGCCCTCGCGGCGATCGCCTTCGCCTATGCGCTCGAGCGGCGCATGGGTCGCGCGAGGCGCGTCGTGGAGGCGGTGATCGAGCTTCCCTACGCGCTGCCCGGCGTCGTGCTCGCCATCGCCTGCATCCTGATGTTCCTGAAGCCGCTGCCGCTGCTGGGCGTCAGCATCTATGCGACGCCCTTCATCATCCTCTTCGCCTATCTGGCGCGCTTCCTGCCACTCGCCCTGAAGGCCCCGCTGGCAGCGATGGCCCAGATCGAGGCGCATCACGAGGAGGCCGCCAAGCTCGACGGCGTGACGCTCTGGCAGATGCTGCGCTTCATCGTCGCGCCGATCCTGGCGCCGGCGGCGATGGTCAGCGCGCTGATGGTGTTTCTGGTCGCCTTCAACGAACTGACGGTCTCGGCGCTGCTGTGGTCGTCGGGCACGGAGACGCTGGGCGTCGTGCTGTTCTCGCTGAAGGAAGCCGGCCTTGCGGGCGAGGCTGCGGCCGTGGCGATCAGCGCTTCCGGGGTGATCCTGGCTGCGATGCTGGTTCTCGACCTGCTGGCGAAGCGGCTGCCCGGAAACGTCCTGCCCTGGCGGATCTGACCCTGGTCCAGCAGCCCGACGGCGCCGTCACGGCGTAGATGTCGTGATCGCGGCTTCACCCATCAGCAGGGCGCGGCTCGCCTTGGCCTCGCGCACGAGGAAATCGACGATCGCGCGGACGCGGGCCACGTCCTTCAGATCGGCATGGACGAGAAGCCAGAAGGAGCGCGTGATCGAGACGCTCACGGGCAGAACCGGCACGAGGCGCGGCTCGCCCTCCGCCATGAAATGGTGGATGACGCCGATGCCGGCCCCCGCGATCACGGCGTTCATCTGCGCGAGCACGCTCGAACTCTGGACCTGGGCGCGCAGGCCCTTGGCGATCTCGTCGAGATAATCCAGCTCGGGCGTGAAGATCAGGTCGTCGATGTAGCCGACGATGCGATGGGCGAAGAGGTCCTCCGGAGTCGTCACGGGGGGCATCGCCTCGAGATAGTCGCGGCTGGCGTAGAGCCCGAGGCGATAGTCCGAGAGCTTCCGCGCCACGACCTTGCCCTCCTTGGGCGGGGCGAGCGTGATCGCGACATCGGCCTCGCGCTTCGACAGCGAGAGGAGGCGCGGCATGGCGATGAGCTGGAGTTCGAGGCCCGGATAGGCGCTGGCGAGCTTGGCGAGACGCGGCGCCAGGAAGGCGGTGCCGAAGCCGTCGGGCGCGCCGATGCGAACGGTGCCGGCGAGCACCATGTCGGCACCGCCAATGTCGCTCTGGATCGCGAGCGCGTCGGTCTCCATGCTTTCGGCACGGGCCAGCAGGCGCTCGCCATGCGCCGTCAGCGTGTAGCCTTGTGGCCGGCGCTCGAAGAGCTTGGCCTTGAGGGAGTCCTCCAGCGAGGTGATCCGGCGCGAGACCGTGGCATGATCGGCCCCCAGCCGGCGGGCGGCGGCCGTCAGGCGCCCGGACCGCGCGACCGCGAGGAAGAACCGCAGATCGTCCCAGTCGAACCGCTCCATCGCCACGCTCCCCGGTATTTGCTTTTCCGCACGCCGCTTCGTCCAACGTCGCTATAGCCGTGCGCAAACGTGAATGGTAGGGGAGACCACCGGTTCGAGACATCACCATTGGTCGGGGAGGACGCGATGCGTCAGGTTGGGCACTTCATCGGCGGCAAGCCTGTCGCCGGCACCTCGGGGCGCAGCACCGACATCTATCAGCCGATGGACGGGACGGTCATCGGCAAGGTCGCGCTGGCCTCTGCCGCCGAGCTGCGCGCCGCCGTGGAGAACGCAGCCGAGGCACAGCCGAAATGGGCCGCGGTCAACCCGCAGCGACGCGCTCGCGTGCTGATGAAGTTCCTCGACCTGATCGCGCAGAACAACGACGAACTGGCCGAACTGCTCGCCCGCGAGCATGGCAAGACCATTCCCGACGCCAAGGGCGACATCCAGCGCGGCGTCGAGGTCGTCGAGTTCGCGCTCGGTGTGCCGAACCTGATGAAGGGCGAGTTCACCGATGGCGCCGGCCCCGGCATCGACATCTACTCGCTGCGCCAGCCGCTCGGCGTCTGCGCCGGCATCACCCCGTTCAACTTCCCGGCGATGATCCCGCTGTGGAAACTCGGCCCTGCGATCGCCTGCGGCAACGCCTTCATCCTGAAGCCCTCCGAGCGCGATCCGGGCGTGCCGATGCGCCTCGCCGAACTGTTCATCGAGGCGGGCGGCCCTCCCGGCATCCTCAATGTCGTCAACGGCGACAAGGAGGCGGTCGACGCCATCCTCGACGACCCCGACATCAAGGCCGTCGGCTTCGTCGGCTCGACCCCGATCGCCGAATACATCTACGCCCGTGGCTGCGCGGCCGGTAAGCGCGTGCAGTGCTTCGGCGGCGCCAAGAACCACATGATCATCATGCCGGACGCCGACATGGACCAGGCGGTCGATGCGCTGATCGGCGCCGGCTACGGCTCGGCCGGCGAGCGCTGCATGGCGATCTCGGTTGCGGTGCCCGTCGGCAAGGCCACCGCCGACGAGTTGGTGAAGCGCCTGATCCCGCGGGTCGAGAGCCTCAAGGTCGGCCCTTCCACGGACGTCACCGCTGACTACGGCCCGGTCGTCACCAGGGCCGCCATGGAGAAGATCAAGAACTACGTCGATATCGGCGTGCAGGAGGGCGCGAAGCTGCTCGTCGACGGGCGCGGCTTCACCATGCAGGGCTATGAGAACGGCTTTTATGTCGGCGGCTGCCTGTTCGACAACGTCACCAAGGACATGCGCATCTACAAGGAGGAGATCTTCGGGCCGGTCCTCTCCGTGCTGCGCGCCGAGAGCTATGACGAGGCGCTGAAGCTCACCAACGACCACGAATACGGCAACGGCACCGCGATCTTCACCCGCGACGGCGATGCGGCGCGCGATTTCGCCTCGAAGGTCCAGGTCGGCATGGTCGGCATCAACGTGCCGATCCCGGTGCCGCTGGCCTACTACACCTTCGGCGGCTGGAAGCGCTCCTCCTTCGGCGACCTGAACCAGCATGGTCCCGACTCGATCCGCTTCTACACCAAGACCAAGACGGTGACGGCGCGCTGGCCGAGCGGCATCAAGGACGGCGCGAGCTTCGTCATCCCGACGATGGGTTGAGGGATTAGGCCTGGAATGCTATCATTATTGATAGCATTCCAGGCTGCGGAGGTCCTCATGGGTCAAGTTCTGGTTCGTGGCGTCCATGATGAAACCATCGATGCCTATCGCGACAAGGCGCGTCTCAACAATCGCTCGCTTGAGGAAGAGCTGCGCTGTCTGCTGGAAGCCAATCGGCCTTACACGGCAGCGGAACGGATGGCGGTTTCACAGGCGGCCCGGGCAAGATACACCGCGATACAGCCCTCGCTGACATTGGACGAGATCCGCGAAGGGCTGGAGTAGGTGCAGCTCTTCGTCGATGCCAGCGTTGCCGTGAAGTGGTTCGTACCGGAAGAGGATAGCGACAAGGCCTTCGCCCTTCTCGACGAGCCGATGGTCATCTCTGCACCCAGCCTCATTGTCACAGAGGTGGCCAACGCTCTTTGGAAAAAGCACAGAGCCGGTCTCGTCGCCAAAGCACACGCCGAAGACGCCATCGTACGACTGCCGCGCTTCTTCCGCGAAATCCTGCCGTCACGAGATTTGGTCAGCGCGTCGATGTCATTGGCCATCATGTTCGATCACCCGCTCTATGATCTGATCTACCTTGAGGCTGCGCGAAGACGCGGGGAAATTCTGGTGACAGCGGATCGGCGCTTCCTGGCCAAAGTGGGGACACACCCCGCCGCAACGCACCTCGTCTCACTAAAGGACTGGGAGCCATGACCGCCTTCGCCCTCTCCGAAGATCAGCTCGCCATCCAGGAGATGGCCACCGCCTTCGCCAACGATACGCTCGCACCCAACGCGATGCGCTGGGACGAGGAGAAGCATTTCCCGGTCGCGGAGATGCGCCAGGCGGCGGCGCTCGGTATGGGCGGCATCTACATCGCCGAGGATGTCGGGGGCTCCGGCCTCACGCGGCTCGATGCGGCGCTGATCTTCGAGGCGCTCTCGACCGGCTGCCCGACGGTGGCGGCCTATATCTCGATCCACAACATGTGCGCCTGGATGATCGACCGCTACGGCTCGGCCGAGCAGCGGGCGGCCTTTTTGCCGAAGCTCTGCACGATGGAGCATCTGTCGAGCTATTGCCTGACAGAGCCGGGAGCCGGCTCGGACGCGGCGGCCTTAAAGACGAAGGCGGTCCTCGACGGCGACCACTACATCCTCGACGGTCAGAAGCAGTTCATCTCGGGCGCCGGCGTCTCCGACCTCTATGTCGTGATGGTGCGCACCGGCGAGGCCGGCCCCTCGGGCATCTCGACCCTGGTGGTCGAGAAGGGCACGCCCGGGCTGTCGTTCGGCGCCAATGAGAAGAAGATGGGCTGGAACGCGCAGCCGACGCGGGCCGTGATCTTCGAGAACTGCCGCGTGCCCGTCGCCAACCGGCTCGGGCCCGAGGGCATCGGCTTCAAAATCGCGATGGCGGGGCTCGATGGTGGCCGGCTCAACATCGGAGCCTGCTCGCTCGGCGGCGCGCAGGGCGCGCTCGACAAGGCGCTGGCCTATGCCGGGGAGCGCAAGGCCTTCGGCTCACGCATCGCGGATTTCCAGGCGTTGCAGTTCAAGCTCGCCGACATGGCCACCGAACTGGAGGCAGCGCGCAGCCTGCTCTGGCGGGCGGCGGCGGCGCTGGACGCCAAGACGCCGGACGCCACAAAGCTCTGCGCCATGGCCAAGCGCGTCGCGACCGATACGGGCTTCACCGTCGCCAACGACGCGCTGCAGATCCATGGCGGCTATGGCTATCTCGCCGATTACGGGATCGAGAAGATCGTCCGCGACCTGCGCGTCCACCAGATCCTCGAGGGCACCAACGAGGTCATGCGGATGATCGTCGCGCGCGGGCTGGTCGGCCGTGCCAAGGGGAATTGACGGCTATGCGGCAAGCGGCCTCACACGCTTGTCGATATCCGCCCCGGACGCACGCCGTGCCGCCCGCAGATCATAATCCGTCTGCAGGTTCATCCACATCTCCGGCGTCGTCCCAAAGAACTTCGCCAGGCGCAGGGCCGTGTCGGCCGTGATGGTGCGCTCACCCTTGACGATGCCGGAGATGCGGCTCACCGGCGCATCGATGTCACGCGCCAGCCGGTTCTGGCTGACACCGAGCGGCTTCATGAAGTCCTCGAGCAGGACTTCGCCGGGCGGGATCAGGTCCAGCACCGCCTCGTCGCGCTCGACCGCATCAGTGATAATCGACGATTTCGACGTCATGCGCCTCGCCCTCCCTCCAGATGAAGCAGATCCGCCACTGGTCGTTGACGCGGATCGAATGCTGCCCGGCGCGGTCCCCCTTCAGGGCTTCCAACCGGTTGCCGGGCGGCACACGCAGATCGTCGAGCCTGGCGGCCGCATGAAGCAGCAGCAGCTTGCGCCTGACCACGCGCTCGATCGCAGCGAACCGCCGGACCGGCTTGTCGTGGAACAGGAGTTCGGCCTCTTTCTGCGCGAACGATCCGATCACAGCAGAAAAAATATTCCGCCAAAGGTATTCCGTCAACAGGAATGGGGATCAAGACCATGACCAGCATCGCCTTCATCGGCCTCGGCAATATGGGCGGCCCGATGGCCGGGAATCTCGTCAAGGCGGGGCATGAGGTCCGCGCCTTCGATCTGGTTCAGGCGTCGAAGGACGCCGCGGCCGAACTCGGCGTCGCGATCGCGGGCTCGGCGCAGGAGGCCGTCGCGGGCGCCGATATCGTCGTCACCATGCTGCCGGCCGGCAAGCATGTGCTCTCCGTCTGGGGCGACGTGCTGCCCCGCGTGAAGAGCGGCGCGCTGCTGATCGACTGCTCGACCGTCGATGTCGAAAGCGCGCGCAAGGCGCATGAGTTGGCGCAGCAGCAGGGTTGCCTCTCGCTCGACGCGCCGGTCTCCGGCGGCACGGGCGGGGCCAAGGGTGGCACGCTGACCTTCATGGTCGGTGGCACGGAAGCGGCCTTCGCGCTGGGCGAGCCGATCCTGAAAGCGATGGGCCGGCGCATCGTGCATTGCGGTGCCGCCGGCAACGGCCAGGCCGCGAAGATCTGCAACAACATGATCCTGGGCATCTCGATGATCGGCGTGTCGGAAGCCTTCGTGCTCGCCGAGAAGCTCGGTCTCTCGCATCAGGCGCTGTTCGACGTCGCCTCGACCTCGTCGGGCCAGTGCTGGTCCCTGACGACCTATTGCCCGGTGCCGGGCCCCGTGCCGACCTCGCCGGCCAACAACGAGTACAAGGCCGGCTTCGCCTCGGCCCTGATGCTGAAGGACCTCAAGCTCTCGCAGGAGGCCGCCCAGGCGGCCGGCGCCTCGACACCACTCGGCGCGGCGGCGACGCAGCTCTACGGGCTCCACAACGCCTGGGGCGAAGGCGGAGCGGACTTCTCCGCCATCGTCCATCTGCTGCGCGGCCGCAGCGCCCCATAACCGTGCTTGCATGGGGGCGGGAGCGGGGTTTAGGACGGAGGGCATGAACGACGCCTCACGTCCCCGCGAACGCTCGGCCCTCACAGGTTTCGCCGTCAACACGCTCGACCGTCGCGAGGACCTGCGCGACAAGACCGATGCCGTGAACGCGCTGCGCCACCGCTCCGATACGCGCATCGCGGTCGTCGCCGGCGAGACGCCGATTCTGAAGCGGCTCGATGGCGAGGCGCTCTCGATCTGGTTCACCCATGGCGAGACGCAGTCCCTCGGCGACGGGCTGGAGGAGGCCTTCCTCGGCCTGGCGCCCGACGGCGCCCCGCGTTTCGGGCGGCTGCTGGACCGGGCCCAGGCCGAGGTGCTGCGGGCACGGCCGGAGCTCGTGGTCAGCGATCTGCGCTCGGTCGCCCTGAAGCGGCTGGTTCCGGAGGACGAGGTCGGCCCGCTCGGCCAGGCCAAGGCGCTGCTGGACTGGCATGCGCGCCACCGCTTCTGCGCCCAGTGCGGCGGACCGACCCAACTCGGCGCGTCGGGCTGGAAGCGCGAATGCAGCGCCTGCGGCGCCCAGCATTTCCCGCGCACCGACCCGGTCGTGATCATGCTGGTCACGCGCGGCGAGACCTGCCTGCTGGCGCGCCAGGCGCGCTTCGCGCCGGGGATGTATTCCTGCATCGCCGGCTTCGTCGAGCCGGGCGAGACCTTCGAGGACGCGGTGCGCCGCGAGAGCTGGGAGGAGGCCGGCCTGCGTGTCGGCACCGTCCGCTACATCGCCTCGCAGCCCTGGCCCTTCCCCGGGTCGCTGATGATCGGCTGCATCGCGGAGGCGTTGAACGACGAGATCGTGCTCGACATGACCGAGCTCGAGGCCGGGCGCTGGTTCACCCGCGACGAGGCGCTGGCGATGCTCGAAGGCACCCATCCCGAGGGCTTCACCAGCCCGCAGCATCTCGCCATCGCCAACACGCTGCTGCGGGCCTGGGCGGTCGAGGGCGAGACGGCTTGATCAGGAGCGATGGGTAGAGCGCATCCTCGGCAAGGATCATAGGTCAGTGAAGCGCTGCTATTCTTGCCTGGCGTTGTTGATCCTGTCGCCGGTACTCCTGTTCTTCGGCTATTATGCCATCTACAGCCGCGAATTTGCGTATCGCATCTCCCTCACGGTCGAAACCCCGGCGGGACTCCGCCAAGGCTCGAGCGTTATCCGCTTCTTCTTTGGGCCGAGTTTCGGCTGGTCGTCGCGCGGAATCAGTTCGAGGGGAGAGGCAACCTTCATCGATCTCGGCGAGGGCAAGAACGTTGTCGCGCTTCTGGCCCAAGGCCCGCGCGGCGACGCGGGCAATCTGCAGACGCTCGTGTCGCAGGCCTTTTTCGGCCTGAGTCCGCAGGGTTATCTCAAGCGCGCTCCGATCGAGGTCGCAGAGTTACCTGTTGGCACGCGTGTTGCGCTGGTGGGTGAGACCATTCCCACGTTGGTGACCTTTTCCGATCTTGCAGACCCGAACAGCGCCAAGGTCATCGCGCCGCAGAGATTCGAAGCTGCCTTCGGTTCCGGCTACGCGCTCAAGAGCGCAAGCATCGAGACCGTCGCGCCCGGCATCTGGCCATTCAACCTGCTGCCGATGCCGTGGCCGAAGTGGTTGTTCGGCGAAACGATCACGCGGGGAATCGAAAAGCAGTTGCCGTTTCTCGTCGTGCGTCGGGAAGAATTGCGAAACGTGTCCGCTGACAGACCTGGATTCAGGCCGTATTTTCATTCTTTCGTTCGGGAGAGTTTCTGATGGCCATGTCCAGAGAACTGCTCTGCCCTCGGCCATGACAGCCGCCCTGCCCTTACTCCGCGGCCTCGGCGAAGTTCTCGCGCAGGGGGCTCGCCGGGTAGACGCCGAGGATCTTCACCTCCTTCGAGAAGAAGGCGAGTTCGTCGAGCGCGCGGCGCAGGCCCGGATCGTCCGGATGCCCCTCGACATCGGCATAGAACATCGTCGCCGAGAACTGGCCGTCGACCATGTAGCTCTCGAGCTTGGTCATGTTGATGCCGTTGGTGGCGAAGCCGCCCATCGCCTTGTAGAGCGCGGCCGGCAGGTTGCGGACCTGGAAGATCAGCGTCGTCACCGTCTTCGCGGCGCCCTGGCGGGTGAACTCCGGGTATTTCGACAGGATGACGAAGCGGGTGGTGTTGTGCTTCTCGTCCTCGATGTCCTCCATCAGGATCTCGAGGCCATAGACCTCCGCCGCGATGCGCGGCGCGATCGCGGCACGGGTGACGTCGGCCGCCTCCGCCACCTGCCGGGCCGAGCCGGCGGTATCGGCCGCGACCTCGGCCTTGAGGCCGAGCTTGCGGATGATCTTGCGGCACTGGCCGAGCGCATGGATGTGGCTCTGCACCTTCGTCAGCGTCGCCAGGGTCGCGCCCTTCACCGCCATCAGATGGAAGCGGATCGGCAGGAAATGCTCGCCGATGATGTGCAGCCCCGAGCGCGGCAGCAAATGATGGATGTCGGCGACGCGGCCGGCGATCGAGTTCTCGATCGGGATCATGCCGTAGCGCGCGGTGCCGTCGGAGACCGCCGCGAGCGCATCCTCGAAGGTGGCGCAGGGCAGAAGCTCGCAATCGGGAAAGACCTGCAGGGCGGCCTGGGAGGAGAAGGCGCCGGGTTCGCCCTGGTAGGAAACGATGATGGTCATGAATGCGGCTTTCGGACTTCAGGCGCTGGTCTTCAGGACCGCGCGGGCGCGGTCGAGGTCGGGTGGCGTGTCGACACCGCGCGGGACGTGCTCGATGATCATGGCGTCGATGCGCATGCCGTCCTCGAGCGCGCGCAGCTGCTCGAGGCTCTCGCGCTTCTCCAGCGTCGACTGCGGCAGGCTGACGAATCGGTCGAGCGCGCGGCGGCGATAGGCGTAGATGCCGACATGGTGGTAGAGCGGGCCTTCGCCATAGGGCGCCGTGGCGCGGGTGAAATAGAGCGCCCGCAGGCGGCCCGGCGCCACGGGGCTGCCGACCATCTTGACCACGCTCGGCGCGGTCTTCTCCTCGTCGTCGGTGATCAGGCCGACCAGCGTCGCGATCTGCACCGCCGGGTCGGCGAGCGGCGTGATCGCGGCAGCGATGGCGACGGGCTCGAGCGTGGGGAAGTCGCCCTGGACGTTGACGATGAGGTCATGGAGGCCATTGGGGTCGAGGATGTCGGCCGCCTCCTTGATGCGGTCGGACCCCGAGGGGTGATCGACGCTGGTCATCACCGCGACGCCGCCCGCAGCCTCGACGACGGCGAGGATCTCGGTCGAGTCGGTCGCGACTGCGACGGGGCCAATGCCGGCCGCCACGGCCCGGCGCCAGACGCGGACGATCATCGGCTCGCCGTGGATGTCGGCCAGCGGCTTGCCCGGCAGGCGCGTCGCGCTCATGCGGGCGGGGATCAGGATCAGTGGGTCCGACATGGTGGCTGGGCGAAGCTCGGTGGCAGCGGCGCGTGGGCGCGCCGTGAGGCGTCAAAAGGTCTCAAAGCGGAGCGTGCTTATACGAGTTGCAATGAGGCGCGCAAAGCGGTTAAGCAACGCGCGGGTGTCGGCCCCTGCGGGGTCCGCGCAAAGCTGTCTTGCTTCCTGCGCCAGATGCGCCGGCGGCCGAGGGTTCGGATACGATGGATATCGAAACCAACAAGATCGCCGGTGCCGTTCTCTCGACGCTGCTGGTCGTGATGGGCCTCAACATGACGGCCGGCATCGTGTTCGCGCCGAAGAAGCCCGCCGTGCCGGGCTTCGACCTGCCGAGCGACCAGCCGGTGGCCGCCGCGGCAGGGCCCGCCGCCGCGGCCGAGGAGCCGATCGCGGTGCGCCTCGCCAAGGCCGACGTGGCCCGCGGCGAAAAGGCCATGGGCGCCTGCAAGGCCTGCCACACCTTCGAGAAGGGCGGCGCCAACAAGATCGGCCCGCATCTCTATGACGTCTATGCCCGCAACAAGGGCGCGGTGGAGGGCTTCGCCTATTCGGCGGCGATGAAGGGCAAGTCGGCCGAGAAGTGGGAGGCCGAGCAGCTCGACGGCTTCCTGAAGAACCCGAAGGCCTACATGCCCGGCACGATCATGGCCTATGCCGGCGTCGGACGCCCCGACACCCGCGCCGACATGGTCGCCTATCTCAACTCGCTCGCCGACGCGCCCAAGCCGCTGCCCACCCCCTGAGCGAAGGGCCTGTCTCTGGTCCATGAAGTCTCGAAGCCGGGCCTCGCGCCCGGCTTTTGCTTTGTCGGCTGGCCGCTTGCGCAGGCCATGGTGTTGCCGCCACCATGGTGTCGGATGTTGCGTAGGCCGACGGCACGGGCCAGATGATCCTGGGCGATTCGGGCGCCCCGCCATCGACGAGGGAGTTGCGAGACGATGACGATTCGCATGACGCGCCGCAGGGCCCTGACGGGGGCGGCTCTCCTCGCGGGCGGCGCGGCGCTGCCGGGGCTGGGCGGGCGCGCCTTCGCGCA
This sequence comes from Allobosea sp. 12-68-7, assembly GCA_002279705.1. GTDB lineage: Bacteria > Pseudomonadota > Alphaproteobacteria > Rhizobiales > Beijerinckiaceae > Allobosea. The sequence continues at coordinate 27,409 of NCCO01000024.1, forward strand.
GGTCGCCGAGGCGCACGGCCTCTCCACCTTCGGCGAACTCGGCCTGCCCGCCGATTTTCCGCATTTCCCCTATGTGAACCCGAAGGCGCCCAAGGGCGGCACGCTGACCGTCCAGATCAAGCGCGCCAGCGGCAACCAGAGCTTCGACACCTTCAACACGCTGAACACCTTCGTCCTGCAGGGCGACGGCGCGGCGGGCATGGATTCCTGCTTCGACAGCCTGATGTCGGGCTCGGGCGACGAACCGGGCACGCTCTACGGGCTGCTGGCCAGGAGTGTCGCGATTTCCCCGGACAAGCTGACCTATCGGTTCCGCCTGCGGCCGGAGGCGCGCTTCCATGACGGCAGCCGCGTCACCGCCCGTGACGTCGCCTTCAGCATGAACCTGCTGAAGAGCAAGGGGCACCCGTCCTACCGGCTGATGCTGAACGAGCTCGTCTCGGCCACGGCCGAGAGCGACGACATCTTCGTCGCGCAGCTCTCGGCCAAGCGCAGCCGCGACCTGCACCTGATCGTCGCGGGGCTGCCGGTGTTTTCGGAGGCCTTCTGGTCGACCCGCAACTTCGAGGCCTCGACGCTCGAGCCGCCGCTCGGCTCGGGCCCCTACCGCGTCGGCCGCTTCGAGCAGGGCCGCTTCATCGAGTTCGAGCGCGTGGCGACCTATTGGGGCCGCGACCTGCCGGTGAACATCGGCGTCAACAATTTCGACCGGGTGCGCTGGGAGTATTTCCGCGACAGGCAGGTGGCCTTCGAGGCCTTCAAGAGCGGCGTCATCACCTTCCAGGAGGAGTTCACCTCCCGCATCTGGGCCACGGGCTACGACTTCCCCGCCCTGCATGAGGGCAAGGTGAAGAAGGAGTCGCTGCCGAAGACCGACCCGACGGGCTCGCAGGGCTGGATCTTCAACCTGCGCCGCGAGAAATTCGCCGATCCGCGCATTCGCGAGGCGCTCGGCCTATGCTTCGATTTCGAATGGACGAACAAGAACATCATGTTCTCGTCCTTCGCGCGGATGACGTCCTATTTCGAGAATTCGGATTCCAAGGCCGTCGGCCTGCCGTCGGCCGCCGAACTCAAGCTGCTCGAGCCCTTCCGCGGCCAGGTGCCCGACGAGGTCTTCGGCGAGCCCTTCCTGCCGCCGGTCTCCGACGGATCGGGCAGCGACCGCGCCCTGTTGCGCCGTGCCGACGAGATGTTCCGCGCCGCCGGCTGCAAGCGCGATGGCGCTGTTCTCAAACTGCCGAACGGCCAGCCCTTCGAGATCGAATTCCTCGATTCGCAAGGCGCGCTGCAGCCGCACACGCAGCCCTTCCAGGCCAATCTGAAGCGGCTGGGCATCACCGCGACCTCGCGCATTGTCGACGGTGCGCAGTATCAGCGCCGCCTCGACGAGTTCGACTTCGATATCATCAGCCGGGCGCTGGGCGGCAGTTCCATCCCCAGCGACAGCCTGCGCATCGTCTATGGCTCGGAGGCGGCCAAGACCCGCGGCTCGCGCAATGTCGGCGGCGTCAGCCATCCGGCCATCGATGCGATGATCGCCGCGATCGGCCAGGCCGACAGCTATGCCGAGGTCGTCATCGCGGCCAAATGCCTCGACCGCGTGCTGCGGGCGGGCCGCTACTGGATTCCGATGTGGTGGAACCCGACCGAATGGCTCGCCTATTGGGACATGTTCGACCGGCCGCAGACCAAGCCGAAGTTCGGCTCGGGCGCGCCGTCGATCTGGTGGTACGACGCCGACAAGGCGAAGCGGATCGGGAAGGCTTAGCGTGGCGCCGACCGGGTCTGCAGTAACGAGAGCAACCGAGGCGGTGCCATGAGGCCATCGACCGCGCTGGATCTAAATCGTGACGCCGTCCGCGCGGCGCCGGGCCGCTTCCGGCTGGAGAACCCGCGCGTGTTCGGGTCTGTGCTGGATGGAACGGATGCCACCGGAAGCGATCTGGACATCCTGATCGATCCGCTTCCAGGCGCAACCTTGCTCGACATCGGCGGATTGCAGGTCGCTCTCGAGGAATTGCTGGGCGTCAGGGTCGATGTGCTCACGGCCGGGGATTTGCCCCCAGCGATCCGCGATCGCATCCTGGCAGAGGCTCGGCCCATATGAGCCGTCACAGGAGGCTGGCTGACTATCTGCGACACGTTGCGGACGCGGCCAGCAAGATCCAGATCTACACCGAAGGACTGTCCAAGACCGACTTCGATCAAGACGAGAGGACGCAGCAAGCTGTCATCTTCAATCTCGTCATCATCGCAGAAGCGGCAGCGAGGATGCTGGAGACCCATGCCGGTTTCCTCGACCACTATCCGGATGTTCCATGGAAGGGCATGAAGGGCATGCGCAACCGGATCACGCACGGGTATTTCGAGATCAATATCGACATCGTCTGGGAGACTGCGCAGACAGCCATGCCTGAACTGCTGATCCGACTTCCAGACATCATCGCCGCGGCCGAGACCCAGCCATGACATCGAACACGCGCAGAGCCCGGCGAGGACAGCCCTTGCTGATCCGTCGTTTTACACACGCCGGCCCAACCCGTCCATGCTGAGCTATATCGCGCGCCGCCTCGCCCTGATGGTGCCGACCCTGTTCGGCATCCTGCTGATCTCCTTCGTGATCGTGCAGTTCGCCCCGGGCGGGCCGGTGGAACGGGTCATCTCGCAGCTGCAGAACCCCAATAGTGGCGGCGCGGCCGATCGCGTCGGCGGTGGCTCCGGCGGCGATGCCGGCGCGCAGGCGGCTGGCGACGCCGGCTCGGCCTATCGCGGCGCGCAGGGACTCGACCCGGCCTTCATCAAGGAGCTGGAAAAGCAGTTCGGCTTCGACAAGCCGGCGCATGAGCGCTTTCTCAAGATGCTCGGCGACTACATCCGCTTCGATTTCGGCCGCAGCTATTTCCGCGACGCACCGGTCCTGCAGCTGATCAAGGAAAAGCTGCCGGTTTCGATCTCTCTCGGCCTCTGGATGACGCTGTTGTCCTATGCGATCTCGATCCCGCTCGGCATCCGCAAGGCGGTCAAGGACGGCTCCCGCTTCGACACCTGGACGAGCGCCGTGGTCATCGTCGGCTACGCCATTCCCGGCTTCCTCTTCGCGATCCTGCTGATCGTGCTGTTTGCCGGCGGCTCGTTCTGGCAGATCTTCCCGCTGCGGGGGCTGCATTCAGACAATTTCTCGCAGCTGAGCTTCTTTGGCAAAATCGCCGATTATCTCTGGCACATCGCCCTGCCGGTGACAGCGATGGCGCTCGGGGCCTTCGCGACCTCGACGCTTTTGACCAAGAACTCCTTCCTCGACGAGATCCGCAAGCAATACGTCCTGACGGCGCGGATGAAGGGGCTGTCCGAGCGGGGCGTGCTCTACGGCCATGTCTTCCGCAATGCGATGCTGATCGTGATCGCGGGTTTCCCCGGCGCCTTCGTCGGCGCGCTCTTCGCCGGCTCGCTGCTGATCGAGACGATCTTCTCGCTCGACGGGCTCGGGCTCCTCTCCTTCGAGGCGATCGTCAACCGCGACTACCCGGTGGTCTTCGCCAACCTCTACATCTTCTCGCTGATCGGCCTCGTCGTGCATCTCCTCACCGACCTGACCTATACCTGGGTCGATCCCCGCATCGATTTCGAAACGCGGGAGACCTGAGATGAGCGACACGCTAATCGCCCCGCCAACCGCCGCCCTGCGTGGCGAGGCGCCGCTGGCTCCCGCAGAGGCCGCCCAGGGCTGGCTCAAGCTCTCGCCGATCAACCGGCGCCGGCTCGACAATTTCAAGGCCAACCGGCGCGGCTGGTGGTCGCTCTGGATCTTCCTGACACTGTTCGTGCTGTCGCTTTTCGCCGAGTTCCTGGCCAACGACCGCCCGCTGATCGTCCGTTACAAGGGCGAGTGGCTGTTCCCGGTGGCGGTCAACTATCCCGAAGAGAAGTTCGGCGGCTTTCTCGCGACCACCGACTATCGCGACCCTGTCATCGCCAAGGAGATCGGCGCCAACGGTTTCGCGGTCTGGCCGCCGATCCGCTACAGCTACCGCACGCATAACCTCGATCTGCCGGTGCCGGCGCCCGCGCCGCCGACCTGGATGCTCCGGGACGAGCAGTGCAAGGGCGTCGCGCAGCGGACAGGCGGCACGGGCTGCCGCGGCCTCGAATGGAACTGGCTCGGCACCGACGACCAGGGCCGCGACGTCGTCGCCCGGCTGATTTACGGCTTCCGCATCTCGATCCTGTTCGGGCTGATCCTGTGCGGGATATCCTCGGTGATCGGCATCGCGGCCGGCGCCATCCAGGGCTATTTCGGCGGCTGGACCGACCTGATCTTCCAGCGCGTGATCGAGATCTGGACCTCGATCCCGGCGCTCTACCTGCTGATCATCGTCGCGGCGATCATCACGCCGAGCTTCTTCGTGCTGCTCGGCATCCTGCTCTTGTTCTCCTGGGTCGCGCTGGTCGGCGTGGTCCGGGCCGAGTTCCTGAGGGCGCGCAACTTCGAATATGTCCGGGCGGCGCGGGCGCTCGGGCTCTCCGACCGAGCTATCATGGTCAAGCATCTGCTGCCCAATGCGATGGTCGCGACGCTGACCTTCCTGCCCTTCATTCTGAACGGCTCGATCACGACCCTGACTTCGCTCGACTTCCTCGGCTTCGGCCTCCCGCCGGGTTCGCCCTCGCTGGGCGAGCTTCTGGCGCAGGGCAAATCGAACCTGCAGGCCCCCTGGCTCGGTCTCTCGGGCTTCGTCGTGATCGCGCTGATGCTGTCGCTGCTGATCTTCATCGGCGAGGCGGTGCGGGATGCGTTCGACCCGCGGAAGACGTTCGCATGACCCCCTCCCCCCTCCTCTCCGTCCAAGATCTCTCCGTCGCCTTCCGCCAGGGCGGGCGCGAGACGCTGGCCGTCGATCGTGTCTCCTTCGACCTCGCCCGGGGCGAGACGCTCGCCATCGTCGGCGAGTCGGGCTCGGGCAAGTCGGTCACGGCGCTGTCGATCCTCAAGCTGCTGAACTATCCGTCCGCGCATCATCCCTCCGGCAAGGTGCTGTTCGAGGGGCAGGACCTGATCGCGGCCGATGAGGACGCGATGCGCAAGGTGCGCGGCAACGACATCACCATGGTGTTCCAGGAGCCGATGACCTCGCTCAACCCGCTGCACACGATCCAGCGGCAGATCGGCGAGATCCTCGAGCTTCACAAGGGTCTGCGGGGCGAGGCCGCACGGACCCGCACGCTCGAGTTGCTGGAACTGGTCGGCATTCGCGATGCCGCAAGCCGGCTCGATGCCTATCCGCACCAGCTCTCCGGCGGCCAGCGCCAGCGCGTGATGATCGCCATGGCCCTCGCCAACGAACCGCATCTCCTGATCGCCGACGAGCCGACCACGGCGCTCGACGTCACCGTTCAGGCGCAGATCCTGAAGCTGCTCAAGGAGCTCCAGGAGCGGCTCGGCATGGCGATGCTGTTCATCACCCATGATCTCGGCATCGTCCGGCGCATCGCCGACCGGGTCTGCGTGATGCTGAAGGGCCAGATCGTCGAGCAGGGGCCTGTGGCGGAGATCTTCGGCAACCCGCAGCACCCCTACACCCAGCGCCTTCTGGCGGCCGAGCCCAAGGGCCGTCCTGCCCCGGTTCCCGACGATGCCGCGACGCTGGTCGAGGCGGGGCCGATCAAGGTCTGGTTCCCGATCAAGACCGGCTTCCTGCGCAAGACGACCGGCCATTTGAAGGCGGTCGACGGCATCTCGGTGAAGGTCCGCGCGGGGGAGACACTCGGCGTGGTCGGCGAATCCGGCTCCGGCAAGACGACGCTGGGCCTCGCCCTTCTCAGGCTGATCTCATCGGAGGGGCCGATCGTCTTTCTCGGCGACCGGATCGACGGGCTGTCGAGTGCCCAGGTCAGGCCGAAGCGCAAGGACCTGCAGGTCGTCTTCCAGGACCCCTATGGCTCGCTGTCCCCGCGCATGTCGGTGGCGGAGATCCACGAGGCCTGCCGCTTCGACCCCTGGTTCATCCGGGAGATCGAGAAGATCGTCCAGGCCGAGCAGACGGTGAAGGCGGAGGGCCTGCCGAAGACCGCCGACGGTTTTCGCGCGCTGAAGGCGCTCGGCTTTGCCGACAAGCGCCTGGCGACGCTGACGGGCAGGACGGAAGCGCAGGTCTTTGCCGCGCGCGATGCGCTCGGCGTGCATGCCGTGTTCAAGCGCATCGACACCTGCGCGGCCGAATTCGCCTCCGACACGCCCTACATGTATTCCACCTACGAAGGCGGCTTCGGCGCGCCCGCCTGCGAATCCCGCCCGACGAGCCGGCAGAAGATCATCATCCTCGGCGGCGGGCCGAACCGGATCGGCCAGGGCATCGAGTTCGACTATTGCTGCGTCCATGCCTGCTACGCGCTGCGTGACGCCGGCTACGAGACCATCATGGTCAACTGCAATCCGGAGACGGTCTCCACCGACTACGACACCTCCGACCGCCTGTATTTCGAGCCGTTGACGGCGGAGGACGTGCTGGCGATCTGCCGCAAGGAACAGGAATCCGGCGAGCTGCTGGGCTGCATCGTGCAGTATGGCGGCCAGACCCCGCTGAAGCTGTCCCAGGCCCTGCACAAGGCCGGCATCCCCATCCTCGGCACTTCGGCGGAAGCCATCGACATCGCCGAGGATCGCGAGCGTTTCCAACTGCTGCTGAAATCGCTGGGCCTGAAGCAGCCGCAGAACGGCATTGCCCGCGACCTGGAAGAAGCCCTCGTCGAGGCCGAGCGGATCGGCTACCCGGTGGTGGTGCGCCCGTCCTACGTCCTCGGCGGCCGCGCGATGGAGATCGCCTATACCAGGGAACAGCTCCGCCGCTTCGGCGCGGAAGCGGTGAAGGTATCGGGCGAGAATCCGATCCTGATCGACCAGTACCTGGCGGACGCCATCGAGGTCGATGTGGACTGCATCGCGGATGAGACGGGCGATGTCTATGTCGCCGGCGTCATGGAGCATATCGAGGAAGCCGGCATCCATTCCGGCGACAGCGCCTGCTCCCTGCCCCCCTATTCCCTGCCGCCCGCCATCATCACGGAGCTGAAGGCGGAGACCGAGGCGATGGCCAAGGCGCTGAAGGTCAAGGGCCTGATGAACGTGCAGTATGCGGTGAAGGACGGCGAGATCTTTGTCCTCGAGGTGAATCCGCGCGCGTCCCGCACCGTCCCCTTCGTCGCCAAGGCCACGGGCGTCGCCGTCGCCAAGATCGGTGCGCTGGTCATGGCCGGCGCCCATCTGAGGAAGTTCGGGCTGGACGACACCGCCGTCTCCCGCCACGTCGCGGTGAAGGAAGCCGTCTTCCCCTTCAACCGCTTCCCCAATGTGGACGTGATCCTGGGGCCGGAGATGAAGTCGACGGGGGAGGTGATGGGCCTCGACCTGTCCTTCGAGCGGGCCTTCCTGAAGTCCCAGATGGGCGCCGGGGTGAAGCTGCCGGAAGCCGGCACCGTCTTCCTGTCCGTCAAGGATGGCGACAAGGCCGGCGCGGTGACCCTGGCGCGGCGGCTGATCGAGATGGGCTTCCGCATCCTGGCCACCCGCGGCACCGCCGCCCGGCTGCGCGAGGTGGGGCTGGATTGCGCCGTGGTCAACAAGGTGGCGGAAGGCCGGCCGCATTGCGTGGATGCGATCAAGTCCGATGCCATCCAGCTGGTGATCAACACCGCCAGCGGCGGGCAGAGCGTGGCGGACAGCTTCGATATCCGCCGCAGCGCCCTGACGCACGGCGTCCCGCATTACACGACGCTGGCGGGCGCCCGGGCGGCGGTGCACGCCATCGCGGCCTTGAAGGGCGGAACCCTTGATGTAGCGCCGCTGCAGGCCTATTTTGCGCATTCATTCTGAGCGGGCGGGGGCGGGGAAAATCATCCACGTCCCCGCCTCGCCTGTTTCAGCGCAGCCCGCGATCTGCTTGCATGGTTCCCGCCCAGCCCGGAGAAATCCGGGACAACGGGGAACCAGGCGCAAGGGCGGGCGTGGATGCCCGGAGGAAGGACGCGACGTGCAGAAGTTCCCCATGACCGCGGAAGGTTTGGCACGGCTGACGGAGGAGCTGCGTCAGCTCAAGGTCGAGGAACGCCCCGCCGTGATCCGCGCCATCGCGGAAGCACGGGCGCATGGCGACCTTTCCGAAAACGCCGAGTACCACGCGGCGCGGGAACGGCAATCCTTCATCGAGGGCCGCATCGCCGAGCTCGAATCCATCATCCCCTCGGTGGAGGTGATCGACACCAGCAAGCTGTCCGGCACCCAGGTGCGCTTCGGTGCGCATGTCACCGTGGTGGATGAGGAAACCGAGGACGAGAAGACCTACCGCATCGTCGGCGCCTATGAGGCCGACATGAAGAACGGCTCGATCTCCATCTCCTCGCCGCTGGCCAAGGCCCTGATCGGCAAGAAGGTCGGCGACAGCGTGGAAGTGCCGGCGCCGGGCGGTGCCAAGGTGTACGAAATCGCGGGCGTCCGCTTCGCCTGACCTGCAGCGCGCCATGTCCCCGCTGACCAACCTGGCGCCGGTGACGGCGCCCACCATTACCCTGGCCGATGTCCGCGCAGCCG
>NCCO01000025.1:0-9763 GCA_002279705.1 Allobosea sp. 12-68-7
GGGTCAGGGTGTAACCGGGCCGGGTACGAATCGAATTCTTGCCCGCGACCACCCGGATGCGGCGATAGACCCCGGGCGGGGCGACGCTGGTGGAGAAATAGCCGAGGGTGTACTGATTTCTCAAATCGCGGGCAATGCGTTCGCAGATGTCATTGAGCTCGGCGAGGCGCTTGGGAAAGTAGGCTTCCGCACCAGTGGATTTGGCGAGGCGTCGCAGGACGCCAGGGTTGCGGTCGGGGTCGGCACGGAGTGCCTGCGTGTTGTTGCTCTCGATATAGCCCGGCGCGATGGCGTTCACATTGATGCCCTTCTGCGCCCATTCGCAGGCGAGAAGCTTGGTCAGCCCGGCGAGCCCGCTCTTGCTGGCGGTGTAGGAGGCGACGCGGATGCCGCCCTGGAACGACAGCAGCGAGGCGATGTTGACGATGCGGGCGCCGCGTCCGGCCGCGACCGCCGATTGTGCGAAGGCCTGGGCTAGGAAGAACACCGCCTTGAGGTTGACGTTCATCACCTCGTCCCAGTCGCTCTCGCTGAACTCGAGGGCGTCGGCCCGGCGGATGATGCCGGCATTGTTGACGAGGATGTCGAGCGGGCCGGCGAGCCCTTCAGCCTGCGCGATGACGCGCGGCGCGATGCCCTGTTCCTGCAGATCGACCTTGAGGGCATGAGCCGTTCCGCCGGCCGCCGCGACCAGCCCCAGCGTCTCGGTCAGGTCCGAGCGCCCGGCGGCCACCACCGTGGCGCCCGCTTGCGCCAGCGCCAGCGCGATGCCCTGGCCGATGCCGGTGTTGGCGCCGGTGACGAGGGCTCTGCGGCCGGTGAGGTCGAAGGGCGAGGGCATCAGCGCAGCATGTCCACGGGGGCGGGGTCCATATCGGTGAACTCGACATTGTCGCCGGCCATCGCCCAGACGAAGGCGTAGTTCGAGGTGCCGCAGCCGCAATGGATCGACCAGTTCGGCGAGATCACGGCCTGCTCGTTGGCGACGAGGAGGTGCCGGGTCTGCGTCGGCTCGCCCATGAAGTGGAAGACGCGGTGGGCGGGGTCGAGGTTGAAGTAGAGATAGGCCTCCATCCGTCGCGTATGGGTGTGGCAGGGCATCGAGTTCCAGACCGAGCCGGGCTCCAGCGCGGTCATGCCCATCACCAGCTGGTTGGTGCCGGTGGTGTTGGGCATGATGTACTGCCGGATGGTGCGCTTGTTCGAGGTCTCCGACGAGCCGAGATGGATCGTGTTGGCGTCGTCCTTGCGGATGAGCTGGTGCGGCGCCTCGCGGTGGGCGGGCGCGCTGGTCAGATAGAACTTGGCGGGGTTGGCGGCATCCGCGCTGGCGAAGGAGACGTCCTTCGTGCCGAGGCCGACATAGAGAGCGTCGAGATTGGGCAGATCGAAGGCCTGACCGTCCACCGTGACGCGGCCGGCGCCGCCCAGGTTGATCACGCCGAGCTCGCGCCGCGCCAGGAAGAAGGGCGTGCCGGTCGGCGCGAAGGGGCTCAGCGTCAGCGCGGCGGCCGCCGGCATCGCGCCGCCGACGATCATGCGGTCGTAATGGCTGTAGGTCAGCGTGACCTCGCCCGGAACGAAGATGCGCTCGATCAGGAAGTCGGCACGCAGGGTCTCGGTGTCGTAGCGCTTCACGTCTCGCGGGTGAGATGCCTGGCGTTCGTCGATCATCAGATGGTCTCCATCGTCATTGCGAGGAGCGCAGCGACGAAGCAATCCAGGGAGGCGTCGAGTACGCGGCTCTGGATTGCTTCGCTGCGCTCGCAATGACGGAGTTGGTGGGCGGCGACGGGGCTCACAGCTTGTAAGCCTCCTTGGCCAGTCGGTAGGCGAGATCATGGGCGACCTCGGCCGCCTCGTCCTCGTCCAGTCGGTGCTCGGCGACGAGCTTGGCGAGATAGGTGCAGTCGCAGCGGCGGGCGACGTCGTGACGCGCGGGAATCGAGAGATAGGCGCGGGTGTCGTCGTTGAAGCCGACGGTGTTGTAGAAGCCGGCCGTCTCCGTCGTCAGTTCGCGGAAGCGCAGCATCGCCTCGGGCGCATCGAGAAACCACCAGCCCGGCCCGAGCTTGAGCGCCGGATAGTGGCCGAGGTTGCGCTCGTTGCCGACCGCGTCGAGCAGGGGCTTCAGCGCGGCGACGTAATCGGTCTGGCGCGGGATGTCGGCGCCCATGTCGCGCCCGAACTGCGCGAACAGCGAGGCGTTGTGGTTGCGCGACGAGCCGGGATGGATCTGCAGCACGAGCCCGTCATCGAGGCTCATCTTCGCCATCTCGGTCAGCATCTGGCCGCGGAAGAGATCGGCCTCCTCGGCCGAGGCCTTGCCTGCGACGACCCTTGCGAAGAGCGCCTCGGACTCGGCCTTCGAGAGATTGGCGGTGCGGGCGGTGGCGTGGCCATGGTCGGAAGAGGTGGCGCCGCGCGCCCGGAAGTCATCGCGGCGCTTGCGGTGGGCGGCGAGATAGCCGCTCCAGCTCATCACGTCCTCGCCCGTCAGGGCGCCGAACTGCTCGAGATTCGCGGCGAAGCCTTCGAACTCGGGATCGACGACGCTGTCGGGGCGATAGGCGGTCACGACCTTGCCGCTCCAGCCCGACGCCTTGATCATGTCGTGCCACTTCAGATCGTCGAGCGCGCCCTCGGTGGTCGAGATCGCCTCGATCTTGAAGCGCTCGAACAGCGCGCGCGGCCGCAGCTCGGGCTCGCCCAGCTTCTCGGCGATCCGGTCATAGAGCCTGTCGGCGTTCTCCGGCGAAAGCCGCTCGTTGATGCCGAAGACCGAGGAGAGCGCGTGCTCGAACCAGAGCCGGGTCGGTGTGCCCCGGAACAGGAACCAGTATTGGGCGAAGAGGCGCCAGACCGCGCGCGGATCGGTCTCGACCGGCGCGCCGTCCTTGCGGGGGATGCCGAGCTGCTCCAGCCGCACGCCCTGCGAATAGAGCATCCGGAAGATGTAGTGGTCCGGCTTGACCAGCAAGGTGGCGGGGTCGGGGAAGGGCTGGTCCTCGGCATACCAGCGCGGGTCGGTGTGGCCGTGCGGCGAAATGATCGGCAGATCGCGAATCCCGGCATAGAGCCGGCGCGCGATTCCGCGCGTCACGGGGTCCGCGGGAAACAGGCGATCATCATGCAGCAACATCGGGTCCGGGCGCTCCCATCGGATCGGCCGGCGGACCATAGGCGCGACGGTGAGGCGCGGTCAATATACTAATATACTAGTACGTCACAGATAGTCGTGCTATCCGCCGGGAGGCGCAGTCGCCATGCGGCAGGCGCATCCTTCCGGTAGGGCCGCCCGGCCCGCTGGCCCAGCGAGGCAAGGCGATGTCGCAGGTCACGATCCCGCCGAAAGTGAGTGTCGATCCCGTGCGCCGCGAGCGGCGGCGCCAGCCCCTGGGCGGGGTTCCGGCCGGGCGCTCCACGGCGGCCTCGATGGTGCAGGACGAGCTGAGACGCGCCATTCTGGCGATGGAGATCGTGCCGGGCGCTGCACTGGTCGAGAAGGAGCTGACCGCGCATTTCGGCATGAGCCGGACACCGGTTCGCGAGGCGCTGATCCGGCTCAAGGAGGAGGGGCTGGTCGAGATCTTCCCGCAGGCCGGCACCTTCGTGGCGCGGATCCCGAGCGAGGCGATTCCCGAAGCGGTGTTCATCCGGCAGGCGCTCGAATGCGCGACCGTCGATCTCGTGGCGCGCATCGCGGCGGCCGAGGCGGTCAGCCGGCTCGACGCCACGATCGCCCGCCAGCACGAGGCCTTCGAGGCGAATGACCAGGAGAGCTTCCATCGCGCCGACGAGGAGTTCCACGAGACCCTGGCCATGGTCGCCGGCTATCCCGGCATCTGGAAGATCGCGCATGCCGCCAAGAGCCAGATCGACCGCTGCCGGCGCATGACGCTGCCGGTGCCGGGGCGCATGGCGATGGTCATTCGCGAGCATCTTTCGATCGTCGATGCGGTCCGCCGTCATGACGGCCCGGCCGCGGTCGCCGCGATGCGCAGGCATCTGGGCACGCTGCTGCCCGACCTGGTGCATCTGCGGGCGCAGCATCCGGACTATTTCGCCTGAGGGGCCAGGCCCGGCGCGGGGCTTGCTTGGCGTCGTGATGCGGCCAGGTCCGGCGCGGGTTGCGCTGTGCGACCATGCCGTGTCCGATCAGCCATGGCATGGATGATCGCCATGCCGCGCCGCTGCCTGCCGAGGATGATGCCGATGCCCAGCCCCGCCGTTCTCAGCGCCGCCGAGCTGCTGCAAGCCTACCGCACCAGGGCGCTCTCGCCGGTCGAGGTGGTGGAGGCGGTCATCGCCCGGATCGAGCGGTCCGAGCCGCAGCTCAAGGCCCTCTATGCCTATGATCCCGAGACCGCACGGGCCGCGGCGAAGGCCTCCGAGGCGCGCTGGATGAAGCGGCAGGCGCTGCCGCTCGACGGCGTTCCGGGCACGATCAAGGAGAACATCGCCACCCGGGGCACGCCGATGCCGATCGGCACCGCCGCGCGCGATCTGTGGTCCATGCCGGAGGATGCCCCCGTCGCCGCGCGGCTGGGGGAGGCGGGCTTCGTGATGCTCGCGAAGACGACGATGCCCGACTACGGGATGCTGTCCTCGGGCCTGTCGAGCTTCCACGAACTCGCCCGCAATCCCTGGGATCCGACCAAGAATCCGGGCGGGTCCTCGGCCGGGGCGGGAGCGGCGGGGGCGGCCGGTTACGGGCCGCTGCATGTCGGCACCGATATCGGCGGCTCGATCCGGCTGCCGGCCGGCTGGTGCGGACTGGTCGGGCTGAAGCCGAGCTTCGGGCGCGTGCCGATCGACCCGAGCTATTACGGCCGCGTCGCCGGCCCGATGACCCGCACCGTCACGGATGCGGCCCTGATGATGCGCGAGATCTCGAAGCCCGATGCGCGCGACGGCATGAGCCTGCCGCCGCAGGAAATCGACTGGCTGTCGCTCGAGATGGACGTGAAGGGGCTGCGGATCGGCCTGCAGCATCCCCGTCGAGCCGGAGACGAAGGCGGCGATCGAGGCTGCGGGCCGAGCCTTCGCCGCGGCGGGCGCGATCGTCGAGGAGGCGCCGGCCTTCATGACGCGGGCGATGCTGGACGGGCTCGACGATTTCTGGAGCCAGCGCGCCTGGGCCGAGATCGGCGCGCTATCGCCAGAAAAGCAGGCGAAAGTGCTGCCTTACATCTTCGCCTGGGCGAAGCGGGGCGATGGTCTCTCGGGCGAACGAGTCTATCGCGGAATGAGCCAGATGCTGGCGATCAAGGATGCTGCGTTGAAGCAGAGCGCGCCCTTCGACTTCGTGCTGTCGCCGGTCGCCCCTGTACCGAGCTACCCGGCGGAGATGGCCTCGCCGATCGACGATCCCAATCGGCCCTTCGAACACATCGCCTTCACGCTGCCGGCCAACATATCGGACCAGCCGTCGATCGCCGTGCCCGCGGCGATGACCGCGGACGGGCTGCCGATCGGGCTGCAGATCACGGCACGGCGCTTCGACGATCTCGGGGTGCTACGGCTGGCACGGGCCTGGGAAAGGCTGCGCCCGCCGCTCCCGGCCTATCCGGGCGCCGCGGGCTGACGTCTGGACCTCAGGCACGATTCAGCGCCCAGCCTGCGGGTGGGCGGCGTCGTAGGCCGCCATCAGCCGGGCCGAATCGACGCGGGTGTAGATCTGCGTCGTCGAGAGCGAGGCGTGACCGAGCAGTTCCTGGATGGCGCGCAGGTCGCCGCCGCGGCCGAGCAGATGGGTGGCGAAGGAGTGCCTGAGCGCGTGCGGCGTCGCTGAATCCGGCAGGCCGAGCGCACCGCGCAGGCCCTCGACCGCGAGCTGGATGATGCGCGGCGACAGCGGGCCGCCCTTGGCGCCGACGAAGAGCGGGCCGTCCGGCGCCAGGCGCCAGGGGCAGAGTGCGAGGTAACCGGCGATGGTGTCGACCACGACCGGCAGGACGGGGACCATGCGGGTCTTGCTGCCCTTGCCGATGACGGTGAGCGTATCGCCCGCCTGGGCGGGCGCCTGGGCGCGGGTCAGCGACAGCGCCTCCGAGATGCGCAGGCCGCAGCCATAGAGCAGCGACAGGACGGCCGCGTCGCGGGCGAGGATCCAGGGATCGCGGACGTCGCCGGCGCGCGTCTCGGCCCGGGTGACGGCGCGCGCCGCGCGTGCTTCCAGCGGCCGGGGCAGGGCCTTGCCGATGCGCGGCCCACGCGTCGCGGCGAAGGCGGCCGCGGTCAGCCGGCCCGTGCGCTCGCCGAAGCGGGCGAAGGAGCGCAGTGCCGCGAGCTGGCGCATCAGTGTGCGGTTGCCGACATCCTCGCGCCGGCGGCGGCCGAGAAAGGCGCGCAGATCGGCGGGCTTCAGCGCGGCGATGTCGGCGACGGTCGGGGCGCCGCCGAGCTGCTCGGTGATGAAGGCCGCGAACTGGCGCAAATCGCGGGAATAGGCCTCCAGCGTCTTCGGCGAGAGCCGGCGCTCATGGGCGAGATGGTCGAGCCAGGCACGGGCGAGGGTGTCGAAATCGGTCATGGAGCAGCCTGTGCCTCGGGTCGGCCCGGAGCATGACGGCGCAACCTTAACGTCTCGCGAAGCGGCGGCCTCAACGCTTCGGACAGGCGAAGGGCATGAAGGTGCTGGCCATGCCCTGGTTCATGCCCATGACGACCATCACATTGGCGAGGTTGAGCTCCTCGGCGCTGCGCGGGCAGACCTCGCCCCTGATGCTGCAGCCGGAGGCGAGAAAGGCCTCGTGCGCGTTCAGGAAATCGGGGCTCAGCCCCTTGCGCCCGAGCTTCGACAGCGCCTCGGCATAGGCTTTGGTATAGCGCTCGCATTTGATCGCGGGCCAGTTCTCGGGCGACGCCGGCTGGGCGCGCCCGGGCAGGGCCGAGGTGGCGATGAGGGCGGCGCCGAGCAGGAGGGCGTTCGGGAAGCGTGAGGAGACAGGCATGGGCGGGCTCGGAGCTGCGGCCGGGAGGCGGCAGACATCATGCGATCGCGGCCCGGATAAGGCAGGCTGTTGTCGCCATGGCGGGCAGGGGCTAGGCACGGGCGATGAGCGGCGAAGCGGATCGGTTGGAAGACGGCGGCACCGTCGAGGTGCTGATCCCGCTCGCGCTCGATCAGGCCTATAGCTATGCCGTACCGTCAGGGCTGGCGCTCGCCCCGGGAGATGTGGTTCAGGTGCCGCTTGGGCCGCGCCAGACCGTCGGGGTCGTCTGGGAGCGCGGCGCCGGGCGCGGCGGCAATCTCAAGCCGGTGACGGCCAGGCTCGACATGCCACCGCTCGACGGCGCGCTGATGAAGCTGGTCGACTGGGTCGCCTGGTACACGCTTTCCCCCAAGGGATCCGTGCTGGCGCTGGCGCTGCGGCGGCCTCCCGAGGACGGGCCCGAACGCCCGAAGCTCGGGGTGCGTCTCGTGGGCGCGCCGCCGGCGCGGATGACGCCGGCGCGGGCGCGGGCGATCGCAGCCGCCGAAGGCGGGCTGCTCACGGCCAAGAGCGCGCTCGCCGAGGCGGCTTCGGTCAGCGCGGCGGTGATCGATTCCCTGGTCGATGCCGGGACCTTCGCGGTCGAGCCGCTGCCGCGCGAGGCGGTGGCCGCCATGCCCGATCCCGACCATGCCCGGCCGGCCCTGTCGGAGGATCAGGCCGCCGCGGCGGCGGCGCTGGTCGCCTCGGTCAGGGCGGCGACCTATGGGGTGACGCTGCTCGAAGGCGTCACCGGTTCAGGCAAGACGGAGGTCTATTTCGAGGCGGTGGCGCAAGCCGTCCGGCTCGGGCGCCAGAGCCTGATCCTGATGCCCGAGATCGCATTGACCGCGCAATTCATCGACCGGTTCGAGGCGCGCTTCGGGGTCCGGCCCGGGCTGTGGCATTCGGCGGTGACGGGCCGCAGGCGCGAGCGCCTGCAGGCGGCGATCGCCAGCGGCGAGGCGAAGGTGGTGGCGGGCGCGCGCTCGGCGCTGTTCCTGCCCTACAAGGATCTCGGCCTGATCGTGGTCGATGAGGAGCACGAGGCCGCCTACAAGCAGGAGGACGGCGTCGCCTATCACGCCCGCGACATGGCGGTGGTGCGCGGGCGGATCGAGCATGCGCCGGTGATCCTGACCTCGGCGACGCCGTCACTGGAAACCCGCGTCAATGCCGAGCGCGGGCGCTACACCCATCTCAAGCTGCCCGAGCGCTTCGGCGGGCGGACGCTTCCGACGCTGGGCCTGGTCGATCTGCGCCAGGACAAGCCGCCGCGCGGGCGCTGGATCTCGGACACGCTGGCCAAGGCCATGACCGCCAATCTCGAGGCCGGCGAGCAGTCGCTGCTGTTTTTGAACCGGCGCGGCTATGCGCCGCTGACGCTGTGCCGCGATTGCGGGCACCGCTTCCAGTGCCCGAACTGCTCGGCCTGGCTGGTCGACCATCGCTTCCGCCGTGCGCTGGTCTGCCACCATTGCGGGCATGTCGAGCGCCGGCCGCATGAATGCCCGCAATGCCATGCGCAGGACAGCCTGAGCGCCTGCGGCCCGGGCGTCGAGCGCCTGGCCGAGGAGGTCGCGACGCTGTTCCCGCAGGCGCGCGGCATCGTGCTGTCGAGCGATTTTCCCGGCGGCACCGAGCGGCTGAAGACCGAGCTGATGGCGGTGGCCTCGGGCGAGTTCGACATCGTCATCGGCACGCAGCTCGTCGCCAAGGGGCACAATTTTCCGGGCATGACCCTGGTCGGCGTGATCGACGCCGATCTCGGCCTGACCTCGGGCGATCCGCGCGCGGCGGAGCGCACCTTCCAGGTGCTGCGCCAGGTGACGGGCCGGGCGGGCCGTGGCGAAAGGCCCGGCCGGGCGCTGCTGCAGACGCATGACCCGGCCCATCCGGTTCTCAAGGCGCTGATCTCCGGCGATCCGGAGCGGTTTTATGCCGCAGAGACGGCGTCGCGCGAGGCGGCAGGCCTGCCGCCCTTCGGGCGACTGGCGGCGCTGATCGTCTCGGCTGGCAGCCAGGGTGAGGCGGAGGCGCATGCCCGGGCGCTGGCGCGCTGCGCCGAGCCGCCCGACGGTGTCGTCGTGCTCGGCCCGGCCGAGGCGCCGCTCGCCGTGCTGCGCGGGCGCCACCGCATGCGGCTGATCGTCCGGACGGCGCGCGACGTGAACCTGCAGGATTATCTGCGCGCTTGGCTCAGGCGGGCGGGCAAGCCCAAGGGCTCGGTGCGGGTGGCGGTCGATGTCGATCCGCAGAGTTTCCTCTGAGGCGGCGCGCCTGGCGCGGGTCTCGTCCGGCGGCGGCGGAAAAGACAGACAGAACCGCGCCTTCGATCGGCATCAACGGATTGCGCGCCCCAAAACCACATGCTAGTGCACCGCCACATTTAGGTCGCGAAGCCGTCTTGCCGGGTTCACGTCCGTGATACATCGCAGCGCCGGGACCTTGCACTCCGCCTTCTCCCGAAGGCCGCCGGGGCGGTCCCATGAAACGAGAGATTTGACGCGTGGCTGAAGGCGGATCGCAAGGATCACTGGTTTCGGGCGTGGCCGGTCGCTACGCCACGGCCCTGTTCGAGCTGGCCAGCGAGGCCCAAGCCATCGATGCCGTCAACGCCGATCTCGACAGCTTCTCGGCGATGCTGGCCGAAAGCGAGGATCTGCGGCGCCTCGTCGGCAGCCCCGCCTTCTCGGCCGAAGAGCAGACGGGCGCGATCAAGGCCGTGCTCGCCAAGGCCGGCCTCACCGGTCTCGCCGCCAATTTCATCGGCCTCGTCGCCAGCA
>NCCO01000025.1:9799-33006 GCA_002279705.1 Allobosea sp. 12-68-7
GCTCTTCGCGCTGCCGGGCATGATCGCCGCCTACAAGGCGCTCGTCGCCGAGGCCAAGGGCATCGTCAGCGCCGAGGTCACGCTGGCCGAGGCGCCGGCGGCCAAGCGGGTCGACGAGATCCGCGCGGCGCTCGCTGCCGTCGCCGGCAAGGATGTCGATGTCGCGATCAAGATCGATCCGTCGCTGATCGGCGGGCTCGTCGTGAAGATGGGCTCGCGGATGGTCGACGCTTCGCTGAAAACCAAGCTCAATTCAATTCGTCTTGCCATGAAAGAGGTCGGCTGATGGAAATCCGCCCCGCTGAAATCTCCGCGATCCTGAAGGCCCAGATTTCGAACTTCGGGTCCGAAGCCTCCGTCACCGAGGTCGGTCAGGTCCTGTCCGTCGGCGACGGCATCGCCCGCGTCTACGGCCTCGACAAGGTCCAGGCCGGCGAGATGGTCGAGTTCGAGAGCGGCGTGCGCGGCATGGCGCTCAACCTTGAGAGCGACAATGTCGGCGTCGTGATCTTCGGCTCCGACCGCGAGATCAAGGAAGGCCAGACGGTCAAGCGCACTGGCGCCATCGTGGACGTGCCGGTCGGCAAGGAGCTTCTCGGCCGCGTCGTCGACGCGCTCGGCAACCCGATCGACGGCAAGGGCCCGATCAAGGCGACCCAGCGCTCGCGCGTCGACGTCAAGGCGCCCGGCATCATCCCGCGCAAGTCGGTGCATGAGCCGATGGCGACCGGCCTGAAGGCGATCGACGCCCTGATCCCGATCGGCCGCGGCCAGCGCGAGCTGATCATCGGCGACCGTCAGACCGGCAAGACCGCCGTGGCGCTCGACACGATCCTGAACCAGAAGGCCAACAACGAGACCGGCGACGAGAGCCAGAAGCTCTACTGCGTCTATGTCGCGATCGGCCAGAAGCGCTCGACCGTCGCCCAGTTCGTCAAAGTGCTCGAAGAGCGTGGCGCGCTGGAGTACTCGATCGTGATCGCGGCGACCGCCTCGGACGCGGCTCCGATGCAGTTCCTGGCGCCCTTCGCCGGCTGCGCCATGGGCGAGTATTTCCGCGACAACGGCATGCACGCCGTGATCATCTATGACGACCTCTCCAAGCAGGCCGTCGCCTATCGCCAGATGTCGCTGCTGCTGCGCCGCCCGCCGGGCCGCGAGGCCTATCCGGGTGACGTGTTCTATCTCCACTCCCGCCTGCTTGAGCGCGCGGCGAAGATGGGCGAGGATGCCGGCCTCGGCTCGCTGACGGCGCTGCCGGTCATCGAAACGCAGGCGAACGACGTGTCCGCCTACATCCCGACCAACGTGATCTCGATCACGGACGGTCAGATCTTCCTCGAGACCGACCTGTTCTACCAGGGCATCCGCCCGGCGGTGAACGTCGGCCTCTCGGTGTCGCGCGTCGGTTCGGCCGCGCAGACCAAGGCGACGAAGAAGGTCGCCGGCAAGATCAAGGGCGAGCTCGCGCAGTATCGCGAGATGGCCGCCTTCGCGCAGTTCGGCTCGGACCTCGACGCCGTCACGCAGCGCCTGCTCAACCGCGGCGCCCGCCTGACCGAACTCCTGAAGCAGCCGCAGTTCTCGCCGCTGAAGATGGAAGAGCAGGTCGTGGTGATCTATGCCGGCGTCAACGGCTATCTCGACGCCCTGCCGGTCGCCAAGGTCCGCTCCTTCGAGGACGGGCTGCTGGCGCTGGTGCGCGGCCAGCATGCCGACATGCTGGCCGAGATCGGCAAGTCCAAGGATCTTTCGGACGCGAACGCCGCCAAGCTGAAAGACCTCGTGACCGACTACGCCAAGTCGTTCTCGTAAACGTCATCGCGAGCGCGGTGGAGCCCCGGCTCCGCTGCGCAGTTGCTCTGGATTGCTTCGTCGCCGCGCCGTGCGCCATGACGGGTAGAGGGTCAAGACCGGATGCCGTCCCTTAAGGACCTACGAAACCGCATCGCTTCCGTGAAGGCGACGCAGAAGATCACCAAGGCCATGCAGATGGTCGCGGCCGCGAAGCTGCGCCGGGCGCAGGCGGCGGCGGAAGCCGCCCGTCCCTATGCCGAGCGCATGGAGACGGTGCTGGCCAATCTCGCCGCCGGCGTGACCGGCTCGAGCGCGCCGCGCCTGATCGCCGGAACGGGCTCCGACAAGGTGCATCTGCTGCTGGTCTGCACGGCCGAGCGCGGCCTGTGCGGCGCCTTCAACTCCTCGATCGCGCGCCTCGCGCGTGACAAGGCGCTGGCGCTCAAGGCCGAGGGCAAGACGGTCAAGATCATCTGCGTCGGCAAGAAGGGCTATGACCTTCTGAAGCGGCAGTTCGAGAAGGACATCATCGAGCTGATCGACCTGCGCTCCTTCAAGCAGGTCGGCTACGCCAATGCCGAGACGATCGCCCAGAACGTGCTGTCGCGCTTCGCGGCCGGCGAGTTCGACGTCGCGACCGTGTTCTTCTCGAAGTTCAAGTCGGTGATCTCGCAGCTCCCGACCGCCCAGCGCATCATCCCCGCCGAAATCCCGGCTGGTACGAAGGTGATCGAGGCGGTCTACGACTACGAGCCCGACGAAGGCGAGATCCTCGAGACGCTGCTGCCGCGCAACCTGACCGTCCAGGTGCTGCGCGCGCTCCTCGAGAACGCGGCCTCCGAGCAGGGCGCGCGCATGTCGGCGATGGACTCCGCCACGCGCAACGCCGGCGAGATGATCAAGAAGCAGACGCAGCTCTACAACCGCTCGCGCCAGGCGATGATCACCAAGGAACTGATCGAGATCATCTCCGGCGCGGAAGCGCTCTAACCGCCTGAATTGAGGCCGGCGCGCCGGCTTCGTCGACACGCTGAACGCGAATCCGAGGTTATCACCATGGCCAAAGCCGCTACGAAGAAGACCGCCGCCGAGAAGCCCGCCAACACCGGCACCGGCCGCATCGCGCAGGTCATCGGCGCCGTCGTCGACGTCCAGTTCGACGGCGTGCTGCCGGAGATCCTGAACGCGCTCGAGACGACCAATCTCGGCAACCGCCTCGTCCTCGAGGTCGCCCAGCATCTCGGCGAGAACACGGTCCGCACCATCGCGATGGACTCGACCGAAGGCCTGGTCCGCGGCCAGTCGGTGACCGACACCGGCGCCCCGATCGCGGTTCCGGTCGGCGACGAGTGCCTCGGCCGCATCATGAACGTCATCGGCGAGCCGATCGACGAGGCCGGCCCGATCCTGACCACCGCCACCCGCGGCATTCACCAGCCGGCTCCGTCCTATGCCGAGCAGGCGACGGACGCGCAGATCCTGGTCACCGGCATCAAGGTCGTCGACCTGCTGGCTCCCTACGCCAAGGGCGGCAAGATCGGCCTGTTCGGCGGCGCCGGCGTCGGCAAGACCGTGCTGATCATGGAGCTCATCAACAACGTCGCGAAGGCCCATGGCGGCTATTCGGTGTTCGCCGGCGTCGGCGAGCGCACCCGCGAGGGCAACGACCTCTATCACGAGATGATCGAGTCGGGCGTCAACAAGAAGGGCGGCGGCGAGGGCTCCAAATGCGCCCTGGTCTACGGCCAGATGAACGAGCCGCCGGGCGCCCGCATGCGCGTCGCCCTGTCGGGCCTGACCGTCGCCGAGGACTTCCGCGACAAGGGCCAGGATGTGCTGTTCTTCGTCGACAACATCTTCCGCTTCACGCAGGCCGGCTCGGAAGTGTCGGCTCTGCTCGGCCGCATTCCCTCGGCGGTGGGTTACCAGCCGACGCTGGCGACCGACATGGGCAACCTGCAGGAGCGCATCACCACCACCAACAAGGGCTCGATCACCTCGGTGCAGGCGATCTACGTTCCCGCCGACGACCTGACCGACCCGGCGCCCGCTACCTCCTTCGCCCATCTCGACGCCACGACCGTGCTGTCGCGCTCGATCGCGGAAAAGGGCATCTACCCGGCGGTCGACCCGCTCGACTCGACCTCGCGCATGCTCTCGGCCGACATCGTCGGCGCCGAGCACTACGGCGTGGCGCGCCAGGTCCAGCAGATCCTCCAGCGCTACAAGGCGCTGCAGGACATCATCGCGATCCTGGGCATGGACGAGCTCTCGGAAGAGGACAAGATGACGGTGGCCCGCGCCCGCAAGATCGAGCGCTTCCTGTCGCAGCCCTTCTTCGTCGCGGAAATCTTCACCGGCTCGCCGGGCAAGCTGGTCGCGCTCGAGGACACGATCAAGGGCTTCAAGGGCCTGGTCGAGGGCAAGTACGACCATCTGCCGGAAGCGGCGTTCTACATGGTCGGTTCGATGGACGAAGCCATCGAGAAGGCCCAGCGCCTGGCGGCGGAAGCGGCCTGAGGATCGTCATTCTCGGGCTAGGCCCGAGAATTTCACGACCAGAGGACGCTGGCTTCCGGGATGGTCGGGTCAAGCCCGACCATGACGAGCCGAGGAGAGATATACGATGGCCACCTTCAAGTTCGAACTCGTCTCGCCGGAGCGCATCCTGTTCTCGGGCGAGGTCGTCAGCGTCATCGTTCCCTCGATCGAGGGCGAGATGACGGTGCTGGCCGGCCATGCGCCGCTGGTCGCCACGCTGAAGACGGGCATCGTCTTCGTCCAGACGACTGGCAACAACGGCAAGGACTTCTTCGTCAATGGCGGTCTCGTCGAGATCAATGCCGCCTCGACGACGATCCTGGCGGAGCAGGGCCGCTTCCTCGAGGACGTCAACGCCGCCGTGCTCGACCAGGAGATCCTGAGCGCCGAGACCAAGCTGACCGGCTCGCAGGACGAGGACGAGAAGAAGCGCCTGCAGGATACGCTGGTTCAGCTGCGCGAGTTCAAGCACGTCTTCGAAGGCCGCAAGGCGGCCTGATCGCCACGACAGCCTGAGACGATCAGAGGGGCCGCGCGAGCGGCCCTTTCTCGTTGTCAGGCGTAGCTGATAAACTCGAGCAGAGAGCCGTCGGGATCGCGAAAATAGACGCTGGTGCCCGCGCCGCCGCGGCCGAAGCGCGGAACGGGGCCGAGTTCCACAGCAACCGCGCGGGCGGCGAGATGCGCGACAGCGTCCGCGATCGGCCCATCCCAGCGGAAGCACAGATCGCTGCCGCCCGGCGGAACGGGGAGCCTGGCCTTCGGCTCTGGCTGGAGCCCCGGCCCGTGGCAGTTCAGCTGCGCGGCCCCGATCCGGTAGACGAAGCCCGCCCCGTTCGGGACCACGGTGGCCCCGAGAACGTCCCGATAGAAGGCGTTGGAGCGATCCCAGTCCGAGACGTGGATGACGCAGTGGTCGAAGCTGATCGCGTCCATGGCCATCCCTCGTCGAACTCGTCCCGTGCCGTCGGCGAGCTTTCGCCTACTCCCCCATCGCGATCAAGCTGGCATTGCCACCGGCGGCGGCCGTGTTGACCGTCACCGTCTGCTCCGCGGCGAAACGCATCAGGTAATGCGGGCCGCCGGCCTTCGGCCCGGTGCCCGATAGGCCGTGCCCGCCGAAGGGCTGCACGCCGACCACGGCGCCGATGATGTTGCGGTTGACATAGATGTTTCCGATGGAGAGCCGGCTGGTGACCTGCTCGATCGTGGTTTCGATGCGCGAATGGACGCCGAGCGTCAGGCCGTATCCGGTCGCCTCGATGTCGTGGATGACCGTGTCGAGCTCGTCCGCCTTCCAGCGCACGACATGCAGGATCGGGCCGAAATGCTCCTGCGAAAGATCGCCGATGCTGCGCAGTGTGACGACATGCGGGGCGACGTAAGTGCCGCCCAGAGCCGGCGTCTCTCCCGACCAGGCCAGGCGTCCGAGCTTGCGCATGGCGTCGATATGGCTGTCGAGGCGGTGCTTGGCCGCGGCGTCGATGACCGGGCCGATATGGGTGTCGATCGCGCGGGGGTCGCCGAGCTTCAGCTCGCGCGCGGCGCCGGTGATCATCTCGACCATTTTGTCGGCGACATCGTCCTGGACGACGAGCAGGCGCAGTGCCGAGCAGCGCTGGCCGGCCGAGCGGAAGGCCGACGTGACGACATCGTCCGCGACCTGTTCGGCCAGCGCCGTGGCGTCGACGATCATGGCGTTGAGACCGCCGGTCTCGGCGATCAGCGGCACGATCGGGCCGTCCTTGGCCGCGAGCGCGCGGTTGATCGCGCGGGCGGTCGTGGTCGAGCCGGTGAAGGCAACGCCGGCGACATCCCTGTGGGCGACGAGGGCCGCACCGACCGCGCCGTCACCCGGTACGAGATGAAGCGCGGAGGCAGGGATGCCGGCCTCGTGCAGCAGCCGCACGGTGACGGCCGCGATCAGCGGGGTCTGCGGTGCCGGCTTGGCGACGACGCCGTTGCCGGCGACGAGCGCGGCGGCGATCTGGCCGGCGAAGATCGCGAGCGGGAAGTTCCAGGGCGCGATGCAGAGGAAGGCGCCGCGCCCGCGCAGGATCAGGCGGTTGTCCTCGCCCGTCGGGCCGGGCAGCACGGTGGGCGTGGCGAGCTTGGCTTCCGCCTCGGCGGCGTAGTAGCGGCAGAAATCGACCGCCTCGCGCACCTCCGAGAGGGCATCGTCCAGGGTCTTGCCGGCCTCGGCCTGAAGCAGCGCGAGCAGCAGGCCGCGCCGGGCCTCCATCAGATCGGCGGCCTTGCGCAGGGCCGCGGCCCTGGTGCGGGCCGGGGTGGCGTTCCAGGCGGGGAAGCCGGCCTTCGCCGCCGCCATGGCGCGGGCCGCGATCGCTGCGTCGGCCTCCGTGACGCGGCCGATGACGTGGTTGTCGATCGGCGAGCGGACATCGCGGGCCGCGCCGCCCGCGCTCGCGCCGTCGATGATCGGCGTGGCCTCGGCGAAGGGCTCGGCGGCGGCGGCCGCGATCTCCGCCAGCAGGGCCTCGCGGCTGTCGGCATGGCCGAGTTCGACGCCGGCCGAGTTCTTGCGGGGCGGGCCGAAGAGATCGGCCGGCAGCGGGATGCGCCGGTGCCGCGCCGCGCCGGGCTGGCCGATGATGTCGGCCGGCGGCACGAGCAGCTGCGCCACGGGCACGTCGGGATCGCCGGAGACGCTGACGAAGGAGGAGTTGGCGCCGTTCTCGAGCAGGCGCCGCACCAGATAGGCGAGCAGGTCCTGATGGCCGCCGACCGGCGCATAGGTCCGGCAGGCGAAGCCCTCATTGCCGGCGAGGAGCTTCTCGTAGAGCGCTTCGCCCATGCCGTGCAGGCGCTGGAACTCGAAGCCCTCGGACGACCCCGCCATCTCGGCGACGGTCGCGACCGTCTGGGCGTTGTGGGTGGCGAACTGGGGAATGATGCGCGGGCGAAGCGCGAGCAACTGGGCGGCGCAGGCCTCGTAGTTCAGGTCGGTCATCGCCTTGCGGGTAAAGACCGGATAGTCGGGCAGGCCGCGCTCCTGGGCGCGCTTCAGCTCGGTGTCCCAGTAGGCGCCCTTGACGAGGCGCACCATCATGCGCCGGCCATGGCTCTCGGCGAGCGCGCCGATATGGGCGATCACCGCCGAGGCGCGCTTCTGATAGGCCTGGATGGCGAGGCCGAAGCCGTCCCACTCCGCCAGGGAGGGATCGGCGACGACGGTGTCGATGATGTCGAGCGAGAGTTCGAGCCGGTCGGCCTCCTCGGCATCGATGGTGAAGTTGAGGTCGTCGCGCTTGGCCTGCTGCGCCAGCGCGATCACCTTCGGCGTCAGCTCGGCCAGCACACGGGCATGATTGGTGGCGTCGTAGCGCGGATGCAGGGCCGAGAGCTTGACCGAGATGCCCGGCCGGTTCGGCAGCGGCGCGTTGCCGGCCGAGCGGCCGATGGCGTCGATCGCCGCCGCATAGGAGGCGAAGTAGCGGTCGGCGTCGGCCTGCGTCCGGGCGCCTTCGCCGAGCATGTCGAAGGAGTAGCGGTAGAGCTTGCCGCTCTTCGAGCCGGCGCGCTTCAGCGCCTCCTCGATGGTCTGGCCGAGCACGAAATGATTGCCCATGACGCGCATGGCCTGACGGGTCGCGGTGCGCACCGTCGGCATGCCCAGCCGCTTGGCGAGGCCGCCGATGATGCTCGTCGGCGTCTCTCCGGGCTGGATGACGCGGGCGGTGATGCCGAGTGCCCAGGCCGAGGCCGAGACCAGGAAGGCATCCGATTTCGATTCGTGATGGGCGAAGTCGCCCTGGCCGAGCTTGTCCTCGATCAGCCGGTCGGCGGTGGCGGCGTCGGGCACGCGCAGCAGCGCCTCGGCCAGCACCATCAGGGCGAGGCCCTCGCGGGTCGAGAGCGAATACTCCCGCAGCAGCTCCTCGATGCCGCCGAGCCCGACCTTGCGGCTGCGGATCGCGTCGATCAGCCCGGTCGCGCGGGCGTCGATGCGCGCCTTGGCCGCCGGTTCGCGGCGCGCGCCGGCCAGCAACCGCGCGGCGATTTCGCCGTCGTCCTGCGCGAAGGGGGCACGAAAGGGCGGGAGAAGGGCGGCCATGAAGGGGCTCCGAACCGATTCAGCGGATGATCTGAAGAATCATCCGGTCGAGGCCTCATATCAATTGGCTGTTTTGGCGCATGGGCCGTATCTTATTCGGTCAAATTAGCCTCTTGGCGAGATTCATCCCGTGCTCGATCGAACCGACCGCCGCATCCTGTCGCTGATCCAGGGAGACGGCCGCATGGCCGGCGTGGAACTGGCCGAAAAGATCGGGCTGTCGCCGACGGCGGTGGGCGAGAGGCTGAAGCGGCTGACCCGCGAGGGCTACATCACCGGCTATCGCGCGACGCTGGACCCGCTCAAGCTCGGGCTCAACCTGCTGGTCTTCGTCGAGGTCTATCTCGACAAGACGACTCCCGACGCCTTCGAGCGCTTCGCGGCGGCGGTGAAGCGGGCGCCGGAGGTTCTGGAGTGCCACATGGTGGCCGGAGGGTTCGACTATCTGGTCAAGACCCGCGTCGCCGACATGAACGCCTATCGCCGCTTCCTCGGAGAGGTGCTGCTGGCGCTGCCGGCGGTGCGCGAGACGCGCACCTATGCGGTGATGGAGGAGGTGAAGACCGACGGCGCGCTGCCGCTGTGAGTCGCGCGCCGTCGGGTCGGTATCAATCCGCGTGCGGCGCCGCGTGAGCCTGGCCGCGGGTCTTCCAGAGCGAGAAGACCACGCCGCCGAGGATCAGCGCCAGCGTCACGCCGAGCGAGATCGCGGGATCGACCTTGCCGAAGATCTGATTCCAGAAGATCTTGCCGCCGATGAAAACCAGCACCAGAGCGAGCGCCGTCTTCAGGTACTCGAAGCGGTGGACCATCGCGGCCAGCGCGAAATAGAGCGCGCGCAGGCCGAGGATCGCCATGATGTTGGCGGTGAAGACGATGAACGGATCCGTCGTGATCGCGAAGATCGCCGGCACCGAGTCGACCGCGAAGATGAGGTCGGCGATGTTGATCACCACCAGCGCCAGGAACAGCGGCGTGGCGTAGATCAGCGTGCGGCCGGCCGCATCCGGCTGCCTGACGAAGAAGCGCTCGCCATGCAGGCTGTCGGTGACGCGCATCCGCTTCTTGAAGAAGACGATGAGCTTGTTCTTCGACATGTCCGGCTCGGCCTCGGGCACGACCAGCATCTTGATGCCGGTCGCGACCAGGAACGCGCCGAAGATGAAGAGGATCCAGTCGTACTCCTGCACCAGTGCCGCGCCGATGCCGATCATCAGGCCACGCAGGATGATCACCGCGATGATGCCCCAGACCAGCGCGCGGTACTGGTAACGCCGCGGGATGGCGAAGAAGGTGAAGATCAGCGAGATGACGAAGACGTTGTCGATCGACAGCGCCTTCTCGATGAAGAAGCCGGTGAAATAGGTGACGCCGGCATGGGTGCCGTCGGTCGTCTTGAGGTTTCCGGTCTCGAAGGCCCACCAGACGACGGCGCCGTAAAGACAGGCGAAGCCGATGTAGAAGGCCGACAGCCTGAGGCTTTGGGCGATGCCGATTTCACGGTCGCCGCGATTGAGCAGGCCGAGGTCGAAAGCGAGAAGGGCGAAAACGATCGCGAGAAAGCCGCTCCACATCCAGAGCGGCTTGCCGAGCCAGTCGGCAAGCATGAATTCCATGTCCGGGCGCCTATGGTTTGCGTTGATGTCGAAGGCGGTTCCGACATCACGGCCACGTCATCCAGACGTGCTCCGCCAGAGGGGCCCGGTACCACCGACGAGCGAAATGGGAGCGCCGGTCCGCTTCGACAAGGGCAGCGCAACAAGATTCTGCCATGAATTTGCCGCAGCGCGCCTCCGGCGCCCCGATTGCCGCTTGACCGGCTGCGTCGCTGCTTCAGTGTGGGAGCCGGCCGGCATGAAGATTGCTGAGGCCAGCCGACCACAGAAGTCGAACCCATCAAGGAGATATCGATGCCCGCCCCGACCTGCCCGCCCGTCTTCGGACGCCTGCGCTCCTGCGCCGGGCGCCTCGTTCTCGCCGCCGGGTTCGCCGCCGCGCTGGTCGGGTTCGCTCCAGTCTCACAGGCCCAGACGCCCGTGCGCTTCACGCTCGACTGGCGCTTCGAGGGGCCGGCGGCGCTGTTCCTGATGGGCATCGAGAAGGGCTACTTCAAGGCCGAGGGGCTGGACGTAACCATCGACACCGGCAACGGCTCGCGCGAGGCGATCCCGCGCGTCGCGTCGGGCACCTATGATGTCGGCTTCGGCGACGTGAACTCGCTGATCCGCTTCCGCGACGAGAACCCGACCATCGACCTCAAGGCGGTGATGATGGTCTATGACAAGCCGCCCTTCTCGATCGTCGGGCGCAAGAGCCGCGGCATCACCACCGATGTGAAGAGCCTCGAGGGCAAGAAGTTCGGCGCGCCGGCCGCCGATGCGGCTTTCGCGCAATGGCCGATCTTCAAGACGGTCAACAAGCTCGACGACAGCAAGATGCGGCTGGAGAATGTCGGCTTCCCGGTTCGCGAGCCGATGCTCGCCTCGGGCGAGGTCGATGCCGTCTTCGGCTTCGCCAACTCGTCCTTCATCAACCTGAAGTCGCGCGGCGTGCCGGTCGACGACATCGTCGTGATGCTGATGTCGGATTACGGCGTCGAGCTCTACGGCAATGTCATCATGGTCTCGCCGAAATTCGCGGCCGAGAAGCCCGACGCCGTGCGCGGCCTGCTGCGGGCGCTCACCAAGAGCGTCAAGGACACCGTCGCCAATCCCGAACTCGGCGCGCAACTCGTGATCAAGCGCAACGACGTCGCCAAGGTCGAGGTCGAGCTCGAGCGGCTGAAGATGACGCTGACGCAGAATGTGATGACGCCCTGGGTCAAGGCCAACGGCTTCGGCGGCATCGACAAGGCGCGCTGGGCCAAGGCGCTCGACCAGATCGCGCTGACCTTCACATTCAAGGACAAGGCCAAGGCCGGCGACGCCTTCACCGACGCCTTCCTGCCGGCCTCGGCCGAGCGGATGTTCTGAGTATCCAGGCTTCTTCCCGGCATCGTCATTCCGGGCGCAGCGGAGACCCGGAATCCATCATGGGGTATGACGGCACTCTATGATGGATTCCGGATCGGGGCCGCTTCGCGGCTTGTCCGGAATGACGGCGCTCTTCTCAAGAAAGCATGCGCTTGACCGCCTTCGTCGAACTTCACGATGTCACCCATGTCTATGGCGGCGGCGATGGTCCTCCGGCGGTCGCCGGCCTGTCGCTCAAGGTCCGCGAGGGCGAGTTCGCCGCGATCGTCGGTCCCTCGGGCTGCGGCAAATCGACGATGATGAAGCTCGCGACCGGGCTGCAGCGGCCGAAGGCCGGCAGCGTGATCGTCGATGGGCGGGAGGTCGCCGAGCCGATCAAGATCACCGGGATGGCCTTCCAGAACCCGGTGATGCTGCCCTGGCGCACCACGCTGCAGAACCTGCTGTTGCCGCTCGAGATCGTCGAGCCGCATCGCTCGCGTCTGCGCGCGAACAAAGCCGACTATGTCGCCCGTGCCGAGATGTTGCTGGAGACGGTGGGGCTCAAGGGCATGGGCTCGAAATTCCCCTGGCAGTTGTCGGGCGGCATGCAACAGCGCGCCTCCCTTTGCCGCTCACTGATCCACGAGCCGAAGCTGCTGATGCTGGACGAGCCCTTCGGCGCGCTCGATGCCTTCACGCGCGAGGAACTCTGGTGCGTGATCCGCGACCTGCATGCCCAGCGCGGGGTCACGGTCATCCTGGTGACGCATGATTTGCGCGAGGCGGTGTTCCTGGCCGACCGGGTGTTCTGCATGTCGGCGCGGCCCGGCCGGATCATCGCCGAGCGCGAGATCGGCTTCGCGCGGCCGCGCGATCTCGACGTGACCTACACGCCCGAATTCGCCGAGATCGTTCACGAACTGCGCGGGCATATCCGCGAGGCGAGGGCCGTGGCATGACCCGCTCGACCTGGCTCAAGCTCGCGCCCTATCTCTTCACCTTCGCGTTCTTCGCGATCTGGGAGATCGCCTGCCGCGCCTTCGCGATCTCGGCCTTCATCCTGCCGCCGCCCTCGGCGATCTGGGCGGCGCTGGTCCAGTACCAAAAGCCGCTCTACACCAACGCCTTCCACACGCTCTGGATGACGTCGCTGGGCTTCGGGCTGTCGATCCTGTTCGGTCTGGCGCTGGGGCTGCTGGTCGGCTCCTCGAAGCTGATTTATGCGGGGCTCAATCCGCTGCTGGTCGGCTTCAACTCGATTCCGAAGGTCGCGGTGGTGCCGATCCTGGTGATCTGGTTCGGCGTCGGCTGGTTGCCGCCGGTGCTCACCGCCTTCGTGATCTCGTTCTTCCCGATCGTGGTCAATGTCGCCACCGGGCTCGCCACGATCGAGCCGGAGACGGAGGACGTGCTGAAGGCGCTCGGCGCCAGCCGCATGGACATCATGACCAAGGTCGGCATCCCGCGCTCGCTGCCCTATCTCTTCGGGGCGCTGAAGGTCTCGATCACGCTGGCCTATGTCGGCTCGGTGATCGGCGAGCAGAACGCCTCCAATCTCGGCCTCGGCAACCTGATCACGCGCGCCTCGGCCGATTTCAACGTGCCGCTGATCTTCGCCGCCCTGATCGTGCTGGCGGTGCTCGGCGTCTTCCTGGTCGCGATCGTCGACATCGTCGAGAGCCGGATGACCGGCTGGGCGAAGCGCTCGCAGCTCGGCAACGCCTGAACGTCCGCTCCAAACGCTACTGCAGCGGCCGTCTGACGCAGCCTTCTGCGCTTCCGGTGCTCACGGACGGGTGTCCGCTCCGCTCCGGTTCTCGAGGGCCGCGCCAGTCGTCTCGCAGCAGCGCGTCTTGATGCGGCCTTTGAAAGTTCTGTCCGTCGCAGGTCAGACCATGCCGGTCGATTTCAGCTGCTGATAGGCTTTCAGGATTTCCTGGAGCGTGCCCTCGCGCGAGCGGTCGCCGCCATTGGCGTCCGGATGGAAGCGCTTCACCAGCTCCTTGTACTTCGCCTTGATCGCGGCGGCGTCGGCATTCTCGTCGAGCCCGAGCGCTTCCAGCGCCTTGCGGGCGACCACGCCGACGCGCGGTTCCGGCTGCGACGCCGTCTGGGCCCGCCGGGCGCCGAAGATGTTGAAGGCGTCCTGGACATCAGGCTGCTCGGTGCCGCCCGCGACCCGGCCGCGCTGCGCCATCCGTGCCGCTTTGGAGTTGACGCCGAGCTTCCAGGTCGGCCGGTGCCCGATGGCCGCATCCTTGGCGTAAGCCGCCAGCGCGTCGTCATCCATGCCGGCGAAGTAGTTGTAGGTGGCGTTGTAGGCCTTCACATGCTCCAGGCAGAACAGGAAGAACTTGCCCTCGCGGCCGCGTCCCTGGGGCGCGCGGAATTCGCCCGGCCGCTTGCAGCCGGGGTGGTCGCAACGCGGCGCATCGCCTTCCTCGACCGCTTCCGCTTCGGAAGGGCCGATCCTGATGCGGTCGAACAGGCGCGAGTTGAAGTTCATGGTCGAACGGTTATGAGACTCGGAACGCGAACCGGCAAGTGCGACGCAGCATGCGGCGACGGACCGGTCAGAAAGAGAGCCGGCTCGGTGCCGGCCCTGACGAAATCCCTCACGACGGTGGCGCGATCATGACCCGAATGGCTGAACGGATCGCCAACAAGCTCGAGCAGGCGCTCGCGCCGCTGCATCTGAACGTGATCGACGAGTCGCACCAGCATCAGGGCCATGGCGGCTGGCGCGAGGGCGGCGAAACCCATTTCAGGGTCGAGATCGTCTCCGTGGCCTTCGCCGGCAAGAGCCGGCTGGAGCGGCACAGGCTGGTCAACGGCGCTCTGGCGCAGGAACTGGCCGAAAGCGTCCACGCCCTGGCGATCGCGGCGCGGGCGCCGGGCGAGGGGTAAGGGGCTCGCGGCTCAGGGCGTGATCAGGTCAACCGTGGGGAAGTAGGTGCGGGAGCGCCTGGCGTTGCGGGTCAGGAGGCGAAGATCGGCGGCTGCCGCATGGGCTCCGATGAAGAAGTCGGGCAGGACGCTACTGCGGAGCCCTCCGGCTGCGCGATAGCGCTTGAAGGCTTTGCCTGCCTCGAACAACGCCTTTCGCGGAATCGCTTCATGCGCGACGCGGAAGTCCGCCAGCATTTCGTCCAGCTTGGCGATCTCGCTGAACCGGATCGAGATCTCGGCATAGATCACATCGTTGATCAGCAGCGGGCCAACGCTGATCGCGGCGGCGAGTCGGCTGGCGGACCATTCCCCCCAGACGGGATCGTTGGTCACCAGATCGAGGAAGATATTTGCATCGACCAGTGTGGCCCTCACGCTTCACCGCGGGTCAGGGTCATGATCTCGTCGGTGCTCGAGCCAGGCCCGGCCGACCCGCGCCATTTTTCGAAGGGGTTGGTGGGGGATCCCTCGACCTTCAGCAGCACGACCCGTCCGTCAGGGTCCATGCGAAAGTCGACCGCGTTTCCAGGCTTGATCCCGAGCCGGTCGCGAACGGGTTTCGGGATCGTGACCTGCCCCTTGCTGGTGACGGTCGTCGCCATCGCGGCCTCATGCCTTCGGCCGCTCGGGCGTGAAGGCATAGATCGCCGCCGAAGCCAGCAGAAGCGTGGCGAAGGCCCCGTGGAGATGAGCGAAGGTCGTGGCCGCGTCGAGGCCGGCGGCGCGCTGGCTGGCGATGAACCAGCCGGAGCCGGACTGGGTCAGGGCCGCGCCCGCGATGAAAAGGAAATTGACGGCCGTCATGCCGCGGCCGAGCAGATGCGCCGGGAAGAACAGACGCGCATGGGCCATCAGGATGGCATAGGTGAAGCCGACGGCGCCGATCAGCGCGAAGAGGGCAACGGCGAGGAGCGAGGAGCCCGCCCCGAAGGCCGCCAGCAGCGCGAAGCATCCCGCCGTGCAGAGCGTGCCCCAGAACACCAGCGGCTTGCCCCGGCCGAGCGCCTTCTCGAGCCCGCCATAGATGAAGGCGCCGGCCACCATCGTCAGGGCCATCGCGGTCGCGGCGTTGCCGGCCGAGACGGCATCGAAGCCGTGGACGCTGGCCATGTAAGGTCCGACCCAGAGGCCGCGCGCGGTCGCCAGGATCGCATAGGCCGTCAGCGTGATCGGGGCGAGCAGCCAGAGTGGCCGCAGCTTCAGGATGCTGGCGAGGCCGGCGAGCAGGCCTTCCGCCTTGCCCGATGCGCTCTCGGCGCGGACGGGGTCGCGGATCAGCAGCGCGGCCAGCGCGGTGGCGAGGAGAAAGCAGCCCGCCATCACCAGCATGGAGGGGCGCCAGCCGAAACGGGCGGCGGCGATGGCCAGGGGGGCTGCGCCGACCAGATTGCCCAGCGAGCCCAGCCCGATGAAGACCGATGTCAGGAAGGCGAAGCGGCCGGGCTCCGCCGTCCGGGCGAAGAGGAAGAGGCTCGCCATGAAGATCGGTGCGCAGCCGATGCCGATCAGCGCCATCGCGAGCGTGCCCGACAGCGCGCCCGTGGCCTGGGCGAAGAGAAAGGCGCCGGCGCTGCCCACCGCCATGGCGGCGGTCACGGTGCGGCGCGGACCGAGCCGGTCGAGCGCCCAGCCGATCGGGAACTGGGCAATCGCGAAGGTGGTGAACCACGCCGCGCCCAGCAGCCCGAATTCACGCGGGCCGATGGCGAGGTCGTCCATCACCGGCCCGGCGATGACGCTCAGGAACGACCGGTAGAAGATCGACAGGAAATAGGCCGGCAGCAGCGCGAAGAAGACGATCAACGGCGAATCAGCCTGTGGGGCGATGCGGTCGCGGCGCGGATCACTTGATCCGCTCGAGCACCGAGACGTAGTTCGCCACCGCCGAACCGCCCATGTTGAAGATGCCGCCGAGGCGCGCATCCCGCAGCTGCATGCCCTCCGGGGCCTCGCCGACGAGCTGCATCGCGCTGAGCACATGCATGGAGACGCCGGTCGCGCCGATCGGATGGCCCTTGGCCTTCAGGCCGCCGGAGACGTTGACCGGCAGCTTGCCGTCCTTCTGCGTCCAGCCCTCCTTGATGGCGCGGGCGCCGTCACCCTCGCGGGTCAGGCCCATGGCCTCGTATTCGAGCAGCTCGGCGATGGTGAAGCAGTCATGGGTCTCGACGAAGGAGAGGTCGTCGAGCGTCACGCCGGCTGCGCTGAGCGCCTGCTGCCAGGCGCGCGTGGCGCCCTCGAAGCGCAGGATGTCGCGCTTGGAGACGGGCAGGAAATCCTGGACATGGGCCGTGCCACGGAAGCCGACGGCACGGCGCATGGTCAGCGCGGTTTCCTCGTCGGCCAGCACGAGCGCGGCCGCGCCGTCGGAAACCAGCGAGCAGTCGGTGCGCTTCAGCGGGCCGGCGACATAGGGGTTCTTCTCGCTCTCCTCGCGGCAGAAGGCGAAGCCGAGATCCTTGCGCATCTGGGCATAGGGGTTGTCGACGCCGTTCCTGTGGTTCTTCGCCGCGATCATCGCCAGCGCGTCGGACTGGTCGCCATGGCGCTGGAAATAGGCGGCGGCGATGCCGCCGAACACGCCGGCAAAGCCGCCCTGCGTGGCGCCTTCCTCGGGGAGGTAGGAGGCCTTGAGCAGGTTCTTGCCGATCTCGGGGCCGGGTGTGGTGGTCATCTGCTCGACGCCGACGACGAGCACGATCTTGGCCGCGCCGGCCTTGATCGCGCGCACGCCCTGCTGCACGGCGGCCGAGCCGGTGGCGCAGGCGTTCTCGACCCGGGTCGCGGGCTTGAAGCGCAGCGCCGGATCGGCCTGAAGCACGAGCGAGGCGGTGAAGTCCTGCGCCGAGAAACCGGCGTTGAAATGCCCGAGCACGATCTCGTCGACCTGGTCGGCGGTGATGCCGGCATCGACCAGCGCGTCGGTGGTCACCCGCACGATCAGGCTTTCGATCGTCTCCGCATCCTGCTTGCCGAACGGCGTATGGGCCCAACCGACGATCGCAGCGCTCATGACATTTCTCCCTGCCGATATTCTCAGGCGTTGACCGACTTTGCCGTCTCATGTGCGCCCGCCATCCGCGCCTCGCAAGCGGGCAGGAGTGCATTTCCGGCGTGCGTGGAAAGAGGGACCATGATGCGGAACGGGGGCGGCTAAAGCGCCGTCGTCAGCAGGAGCGCGACGCCGCCGACGATCATTGCCATGCCTGCCATTTCGCGCCGGCTGGTGCCCTCGGCGAAGATTCGCCGCGAGGCGATCTGCGCCAGCGGCACCTCGATCAGGGCGAGCGTGCGGACATTGGCGGCGCTCGTCAGCGAGAAGCCGATGAACCAGCATTGCGAGGCCGCCGCGCCGAGGAAGCCGGCCGAGAGCGATTTGCGCCAGTTGCGCAGGCTTGAGACCAGGGCCTGGCGGTTCGCGGCGAGCATGTAGAGCGTCAGGACCAGCGTCTGGAGGAACAGGCCGAGCGCCAGGATCGTGGTCGCGCGGATGAAGAAGCCGCCCTCCGGCAGGGCCTGGATGGCGCCGCGATAGCCGATCGCCGAGAAGGCGAAGAAGGCCCCGGCGCCGACGCCGAGCAGGGCGGGCCGCAGCCCGGCGCGGGTCAGCTTCTCGCCCGGTTTCCAGGACACCACGACGACGCCGGCGGTGGCGATCAGGACAGCCAGGAACTTCAGCGGCGTCAGCGCGTCGCCGAGCAGCAGCGCGCCGAAGATCGCGACCTGGACCGGCTCGGTCTTGGTGTAGGCGGTGGTCACGGCGAAGGAGCGCTCGCGCATCGCCGCCAGCATCAGGGCGGTGGCGGCGATCTGGGTGAGGGCGCCGCCCACCGTATAGGCCAGCGCGCCGGTTCCGATCTCGGGTGGCAGGCGCCCCGCCACGGTGCAGACGATGACGAGGAAGACCACCGCGAAGGGCAGGCCGAAGAGGAAGCGCACCTGCGTCGCGCCAACGACGCCGATGATCTCGGTCAGCGATCGCTGGGTGAGGTTGCGCGCGGTCTGCAGCAGCGATGCGGCGATGGTCGCGGGGATCCAGAGAAGGGCGAGGCTCACGCGGCAGATCCGGGCGGTCGAAGGGAGCTTCTCGCTTGTGAACCCTCGGCGGCGACTAGGCAAATCGCTCCGCTGGGGGTAGGTATGCGTGCCAGGACGGGACTTCGTGCCGGCCGTCTCGAAAATGCCGCACGCGTCGCGTTGAACCCCCTTGCCTTCAACCCTCGTCAAGCCAGGTTCAAGACCCGCCCGATGATCGTCTCCCGCCTCACCGCCGCCCTCGTTTTCGGTTCCGTGCTGGTCGGACCGGCCCATGCCGGCACCAGCCTCGTGATCGATGCCGCGAGCGGCGCGGTCCTGTCGGCGGAGAATGCGAGCCAGCCCTGGCATCCGGCCTCGACGACCAAGATGATGACCGCCTATCTCGCGCTCAAGGCGGTGCGCGACGGACGCCTTGGCCTCGAGACCGCGATCCCGGCCTCCAAGCTGGCTGCGGGCCAGCCGCGGGTGAAGGTCTACATCAAGGCTGGCCAGGAGGTCACGCTCGACAACGCCTTGCGGATCATGATGGTGAAGTCGGCCAACGACATCGCCTATGTGATCGCCGAGGGCGTCGGCGGCGATGTCGGGCGCTTCGTGGCCATGATGAACGCGGAGGCCGCGCGGCTCGGCATGCGCGACAGCCATTTCGTCAATCCCAATGGCTGGCACCATCCCGACCAGCAGACCAGCGCGCGCGATCTCGCCATCCTCGCCATGGCGCTTATGCGCGAGTTCCCCGACTATTCGGATTACTGGAACACGCCCGCCGTGCAGCTC
Source organism: Allobosea sp. 12-68-7 (assembly GCA_002279705.1). Taxonomy (GTDB): domain Bacteria; phylum Pseudomonadota; class Alphaproteobacteria; order Rhizobiales; family Beijerinckiaceae; genus Allobosea. The sequence goes on from NCCO01000025.1 coordinate 28,931, forward strand.
GGCAAGCAGGTGTTGAACAATACCAACGGGCTCGTCGGCCGTTATCCCGGCGTGGGCGGCATGAAGACCGGTTATGTCTGTGCCTCCGGCTTCAACGTGGTCGCCACCGCAAACCGGGGAGGGCGCACGCTGATTGCCGTCGTGCTCGGTGCGCTGTCGGGGGCGGAGCGGACCGTGAAGGCGGCGCAGCTCCTGGATGACGGTTTCGGAAAATGGGGCGGGACGGGCCACACCGTCGCGTCGCTGCCCTCGCAGGGCGGCCGGGCGCAGAGCATCTGCGACGACGTCCGGCGCAAGGGCGGTGGAATCGCGCTGGCCGACGATGCCGATTCCTCCGGCCCGGTTGCCGCCCAGGCGAGCGGGATCGGCGGCAACGCCGAAGATGGCGGGCGCTTCGCAACGGTTTCGGCACCCGTTTTCGCCAACACCTCCTCGGTGCTGACGCGGCTGCCCTCCGGCAAGATCTCGCTCGGCCCGCGGGCCGAGGCCATTCCCGTTCCCGTCGCCTTCGGCCGCACGCCGGCCTCGGCCAATGCGCCGCTCGCCGCCAATGTCGCGGGCAGCGGCGACAGCCGCGTCGCGCGCGGCGCGGCGCCGGTGATCACCCCGTCGGCGCCGGTGGCGGCCGGGCTCTTCGGAGCCCAGGGCAGCGGGCTCTTCGCCGATCGCGGCCGCACGCCCTCGACCAATGGCGCGATTCCGGGCGCGACAACGGCCTTCGCGCCCAGCGATCCCGAGGCGGCGCAGCCCTCTGGCACGGGCGGCCCGCTGCGGCTGCAGGGGGCCGTGCAGACCGGCGCGGCCGCGCCCGCCAGCCTGCGCGCCGGGGCCGCTGCGGGCATCAAGCCGCAGCCGCGCCCGCCCGCGAAGCCGCTGCTGGTCAAGCCCTCGGCCAAGGCGACGCCGGCGACGGCCGCCGCGAAGCCGGCGCAGGGCAAGCCCGCCCAGGCCGCCGCCAAGCCGCAGCCGGTGAAGCCCGCGGCGAAGCCGAAGGCCAAGACCAAGCCCAACGACGACGCCTGAGCATGACGTCTTGACAGCCGACCCGGTTCAGTCCGCCCGGCGGCAGGGCATGACCATGGCTCTGGCTTCGGCCGCGGCCTATGGCACGAACATCGTCAGCGCACAGATCGCCGGCCAGGCCGGCTTGAGTGGCCCGCTGCTGGTCTTCTATCGCGTCTTCATCATGCTCGCGCTGGTGGGGCTGGCGCTGCTGATCTGGCGCTCCTCGCTCGCCGTCCCGCGCGCCGAGCGTCGCGCGCTCCTGCTCTTCGGGGTGATGAGCGCGCTGGTCGGCTCGGCCTATCTCTCCTCCGTCGCCTTCCTGCCGGTGACGGTCGCGGCCGTGGTGTTCTTCACCTATCCGGTGCTGATCGTGCTGGCCGAGCCCTTGGTGACGCGCATTTCCTTCCGGCCGGAGCGCCTGCTCGCGGCGCTCGTGGCCTTCGTCGGCGTCGCGCTGGTGGTGGGGCCGGATTTCCATGGGCTCGATCCCCGCGGCCTCGTCCTGGCGCTGCTCGCCAGCCTCGGCGCCGCCACGCAGTTCTTCGCCGGAGCCGCCCTGCCGCGAACGCCGCTGACGGCCCGGCTGTTCTGGTCGCATGTGCTGATCCTGCCGGTGACGGCGCTGATCCTCGTCGTCACCGGCGGTTTCCAGTCGCCGGCCGCCTTCGCGCTGGCGCCGCTGGCCGCGGCGGTGACGATCGGCGGGTATCTCATCGGCTTCCTGCTGCAGGTGGCGGCGATGACGCGGATTTCGCCCGGGGCAGCCGGCCTGGCCTTCTGTGCCGAGCCGGTCTGCGCGGTGCTGATCGCCGCGATGGTGCTCGGCGAGCGGCTGGGGCCGCTGCAATATCTCGGCTGCGCCCTTGTGGTCGTCACGCTGCTCATTAATGTAACATTAGAACATATGCGGCGCCCGACAGCGCCGGCCTGAAACCCTGCGTCCGAGGCGAGTGCCGTCGTCATGTCCCTTTCGCAAGCCCGTCCCGAGCCGCTGCCGCTGACCCTGCTGACCGGGTTCCTGGGCGCGGGCAAGACGACCCTGCTCAACCGCCGCTGATCCTGGGTGTCGAGGACGGGATGATCCTGCTCGATTCCGGCTGCCTGTGCTGCACGATCCGCGACGATCTGATCGTGACGATGGAAGATCTGCTGCGGCGGCGCGACAATGGCCGCATCAGCCCGTTCAGCCGGGTCGTGATCGAGACGACGGGCCTGGCCGACCCCGCGCCGATCCTCAACGTGCTGATCAACCACCCCTATCTCGCGATGCGCTTCCGGCTCGACGGCGTGGTGACGCTGGTCGATGCCGTCAACGGCATGGCGACGCTGGACGCGCATGAGGAGGCGCGCAAGCAGGTGGTCGCAGCCGACCGTCTCGTGCTGACCAAGGCGGATCTGGTGGATGGCCTGGCCCAGCTGGCACCGTTGCGGCAGCGCCTGGCGCTGCTCAACCCCGGCGTCGCCGTGCTCGGCCCGCAGGCGGCCGCCAGTTCGCTCTTCGGCGCCGGCCTCTACGATCTGGCCCTGCGTCCGGCCGAGATCGGCCAGTGGCTGGCGCGCGAAACCCTGCCGGGCGAGCGGCCGCAGCAGGCTCACGACCATGGCGAGCATCATCACGGGCACCATCACGATCATGGGCACGACCATGCCCATCACGACCACCATCACCACGACGTCAACCGGCACGACGCCAGCATCCGCGCCTTCGCACTGACGGCGGACAGGCCGATCCAGCAGGCCACGGTCGATCTGTTCTGGACGCTGCTGCGCTCGGTGCACGGGCCGAAGCTCCTGCGCATGAAGGGGCTGGTGCAGGTCGCCGAGCACCCCGACCAGCCACTGCTGCTGCATGCCGTCCAGCAGATCCTGCATCCCCCGGTGATCCTCGAGGCCTGGCCCGACGACGACCGCCGCTCGCGCCTCGTGCTGATCGTCAAGGACATCGATGAGAGCGTGGTGCAGCGGCTCTGGGCCGCCTTCCTCGGCCAGGCCGCTCAAGCCGGGACCGCCGTCAGCGCCTGAGCCGCGGGCCTCGGCCCCGATCTTGAAGCGAACCTCCCGATCGATCGCGACCGAAGCTGAAACTTGCCGATTCGGCACAGCCTCGCTCCAGATCGACCCAGCGCGGCGGAGGCAGGATCGCATGGATCGGGTCATGGCGTTGAGAGGTGCGCCCTCGATGGGCGCGGAGAGCCGGACGGCGTCGGTGGCGCCACACCAGCCAGAGCAGCCCGTCATCCTCGAAGCCCGGCCGCTGGCGGCCTGCGGCGAGATTGCCGGCGCCTGGTCGCATCTGGCCGGGCGCGCGCTCGAACCCAACCCGTTCTTCGAGCCGGGCTTCCTGCTCGCGGCCGTGCAGCATCTCGTCGCCTTCCGGGAGGTCATGGTCCTGCTCGTCTGGCAGGGTGCGGAGGACGGGCCGCAGCGGCGCCTGCTCGGCTTCGTCCCGGTCTTTCCCCGGCAGGGCTTCTTCCTGCCGGACGCGCTGATCGGCTTCAGTGACCGGCGCGTCGCCCATGGCGCGCCGCTGCTCGATCGGCAGAGCGCGGGCGCCGTCATCGAGGCCCTCGTCGCGCCGCGCCGGCAGCGCCTGCTCGATGGGCGCGGTCTCGTTCTGCGGGCGATCGAACGCGATGGGCCCCTGGCCGCGACCTTGCGCGAACTGGCCGAGACCGGCCGCCTCGGCGTCTCGTCGCTGCCCGCAGCCCCGGCCGCTCCGGCGCTGCCCCGCTCCGCCGCCCCGCTGGCGGCGCTGAAGGGGGCGGGTGGGCTGAAGCTCGTCGAACCGCGCTCGCAAGCCGCCCTGCGCGATGCCGTCGAGATCATCCTGGCGATGGAGGCGTCCGGGCCGCGCGGCCGGAGCGGCGCCGCAACGCTGCACGACACCCGCGAGGTCGGGTTCCTGAGGGCCATGACCCGCAGCCTCGCGCGCGGCCGGCACTGCCGGGTCGGGCTGCTGATGCAGGAGGAAACGCCCGTCGCAGGCGCGATCGTGATCGGCCGGGGCGCGCGGAGCTGGCTCTATCTCGGCGTCGAGGATGAGGCGATGGCCGGGCGCGAGCCGCTGCGGG
>NCCO01000026.1 GCA_002279705.1 Allobosea sp. 12-68-7
GAGCATGGTCTCGATCAGGCCGCGCGCCTCGCCCTTCGGCATCGGCCGATGCAGCAGCAGCGCCTCCTCGATCTGGTTGCCGATCGTGTGCACCGGCGAAAGCGAGGACATCGGTTCCTGGAAGATCATGCCGATGCGGCCGCCGCGCAGGGCGCGGATCTCCTTGCCCTCGGCCGGCAGGCCGGCGATGTCGATCGACGAGCCGGTTTTCTCTGGATCGCGGAACAGGATCTCACCGCCGGTGACGGCGCCGGCGCGCGGCAGCAGGCCCATGATGGCCTGCGAGATCACCGACTTGCCGGAGCCGGATTCGCCGACAAGCGCGACCGTCCTGCCGGCGGGAACGCGCAGGCTGACACCCTTCACGACATCGCGAGCGAGCCCGTGAACCGTGAAGCCGATGCGCAAATCGCCGATCCGCAGAATATCCATCAGCCGCTTTCGCCGGAACGTCCCAACACTGCCTCACCTGACCATAGCGCACTAGACGCGGAAAGGGCCGCTTTGCCAACGGGTTTCGGCTGCGTGCGTCATCGCGCCGGAGGGTGGCCGGCGCAGATGACAGCGGCACAACGGCCCCGTGCCGCCGGGCAGACGGCGTGCGATCCGCGCGGGCGCCCCCAGCCCGGTCAGTTCTCCTGCAAACGGGGGACGACGCCGGATTGCGCTCGCGGCGTAGCTGGCACACATATGAAGGCCGCAGGTCAGGAGACGGGCGCGCCTCCCGGCGCGCCGGCAAGGATTCCCGTTGGAGACCAACCTCTTCCGATATGTCTGGGAGAAGAGCCGCGGCGAACAGATCATCGTCCTGCTCATCATCCTGGCTTCGATCCCGTTCTATTGGGCGTCCTTCGACGTGCCGAAGCGGATCGTCAACGACGCGATCCAGGGCAATGCCTTCAAGGACGGCAAGACCACCGCGACCCTGCTGGATTTCGGCCTGCACCTGCCATCCTTCCTCGGCGGGGCAAGCGTCACGCTGTTCGAGGGGTTCCAGGTCGGCCAGCTCGGACTCCTGCTCGGCCTGAGCGGCTATTTCCTGTTCCTGGTGCTGATCAACGGGGCGTTCAAATACATCATCAACGTCCGCAAAGGCATTCTGGGCGAGCGGATGCTGCGGCGCATGCGCTACGATCTGTTCAGCCAGCTGATGCGGTTCCGCCCCGAAGAGATTCGGGCGGTCAAGCCGGCCGAAGTCGCCAGCATGATCAAGGACGAGGTCGAGCCGATCGGCGGTTTCGTCGGCGACGCCTTCATCCAGCCCGTCTTCCTGCTGACGCAGGCCCTGACCGCACTCATCTTCATCATGGTGCAGAGCGTCTGGCTCGGCTCGATCGCGCTGGTGATCGTGCTCGCCCAGGCCATCATCGTGCCGATCCTGCGGCGCGAGCAGCTGCGGCTGGGGCGCGAGCGCCAGCTGGCCTCCCGTCAGCTCGCGGGGCGGATCGGCGAGATCGTCGATGCCGGACCGACCATCCAGGCCCATGGCGCGACCACCTATGTCCAGTCCGACATTTCGGGCCGGCTGGGGCGGCTCTTTGACATCCGCTACGCGCTCTACAAGCGCAAGTTCGCGGTCAAGTTCATCAACAACCTGCTCGCCCAGATCACGCCGTTCTTCTTCTACGCGATCGGCGGCTTCTTCGCCCTGCAGGGGCGGCTCGACATCGGCCAGCTCGTCGCCGTCATCGCCGCCTATCGCGACCTGCCGCCGCCGATCAAGGAACTGATCGACTGGGACCAGCAGCGCAACGATGTGACGATCAAGTACGAGCAGGTCATCGCCCAGTTCAACGCGGACGACACGGTCCAGCTGGACGAGCCGGGCGGCGTCGAGCGCCTGCCAGCGACCGGCGAAATCCGGCTCGACAGCGTCCAGATGCTCGACAATCGCGGCCAGCCGCTGCTGCTGCCGCTCTCGGCACGGCTGCCACGCCCGGGTCTGGTCGCCGTCGTCGGTCCGCAGGGCGGTGGTCGCGACGTGCTCGGGCGCATTCTCGGGCGGCAGGCCATGTCCTATTCGGGGCGCGTCATGCTCGACGCGGCCCCGCTGGCGCGCATGTCGGTCGAGCGTGCCAGCCATCTGATCGGCTATGCCGGCAGCGAGACCGAGATCATCGCCGGCACGATCCGGGACAACATCCTGCTGCCGCTCAAGCGGCGGCGGCCCAGCGTCCGGCCCGATGGCAAGCTTTCGGCCAGCGAGCATCGCCAGTTCGTGGAGTCGATCCGCTCGGGCAACACGCCGCTGCTCTTCGAGGCCGACTGGACCGATTACGAGGGCGCCGGCGTGGCCGACGAGGCCGCGCTGGCCGCGCGGCTCAGGGCCGTTCTCGACGTGCTCGGCTGCGCGGAAGACGTCTACGAGCTGGGGCTCGACGGCACGGTGACCGCCTCTTTGCGCGAGGATGCGAAGGCGCAGATCGTGCATGCGCGCCGGGCCGTGGCGGCGGAACTGGCGGGCAGCAAGCTGACCGGGCTGATCACCCCCTTCGATCCCGAGCAGTACAACGCCAACGCCACGATCGCCGAGAACCTGATCTTCGGCGCGCGGACGGGGCCGCGCTTCGCCAACGAGACCCTGCTGTTCGAGCCCTATGCCCATGCCATCCTGAAGGCCGAATCGCTGGTCGAGCCGCTGGTCGAGGTCGGATCGCGGATCGCGGGGACGGTGGCGGAAATCTTCGCCGGTCTGCCGCATGGCCATGCCCTGTTCGAGCGCTACTCGTTCGGATCGGGGCTCGATTTCGACCGGCTGGCCGAACTCGCCGCGCTGCTCGAGAAGCATGACATGCGCGGCCCGCTCGATGCGGTGGCGGAGCGCGACCTCGTCGCCCTGGCGCTGGGCTATATCGAGCCCAAACACCGGCTCAACCTGCTCGACGAGCGGCTGCAGCGGCGCCTGCTGCGGGCGCGGGCGAGTTTCAAGCGTCACCTCCCCGCCGATGCGGCGGAGGACGTCGATTTCTACGACCCCGACAAGGTGATGCTGGGCGCGAGCCTGCGCGACAACCTGATGTTCGGGCGAATCGGCCACGGCATCGCCGATGCGCGCAAGAAGGTGGCGATGATCGTCCGCAAGGCGCTGGCCCGGGCCGGCCTCGACGGAGATCTCTATCGCATCGGCCTCAACACCGATTCCGGGCTCAGGGGCCGGTTCCTGCCGACACGGCTCAAGCTCGCCGTGCCGCTGGCCCAGGCGCTCATCAAGGCTCCGCAGATCGCCATCCTCGATGTCGGCGCTTTCCTCGCGACGTCGCCGGAACCCGAGCAGGTGATTGCGCGGCTGCGCGCGCATTGCGCGGAGATGACGCTGTTCCTGCTGGTCGGAGAGACCCATCTGGTCGATGACATCCCGGTCCGGATCGTCTTCAATGGTTCCGCGGCGACCATCGAAAGCGGCGACGAGGCCGGTGACGAGCCGTTCGCCGCCCCTGCACCCGGGCAGGGCGCCCGCAGCAAGCCGATGGAGGCGAGACCATGACACTCGAAGCCGACCTCGCCTGCCTGCGCCAGCTGCCGCTGTTCCGGGCGCTGCCGCCGCCCCGGCTCAAGCTGGTGGCGCTGATGGGCGAAAAGCTGCATTTCGAGGCGGGGACGCAGATCATCGCCGAGGGCGAGGCGCCCGACGGGGTCTTCGTCATCCTCCACGGCCAGCTCGAGATCTCCCATCTCGGGCCAGACGGCACCGGGCCGAGGCTGCCGCTCAGCTTCGGCAGCCTCATCGGCGACGTGCCGCTTCTGGCCGGGGGTAGCTTCGTCGGTGCCGTGACCGCCAAGACGGATGTGGCGGCGCTGCGTCTGCCGAAGGATCTGTTCTTCGAGCTGCTCGAGACGGTGCCGGATTTCAGCCTCGCGCTGACGAAGGACCTGGCGTCGCGCCTCTACCGCTTCGCCGACATGACGCTGCATGCGGAGAAGGTGCATTGACGATCGGGACCTCGCGATGAGCCTGCAACAGACGGCGGGACGACGCACCGGCATGGGCGCCGGTATGGAGCAGGTTTCGTCGTGGAGCCGCGACATCCGCTTCGCCTCGGGCATGGTGCTGCTGTTCTTCGCGACCACGCATTTCCTCAATCATGCCGCCGGCATCGCCGGCGTCGCGGCGATGGAGCATGTGCAGGCGTGGCGCTACTGGCTCTGGCATTCCTGGGCGGGGACGGTCGCGCTCTACGGCGCGCTGATCGTCCACCCTTTCTTCGCGCTGGTGCGCGTGGCGCAGCGGCGCACCTTCAAGATGCCGGCGCGCGAGATGCTGCAGATCGCGCTCGGGCTCGCCATTCCGCTGTTCCTGATCGACCACATCGTCGGCACACGCGTGATGGGCAGCTTGTTCCATCTCGACGAAAGCTATCCGGCCGTTCTGCGTCGCCTCTGGCCCGGCCTTGCCACCTCGCAATCCGTGCTGCTGCTGCTGGTCTGGGCGCATGGCATCATCGGCCTGCATTTCACGCTGCGCTCGCGCGACGGCTATGAGCGCTGGCGGGACCCCTTCCTGCTCGCTGCGATCCTGATCCCGATCCTGGCGCTGATCGGTTTCGCGGTCGGCGGGCGAGAGGCAGGCCGCATGACGATGGCGCCCGATATCATCACCGATGCCCAGATCGTGATGTTCAATCAGAACGTGACCTGGGCGAAGACGATTTTCTACGGGCTCGTCGGCGGCTTCGTCGCCTTCGTCGGCATCCGCGAGATCCGCGTGCGGACGACGCGGCAGATCACCGTGCGCTTCGTCGGCCATGGCGTACGCAAGCTCGCCCCCGGCGCAACCGTGCTGGAGATGTTCCGGCGGTTCGGGATTCCCCATGCCGCGCTCTGCGGCGGGCGGGCCCGCTGCGCGACCTGCCGCGTGCTGGTGCTCGACGGCGGCGACGGCCTGCCGCCGCCGGGGCCCAACGAGGCGAAGCTGCTGCGGCGGATCGCGGCGCCGGACCGGGTGCGGCTCGCCTGCCAGATCCGGCCGCGTGACGATCTCCAGGTGCAGATCCTGCTCGCCTCGCGCCTGAACCCGACGACGCCGAGCCAGCTCGAGACCGACGCCAATATCGGCAAGCGCGGCCTCACCGTCGTCGTTGCCGATCTGCGGGCCTTCTCGGACCTGTCGGCGCGGCAATTGCCGCAGGAACTGATCGGGCTCCTCAACCGCTTCTTCGACGAGATGGCCCAGGCGTCGGCATTCATAGCGGCCAGGCGATCACGGGTGCGGTCGAGAACGACAGCCTGGGGCGCCGCGACATCACGGTCGGCGAGACCGTGGCGGTGGCGATGCAACTCGAACTGGCGACGCGGCGGGTGCTGGCCGACATCCTCGTCTCCGAGGACACGATCCGCGCCAGCGGCCGCAGCTATCGCGGCACGACGTCGCTCAAGATCACGATCCGGGGGCGCGAGAAGCCGCTCAGCGCGGTCGGCTTCGCCAGCGCCCCCGAACTCGCCGATGCGGTGGACGACAGCGGGGCGGCCGAACCGACGCTGATCGAGGCGACGGTCGCGGCCGCTCCGGACGCCGTGGAGGCTGGTGCGGGTGGGGATGGTTTTGCCCCGGCGCCTGTTCCCGAAGCGACGACGTCGGAGGAGCCGGCGCCGGTCAAGCCGCGCCGGACACCGCGCCGCAAGGCCACGGCGAAGGCGCCCGACGATCCTGCCAGCTAGCGCCCTCAGGCCGGTCCATAGGCGAGAAGGTGGCGTTGGTGGAAGCCGGCCGCGCGCAGGGCGGCGTCATTGATCGTTAGCTCCAGATCAATGGCCGGCGCGTCGCTCCGGGTTGCCATCAGGGCGCCGATCTGGCCCTGCGCCCGTTCCAGCTCCCGCGCATAGTCGATCACCAGCACCGTGGCGCCCGCCGCCAGGGCGAGCAGCTCGGGCGGCACCGCGCCCCGACGGCCAAAGGGCTTGAGCGAGAGGCCGAGCAGGACCAGCGCATAGCGGCCGGGCGGCGCCAGCGCCACCTCCTGCAGCTTGGCGGCGATGTGGCGCAGCCGGCAGGGCGCGCCGTTCAGCGTGTCAGCGGCGTAGGCGGGAATCTTGGGGTCGACCACGGTGACGCTGGCCGGCCGGTGCGTCAGGAAGCCGGTGATCGGGAGACCGGCGCCGCCGATCTCGACAACATGGGGGCAGTGACGCACCGCATGGGCCGCCAGCACCTGCCGCAGGGCCGCGGCGGCGCCGGCAAGATGCGGCAGGCGGGTGCCGGCGAGGGCGTCCGCAGCCGGGCCGGCTTCGCTGGCCTTTGCAGGCGCGCTTGCATATGGTCCCGCCACCTTCGATCCCCGCTTTCCGAAACGACATGACGTCCGACGCGCCGCCCGACGCCTTCTATGACATTCTGCGCGGCGTCGCAGCCCTGACCGGTCACCGCGTCGTCGGCGATCTCGCCCGCCTCGTCGCCGACGGGATGCCGCCCGATCTCTGGATCGCTTTCAACCACAAGCAGATCGGTTCGAAGCGCTGGCTGGTCGACGCGCTGGCGCAGACGCTGCCGCGGCCCGGCGGCCCGGTCTGGGTGCTCGGAGCATGGTACGGCGTGCTGGGCGCGCTGCTGCTCGACGACAACAGGCTGTCCATTCCCGCTGTCGTCAGCGTCGATCTCGACCCGGCCTGCGCGCCCGTCGCCGAACGGCTGAACCGCCGCCATGTCGCCGAGGGACGGTTCCGCGCTGTGACCGCGGACATGACGACGCTGGATTTCGCGGCGCAGCAGCCGAAGCCCGGGCTGGTGATCAACACGAGCTGCGAGCATCTGGCGGACGTGCCGGGTTGGCTCGCCACGCTGCCGCCGGGGCTGCCGCTGCTGCTGCAGTCGAACGATTATGTCCGCGAGCCCGACCATCGCAGCTGCGTGCCCTCGCTCGAGGCGTTCCGGGCACAGGCCAGCCTCTCGGAGACGCTCTTCGCCGGGGCGCTGCCGACGAAGAACTACACCCGGTTCATGCTGATCGGCCGGCGATGACGGAGCCCTGTATCGCCATTGCCATGAAGGGCTATCCGCGCCTGTCGGAGACCTTCATCGCGCAGGAGCTGCTCGGCCTGCAGCAGCGCGGCCTGCCCTTCGCGATCTGGTCGCTGCGGCGCCCGACCGATGCCGCCCGCCACCTGATGCACGACCAGATCAGCGTGCCGTTGCGCTATCTGCCGGAGTATCTGCACGAGGAGCCCGGGCGTGTGCTGCGCGGCGTCCTCGGCGCGCTGACGCGGCCCGGTCTGCTGCGGCTGCTGCCGGTCTTTCTGCGCGATCTTACCCGTGATCGCACGCGCAACCGCCTGCGCCGCTTCGGCCAGGCCTGCGTGATGGCGCGCGAGCTGCCGGCGGCGACCACGCATCTTCACGTCCATTACCTGCACACGCCGGCCTCGGTGATCCGCTACGCCGCCCTGCTGCGCGGCATCGGCTGGTCGTTCTCGGCCCATGCCAAGGACATCTGGACGACGCTGGACTGGGAAAAGCGCGAGAAGATCGCGGATGCCGCCTGGGGCGTGACCTGCACGCAGGACGGCCACCGCGAATTGCAGCGCCTGGCCGACCGGCCCGACAAGGTCGCGCTGGTCTATCACGGGCTCGATCTCGGCCGCTTTCCGGCGCCCCCGCCGCGCCCGCCGCGCGACGGCCGCGACCCGGCCGACCCGGTTCGCATCGTCACCATCGGCCGGGCGGTCGAGAAGAAGGGTTTTGATGATCTGCTGGCGGCGCTGGCGCGGCTGCCGGCCGGGCTGCACTGGCGGCTGACGCATATCGGCGGCGGCGAGAAGCTCAAGGCGCTGCAGGCGCAGGCTGCCACTCTCGGGCTCGGCGACCGCGTGACCTGGGCGGGCCCGAAGGCGCAGGGCGATGTCATCGCCGCGCTGCGCGAGGCCGATCTCTTCGTGCTGCCCTCGCGCAAGGCTGGTGACGGCGACCGCGACGGGCTGCCCAATGTGGTGATGGAGGCGGCGAGCCAGGCCCTGCCGATCGTCGCCACCGATTTCGCCGGGATTCCGGAGTTCGTGCGCGATGGCGTCGAGGGGCTGCTGGTGCCGCCCGGCGACGTCGCGGCCCTGGCGCAGGCGCTCGCCGGTCTCGCGGAGGCGCCGGACCGGCGGGCCGCGCTCGGCCAGGCGGCGCTGGCCCGGTTGACGAGCGCCTTCTCGGCCGCGGCGGGGCTGGACGGGATCGCGGCGCGGCTGCGCGCCTCGGCGGGGCTCGCGCCGTGAGCGTCGAGAGGGGGCCGGCGCGCGTCCTGATCGCGGTGACGCATCTGCTCGGCAGCGGCCATCTGGTGCGGGCGGCGCAACTGGCGCGGGCCCTGGCCGAGGCTGGCTTTTCCGTGACGCTGGCGAGCGGCGGGATGCCGCTGCGTGACATGACGGGCGAGGCCTTCGCCTTCGTGCAGTTGCCCCCGGTCAAGGTCGAGGGGCTGGATTTCCGCAACCTGCTGGACGAGGCGGGCACCCCGATCGAGGCCGGCCGGCTGGCGCGGCGCCGGGCCATGCTCGCCGCGCTGGCGACGACATTGAAGCCCGATGTCGTCGTGACCGAGCATTTCCCCTTCGGCCGCCGGCAGCTGGCGGAGGAGTTCCTGACGCTGATCGCGGCGGCGAAGGCTGCCAATCCGTTTGCGCTCGTGCTGGCCTCGGTGCGCGACGTGCTGGTGACGCCGCGCCCGGACCGGATCGCGGAGGCGGAGGGCCGCCTGGCTTTGCTGTTCGACGGCGTGCTCGTCCATGGCGACCGGAGCTTCCTGCCGCTGGAGGCCTCCTGGCCGGTTTCGCCGGCCCTGGCGGAGCGGCTGCACTATACGGGCTATCTGGCGCCGCCGTCGGTGCCGGCGCCCGCATCGGCCGGTGGCGAGGGCGCGGGCGAGGTCATCGTCTCGGGCGGCGGTTCGGCCGCGGCGCTGCCGCTGTTCCGGCTCTGCCTCGGGGCGGCGCGGCTTTGCGAGCCCTCGCGTCACTGGCGCATCCTCGTCGGCAAGGGCGTGGCGGAGAGCGATTTCGCCGCACTGCGGCAAACGGCCTCGCCCAACGTCACGGTCGAGCGTGCGCGAGCGGATTTTCCGGCCCTGCTGGCGCGCTCGGCGCTGTCGATCAGCCAGGCCGGCTACAACACCGTGCTCGACCTCGTCGCGGCGGGCCGGCCGGCGATCGTCGTGCCCTTCGACGAGGGCGCCGAGACGGAGCAGGCGATCCGGGCCGAGGCGATGGAAAGGGCGGGACTGGCGCGCTGCCTGAGGCTGTCGGGGCCGGAGCCGGCCCGCCCGGCCGATCTGGTCGCCGCGGTCACCGCCGCGCTGGCGTGCGAGGTGCCCGCGCGCCCGGCGATCGATCTCGACGGGTCGGGCCGGATCGCCGGCCTCCTGAGACGCCTCCTGGCGACGCAGGCGCGCGGCTGACGAGCCTCCGGCGGCACGGCTCTTGCCATGGCCGGCATGCCTGCCGCGTAGTGCCGACCCGGCGCTTTGCGAATTGCCGGTCCTGGGCTTTGCCTCTAATTAGGAGGCATTGCCTCCCTCCTCGGTCGGCGTCGGGACAACCGGTCTTCCCCGGTCACGCTCCCACGCCCGGAGACTTGATGATGACAACGACGACTGCCGCCGGCCTGCCCGACATCAAGCTGTCGGTGCGCCAGACCTTCGGGATCGATTCGGATCTGGAGGTGCCGGCCTATTCGACGACCGAGGCGCATGTGCCCGATCTCGACCCCGATTACCGTTTCGACCACGACACCACGATCGCGATCCTGGCGGGCTTCGCCCACAACCGGCGCGTGATGATCTCGGGCTATCACGGCACCGGCAAGTCGACCCATATCGAGCAGGTCGCAGCGCGCCTCAACTGGCCCTGCGTGCGCGTCAACCTCGACAGCCACGTCTCCCGCCTCGATCTCGTCGGCAAGGACGCGATCGTGCTGAAGGAAGGCAAGCAGATCACCGAGTTCCAGGACGGCATTCTGCCCTGGGCGCTGCAGAACAACATCGCGCTCGTCTTCGACGAATACGACGCCGGCCGCCCGGACGTGATGTTCGTGATCCAGCGCGTGCTCGAGCAGTCCGGCAAGCTGACGCTGCTCGACCAGAAGCGCGTCATCCGTCCCCACCCCGCCTTCCGCCTGTTCGCCACCGCCAATACGGTGGGCCTCGGCGACACCTCGGGCCTCTATCACGGCACGCAGCAGATCAACCAAGGCCAGATGGACCGCTGGTCGATCGTGACCACGCTGAACTACCTGCCGCATGACAACGAGGTCGAGATCGTCCTGGCGAAGTCGAAGCACTTCCAGGGCACGCCGGAAGGCCGCAGCGTCATCGACAAGATGGTCCGCGTCGCCGACCTGACCCGCAACGCCTTCATGAACGGCGATCTCTCGACGGTGATGAGCCCGCGCACGGTCATCACCTGGGCCGAGAACGCCGCGATCTTCGGCGATGTCGGCTTCGCCTTCCGCGTCACCTTCCTGAACAAGTGCGACGAGATGGAGCGCACGCTGGTGGCCGAGTTCTACCAGCGCTCCTTCGGCAAGGAACTGCCGGAGAGCGCGGCCAACGTGGTCCTGAGCTGACGGCCGTCCCCGCCATGGCGACCCTCCAGCGCGAGACCGATGTCGCGGCGACGAGGGAGGCCGTGGTCGCGGGCTTGAGCGCCTACAACGCGGCCCGCGTCGGGCCGCGCAACAGCGAACCGCTGGCGCTCAGCCTGCGCGACGAGGCCGGCACGATCGTCGGCGGGCTGATCGGGGAGCTGAAATGGGAATGGCTCCATGTCGACCTGCTCTGGATCGACGAGGCCCATCGCGGCGCCGGCCATGGCGAGGCGCTGGTCGCGCTGGCTGAGACGACCGCGCGTGAGCATGGCGCGCGGGGTGTCTATCTGAGTACGATGAGCATCCAGGCGCCGCAGTTCTATCCCAAGCTGGGCTACAAGCCCTGCGGCGTGATGGAGGACTATCCCGTCGCGGGTCACCGGATCCACCATTTCGCGAAGGCGCTATGACCCTTTCCAATCGCAAGCCCGGCACGACCAAGGAAGCGCCAGCGGAGCCACTGAAGCGGGCCATCTCCTCGACGATGAAGGCGATCGCCCGCAAGCCGGAGATGGAGATCGTCTTCGCGGCCGACAAACCCTCTCTCGTCGGCGAGCGCGCCCGCCTGCCCGAGCCGCCGCGCAAGCTGACGGCGCAGGATGTCGCGATCCTGCGCGGCCATTCCGATTCGATGGCGCTGCGGCTGGCCTGCCATGACGCCAGCGTGCATCGCCGCGCCGCGCCTGAGGGCGACGCCGCGCGCGCCGTGTTCGACGCGGTCGAGCAGGCGCGCGTCGAATGCGTCGGTGCGCGGCGGATGGCCGGCATGGCCGGCAACATCACCGCCATGCTGGAGGATCGCTACCATCGCGGCGGCCGCTATGAGGAGATCACCGACCGGGCCGACGCGCCGCTGGAGGATGCGCTGGCGCTGATGGTGCGCGAGCGCCTCACGGGTCTGAAGCCGCCCAAGGCGGCCGAGAAGCTGGTCGATCTCTGGCGCGAGCAGATCGAGGCCAAGGCCGGCGCCGATCTCGACCGGCTGTCGAAATCGGTCGAGGACCAGCGCGCCTTCGCCCGCACCGTGCGCGACATGCTGGCCTCGCTCGACATGGCCGAGCAGACAGCGCAGGGCGAGGATTCGGAAGAGGACGAGGACGACAAGGACCAGTCCTCCGACGAGCAGCAGCAACAGGACGGCGAGGCCGAGCAGGAAAGCGCCGGCGAGCGCTCCGAGGTCGAGGTTTCGGACGATGCGACCGAGGAACTGCAGGAGGGGGCGTCCGAAGCCTCCGACGCGCCGTCCGGAGACTGGGACGAGGAGGACGAGAACTCCGAGGCCGACGAGGCCGGCGAGGCGCCGCGCCCGCGCGAGAGCAAGGCCAATGACCGGCCGCAGACCGACTACAAGCCCTACACCCAGAAGTTCGACGAGGTCGTCACGGCCGAGGACCTCTGCGACGCCGAGGAGCTGACGCGGCTGCGGGCCTATCTCGACAAGCAACTGGCGCATTTGCAGGGTGTTGTTGCGAGACTTGCAAATCGGCTGCAGCGGCGCCTGATGGCGCAGCAGAACCGCTCCTGGCAGTTCGATCTGGAGGAGGGCGCGCTCGATCCGGCACGGCTGCCGCGCATCATCATCGACCCTTATCAGCCGCTCTCCTTCCGGCAGGAATCGGACGTCAATTTCCGCGACACGGTGGTGACGCTGCTGATCGACAATTCCGGCTCGATGCGTGGACGGCCGATCACGGTCGCCGCGACCTGCGCCGACATCCTGGCGCGGACGCTGGAGCGCTGCGGCGTCAAGGTCGAGCTGCTCGGCTTCACCACGCGGGCGTGGAAGGGCGGGCTGTCGCGCGAGAGCTGGCTGCAATCGGGCAAGCCGGCCAATCCCGGCCGCCTCAATGATCTCAGGCACATCATCTACAAGGCGGCGGATGCACCCTGGCGGCGGGCGCGCAAGAATCTCGGCCTGATGATGCGCGAGGGGCTGCTCAAGGAGAACATCGACGGTGAGGCGCTGGACTGGGCGCATAAGCGCCTGCTGGCGCGGCCCGAGCAGCGCAAGATCCTCATGGTGATCTCGGACGGCGCACCGGTCGACGATTCGACCCTGTCGGTGAATTCCGGCAACTATCTCGAGCGGCATCTGCGCCACATCATCGCCGAGATCGAGACGCGCTCGCCAGTCGAGCTGATCGCCATCGGCATCGGCCACGACGTCACCCGCTACTACCGCCGCGCCGTCACCATCGTCGATGCCGAAGAGCTCGGCGGTGTGATGACCGAGAAGCTCGCCGAACTCTTCGAGGAGGATGCGGGGCTGAACGGCGGGCCGTCGCGCGGGCCGCGGCGGCGGACGTGAGGGCTCTTGTCCCTTCGGGCGCTTCGTTGCGATGCGCCTGACCCGCCGCGCCGCATTGGCCGGCCTGGGGGCGGTCGCCTCCGGCCGTCCGGCCCTGGCCGAGCCGCCCGAGACCGGCCGCATCCCCGTCGCCGTCTCGGCGCGGCCGATCGCCGCCTTCGAGCCGGGCAACCCCGAGAAGACGCGCTTCGGCCGTCTCGACTTTCGCAGCGGGCTCGTGCTCAGCGGCAGCCATTCGCGCTTCGGCGGGCTGTCGGGTCTGTGGCGCGGGCCGGGCGGCACCGATCTCGTCGCCATCACCGACAACGGATTCTGGCTGACGGGCACGCTCGCCTCGCGCAACGGCCGGCTGGCCGGGATCGAGGGCGCGGAGCTGGCGCCGATCCTCGGCAGTTCGGGCCGGCCGCTGCACCGCTCGCGCTACTACGACACCGAGAGCCTGTGCATCGCCGACGGTATCGCCTATCTCGGCGTCGAGCGGACCCATGACGTGCTGCGCTTCGACTGGGCGGCCGAGGGCGTGATGGCACGGGCGCGGATCGTGCCGGTGCCGCGCGAGGTCAAGCGCCTGCCGGACAATCGCGGGCTGGAGGCGATCGGCGTGGTGCCGCCCGGGCAGCCTCTGGCGGGTGCGATCGTCGCCATCGCCGAGCGCTCGGGCTCGGAAGACGAGCCGACGCTGGGCGTCATCCTCGGGCGCCAGCCGGGCCTGTTCAGGGTGATCAGGCATGGCGGCTTTGACATCACCGACCTCGCCTTCCTGCCTGATGGCGACCTGCTGTTGCTGGAGCGCTGGTATCGCGCGCTGCGTGGCGTCGGCATGCGGATCCGTCGCATTCCCGGCGCGAGCCTGAAGGTCGGTGCGCTGCTCGACGGGCCCGCCCTGATCGAGGCCGATCTCGGCCAGGAGATCGACAACATGGAAGGGCTGGCGGTCCATCAGGACGGCCTGAAGACCGTGCTGACCCTGATCTCGGACGACAATTTCTCGTTCCTGCAGCGGACGGTGCTGCTGGAGTTCGCGCTGGTTTGAAGCGGTCGGCCCGTCATGGTCGGCCTTGTGCCGACCATCCACGCCGTCCTTGATCGAGGCTCGTGTTCGAGACGTGGATGCTCGCCACGAGGGCGAGCATGACGGCGGTGCCCCAACGAAAAAAGCGGCCTTTCGGCCGCTTCCTTCAGACCCGAAAAGGCTCGTCCGCTCAGACGGTGGCGAGCTTCTTCTCGATGTCGCGCTTCAGCGTCAGGGCGCCGGTCGACAGATCGGAGGCCGGAGCCTTGATCAGGAAGGCGTCGAGGCCGCCACGATGGTCGACCGTGCGCAGGGCGTTGGCCGAGACGCGCAGCCGCACCGAGCGGCCGAGCGCATCCGACTGCAGCGTGACGTTGACGAGGTTGGGCCGGAAGACGGTCTTCGTCTTGCGGTTCGAGTGGCTGACGAGGTGGCCGGTGAGGGTGGCCTTCCCGGTCAGTTCGCAACGGCGCGCCATGGTATCGTTCCCTAAATCCAACCGGCTGGCTCAAACAAAAATGCCGACACGCGACGTGCCGGACATGAGCACCGGAAGTCAAATTGAAGTCGCGGTTCCATAGCCAAGGCCGGCGGGGCCGTCAAGGAAAACCGCGTGCCGCCCAGTGGATAAGGCGTGTCGTGCCCGCGCCGGCGTCGCCGCGGCATCTGGGCGCTCGCCAAACCCGGCGAAAGCGGTCACGATTCGGACCGATTCGCAGTGCATGTCGACATGGCCTGCCGTCTGGAGGAACTGGATGAAACCCGCCATCGCATCGTCCCTGGGCGGGTGGATTCTCGCCGTCGGAGCCGCGACGCTCGGGCTTCCCGCCGCCGCCGCCTCGCTCGACGCGCGCTACGACGTGTCGCTGCTGGGGCTGACGCTCGGCACGGCGAACCTCACCGGCGGCATCGAGGGCTCGGCTTACAAGCTCGACCTCACGGCCAAGCTGACGGGCCTGATCGGCGGCTTCACCGGAGGACGCGGCTCAGGGGCCGCCAGCGGCAGCCTCAACGGCACAAAGCTCTCGCCGACGAGTTTCGCCGTCAGTTCGGCGAGTTCCAGCGAGAGCCGCACCGTGCGTATGGCGCTCGACAGCAACATCGTCGCGGCCGTCGAGATCGAGCCGCCGATCGATGCCAAGCCGGACCGCGTGCCGCTGAACGACGGCCATCGCCGCAACGTGATCGACCCGCTCAGCGCCTTCCTGATGCCGGTCGTCGGCAAGGGGCTCGCCAATGCCTGCAACCGGACGCTCCAGATCTTCGACGGCGCGGCGCGCTACGACATCAAGATGAGCCAGTCGGGCACGCGCGAGGTCAAGCTCGACGGCTATAGCGGCCCGGTCGCGGTCTGCCAGGTGCGCTATGTGCCGATCGCCGGCCACCGTTCGCAGCGGCCGAGCACCAAGTTCATGATCGAGAACCGCGACATCAGCACCTGGCTGGCGCCGGTTGCGGGCACCAATGTCATGGTGCCCGTGCGGGTCTCGGTGAAGACGATGATCGGTACCGCGGTGCTCGAAGCCTCGAGCTTCAAGGTCGATCCGGGCATGACGGCGAGCACGGCCAGGAACTGAGGCGGCCGGCGCCCTGCTCGGGCTTGACCCGAGCCTCTCAGGCCGTTGAGGCGCGGGCGTTTCATCCTGCCGGCGATTCTCGGGTCTGCGCTGCGCTTCGCCCGAGAATGACGCTCTTCTTCAATGGGCGGTGGATTTCGAGAACAGGTTGATCACCAGCACGCCCGCCACGATCAGCGCCATGCCCAGGATGGCCGGCGCATCGAGTTTCTGGCCGAACAGGATGCGGGCGATGATGCTGATCATGACGATGCCGACGCCCGACCAGATGGCGTAGGCGACGCCGACGGGGATCGTCCGCAGGGTCAGGGTCAGGAAGTAGAACGCGCTGAGGAAGGCGGCGAGCATGATCAGCGTCGGCACCGGTCGGGTGAACTCCTGCGACGCCTTCAGCGCCGAGGTGCCGATGACCTCGCTGACGATCGCCGCCGCCAGATAGAGATAGCTCGCGTTGTTGAAGATCATGCAGCCTTCGCGCTTTCGAGAAACGTGCCCATGCGCGCCAGAGCGCGTTCGATGTTGGGCAATGAATTGGCGTAGGACAGCCTGATATAGCCCTCGCCATGGACGCCGAAATCGGGCCCGCCAATGGTGGCTACCCCGGCATCCTCCAGCAAGGCGGAAGCGAGTTTCTTGGCCTTCCAGCCGGTCTGCGAGACGTTCGGGAAGGCGTAGAAGGCCCCCTTCGGCACGATGCAGGAGACGCCGGGCAGGGCGTTGAGCCCCTTCACCACCGCCTTCCGGCGCCGGTCGAACTCGGCCAGCATCATCGCGACCGCGTCCTGCGGGCCGGTCAGCGCGGCGAGGCCGGCCCACTGGGCGGGTGCGTTCACGCAGGAATGCGAGTTCACCGCCAGCTTGCGGGCGTTGTCGTAGAGGGGCTTGGGCCAGATCGACCAGCCCATGCGCCAGCCGGTCATGGCATAGGTCTTCGACCAGCCGTTGAGCAGGATCAGCCGGTCCCGGATCTCGGGGTAGCTCAGCAGGCAGACATGCTGCTCGCCGTCATAGAGCATCTGGTCGTAGATCTCGTCGGACATGATCGCGACGTCAGGAAATTTCGCCAGTCCGGCGACGAGCTTGTCGACTTCGGCCTTGGGCGTGACGCCGCCGGTCGGGTTGGCCGGCGAGTTGACGATCAGGAGCCGCGTCTTCGGCGTGATCAGCGCCAGCGTCTCCTCGGCCGAGAAGGCGAAGCCGTTCTCCTCGCGGATCGGCACCGGGATCGGCGTCGCCCCGGTGTATTCGATCATCGAGCGGTAGATCGGGAAGCCAGGATCGGGATAGAGGATCTCGGCGCCGGGCTCGCCGAACATCAGGATCGCCATGAACATGGTGACCTTGCCGCCCGGCACGATCATCACGCTCTCGGGCGAAACCTCGACCTGGAAGCGCTTGTGCAGATCGGCGGCGACCGCCTCGCGCAGCGGCAAAATGCCATTGGCGGGCGTGTAGCCATGGTGGCCGTCGCGCAGAGCCTTCACCGCGGCCTCGACGATGTGGTCGGGGGTCGGGAAGTCGGGCTGGCCGATGCCGAGATTGATGATGTCCTTGCCCTGGCGCTGCAACTCGGTGGCCCGCGCCAGAACGGCGAAGGCGTTCTCCTCGCCGATGCGGGCGAAGGCGGGGACGACATGGAGTGTCATGGCGGGCTTCCTCGGGCTGGATCGCGACACGGCCCGCTCTTGCCGGGGCCTTGTCTTTGTCTTGGCTTCAAATCGCCGCGGCTGGCAAGCACCGCCGATGGTGACGACATCGTTGCATGCTGTATGCAGGGTGCGTAAATAGTATGACTATCCCGCGAGCCGGCTCTTGCCCGGGGCGGGGCGATGGGCATGATGAGCCTGTCTCACATTGGTTGAATGAGATCGACAAGCGGCCGTCAGTGCCGCGTCGCGCGAGAGGAAGACGAGGATGGCCAAGACTCCCGTAGGCAAGACTCCCGTAGGCAAGACTCCCGCAGGCAAGAAGCCTGTCCGCAAGATCAAGCCGGAGCAGCTGCGCTCGAAGGCCTGGTTCGACAACCCCGCCAATGCCGACATGACGGCGCTCTATATCGAGCGGACGATGAATTTCGGCCTGTCGCGCGACGAGTTGCAGTCGGGTCGGCCGATCATCGGCATCGCCCAGACCGGCTCGGACATCGCGCCGTGCAACCGCCACCATCTCGAGCTCGCTCACCGCGTCCGCGACGGCATCCGCGAGATGGGCGGCGTGCCCTTCGAGTTCCCGATCCATCCGATCCAGGAGACCTGCAAGCGGCCGACCGCCTCGCTCGACCGCAACCTGCAATATCTCAGCCTCGTCGAGATCCTCTACGGCTACCCGATCGACGGCGTCGTGCTGACGACCGGCTGCGACAAGACCACCCCGGCGCAGATCATGGCCGCCGCGACGGTGGACATCCCGGCGATCGCCCTGCCGGGCGGGCCGATGCTGAACGGCAATTTCCGCGGCGAGCGCACCGGCTCGGGCACGATCGTGTGGAAGGCGCGCCAGATGATGGCGGCCGGCGAGATCGACTACAAAGGCTTCGTCGAGCTCGTCGCCTCCTCGGCGCCCTCGGCGGGTCATTGCAACACGATGGGCACGGCCTCGACGATGAACTCGCTCGCCGAGGCGATGGGCATGACACTGCCGGGCGGCGCCGCCATCCCCGCGCCGTATCGCGACCGCTATGAGATGGCCTATCTGACGGGCAAGCGCATCGTCGAGATGGTCTGGGAGAACCTGGTTCCCTCCAAGATCCTGACGCGTGAGGCCTTCGAGAACACCATCGTCATCAATTCGGCGATCGGTGGCTCGACCAATGCGCCGATCCACGTCAACGCCATCGCCAAGCATATCGGCGTAGCCCTCGACAACGAGGACTGGACGAAGATCGGCTACGATGTCCCGCTGCTGGTCAACCTGCAGCC
This sequence comes from Allobosea sp. 12-68-7, assembly GCA_002279705.1. GTDB lineage: Bacteria > Pseudomonadota > Alphaproteobacteria > Rhizobiales > Beijerinckiaceae > Allobosea. The sequence goes on from NCCO01000026.1 coordinate 18,371, forward strand.
GGCCGGCGAGTATCTCGGCGAGGATTATTACCGCGCCGGCGGCGTTCCCGCCGTGGTCGCTGAACTCGTCGCCAAGGGCAAGATCAAGCCCGCGATCACCGCCAATGGACGCACGCTCGCCGAGAATTGCGAAGGCTTCTTCTCGGTCGACCGGCGCGTCATCAAGCCCTATGACGAGCCGATGAAGGCGCAGTCGGGCTTCCTCAACCTGTCCGGCAACCTGTTCGATTCCGCGATCATGAAGACCAGCGTGATCACGCCGGAGTTCCGCAAGCGCTACCTGGAAAACCCGAAGGATCCCAACGCCTTCGAGGGTCGCGCCATCGTCTTCGACGGACCGGAGGACTACCACCACCGCATCGACGATCCGGCGCTCGCCATCGACGAGCACTGCATCCTGTTCATCCGCGGCGTCGGGCCGATCGGCTATCCCGGCGCGGCCGAGGTGGTGAACATGCGGCCGCCGGATTATCTCATCAAGAAGGGCGTCTCGGCGCTCGCCTGCATCGGCGACGGGCGCCAGTCCGGCACCTCGGGTTCGCCCTCGATCCTGAACGCCTCGCCGGAGGCGGCGACGGGCGGCGGGCTCGCGCTGCTGAAGACGGGCGACATGGTGCGCATCGACCTGACCAAGCGCACCGCCGACATCCTGATCCCGGATGGGGAACTGGCGCAGCGGCGCGCCGCGCTGAAGGCGGCCGGCGGCTACAAGTACCCCAAGAGCCAGACGCCGTGGCAGGAGATCCAGCGCAAGATCGTCGGCGAACTCTCCGAGGGCATGGTGCTGAAGCCGGCGGTCAAGTACCAGAAGATCCACAAGAAGTTCGGTGTGCCGCGCGACAATCACTGAGCGCGGGCGTCCGACGGGGGCATGAATGGACGCTCTGGAGACGTTGGGGCTCGGCGCCTCGCTCGCCCTGCTCGCCGTGATCGGCGGGCTGCTCGGCGGGGCCATCGGCCATTGGCGTCGCGGCCGCGGCGGCGTCGCGCCCGGCGCTATCGTCGGCGCGCTATCCCTGTCACTCGCCGCCTTTGCCTGGCTCATGCAGGTCTGGATGCTGATCGTCGGCGCGGTGGTCATGGCCGTGGCGGCGGCGCTTTCGGGCTTTCTCGGTTGAGGAGGCCATGCCTCGTTTCGGGGCTGACAAAACGATGCGGCATGGACACTATGCTTGTCTCGTCGGCCCGCTGACTTGAAACTGTTTGAAATGGCCTATTCCCCTCAGGTCGATGCCTTTCGCGCGCTCCACGAGTCCGGCTGCTTCGTCATGCCGAACCCGTGGGATATCGGCTCGGCGCGCTGGCTGCGCGGGCAGGGCTTCAAGGCGCTGGCGACGACGAGCGCCGGCTTTGCCTTCACGCAAGGCCGGGCCGACCAGGACGTGCCGCGCGACATGATGCTCGCGCATATCGCCGAGATGGTGAAGGCGGTGCCCGACCTGCCGGTGAACGCCGATTTCGAGAACGGCTATGCCGACACGCCCGACGGTGTCGCCGCCAACGTCAAGCTCTGCGTCGCGACCGGCGTCGCAGGGCTGTCGATCGAGGATGCGACGGGGCGCGAGGACGACCCGCTCTATCCGTTCGAGCTCGCCGTGGACCGGGTCCGCGCCGCGCGCAGGGCAATCGACGAGACCGGCTCCGGCGTGGTGCTGACGGCGCGGGCGGAGGCCTTCCTCACCGGTCATCCTGATCCGTTGCCCGAGGTGGTGCGCCGCCTCGCCGCCTTTGCGGAAGCCGGTGCGGATGCGCTCTACGCGCCCTGGGTGCGAACTCCCGAGGAGATCGCCACGGTTGTTTCCGCTGCGCGCGGCAAGCCCGTCAATGTCGTCGTCTTCGCCGATTTCGGTCTGACGGTGTCCGACTTCGCGGCGCTGGGCGTTCGCCGGCTGTCAACGGGCGCCGCCTCGGCGCGATCCGCCTGGGCGGGCTTCATCGAATCGACGCGGCTGATCGTGGAGGGCGGCAGCTTCGCGGGTTTCGCCGGCAATGCGCCCTCGCGGCGGCTCGACCCGTTCTTCCGTGAAGACCTAAAGGCGCGCTCATGAGCCGGGCGCTGCTGATCGCGCCGGCCTGGCTCGGGCAGAGCGGCCTTTGGACGCTGGACGCCAAGGGCCGCCGAAGCGCCGTCGATGCCGAGGATGTCGGGCTGAGCGAGGATCTGGCGGACCGGCTGGAAGTCTGGATGGACGCCTTCGACGCGATCTACGACGAAGATGCCGAGGCCCGCTCGCGCTTTCCCAGCGAAGCCGAGCAGCGTGCCTGGGAGGCCGAGGGCCACGCCATCACGGCGGCGGTTGCGGCCGAGCTCGGCGTGGCTTGGTCGGTCTTCGCCGATCTCACCGGCTGGCAGGAGATGACGAAGCCATGAGCCATGCGACATCGGCGGCGGATCGCAACCCCGTCCTGGCCTGGAGGGCGCCGCCCTTTCCGCCGGCGCGTGTGCTGGAGGGGCGCTACTGCCGGCTCGAGCCGATCGACCCGGCCCGCCATCTCGACGACATCTGGGCCGTGAATGCCGGCCATGACCACATCTGGCAGTGGATGCCCGCGGATCCGCCGCAGACGCGCGAGGCCTATCGCGAGTTGCTGGCGATGATGGTGTCGAAGTCTGGCATCGTGCCCTTCGCGATCATCGACAGGGCCGACGGCAAGCCCAAGGGGCATCTCTGGCTGATGGAGATCCGACCCGAGCATGGGGTCTTCGAGGTCGGCTACATCACCTATTCGCCGGAGCTGCAGCGGACCCGCGTTGCCACCGAGGCGATCCATCTTTGCGGGGGCTTTGGTTTCTCGCTCGGCTACCGGCGCTTCGAGTGGAAGTGCAACAATCTGAACGAGCCGTCCAAGCGCGCCGCGCTGCGCTTCGGCTTTCGCTATGAGGGCCTCTTCCGCCAGCACATGGTGGTCAAGGGTCGGAATCGCGACACGGCCTGGTTCTCGATCCTCGACAGCGAATGGCCGGCCGTGAACGCCGCCTTCGAGGCCTGGCTCGATCCGGGCAATTTTGATTCAGACGGCCATCAGAGGGCGCGTCTCGAGAGCTTCAGGGCTGCGCAGGCCTGATGTCACCACCAAGAAACGCGAAGGCGAGGACAACAGCATGGCAGGACGTTTGAAGGGCAAGGTCGCGGTCGTCACCGCCGCCGGCCAGGGCATCGGGCGTGCGATCGCGGAGGCCTTCGTCGCCGAGGGCGCGACCGTCTGGGCGACCGACAAGGACGTCACGCTGCTCGAGGGCATTCCCAAGGCGAAGAAGCGCAAGCTCGACGTGCTCTCGAACAAGGCTGTCGAGAGCTTTGCGGCCAAGGTCGGGACGATCGACATCCTCGTCAACGCCGCCGGTTACGTCCACCATGGCACGGTGCTCGACACCGACGACAAGGCCTGGGATTTCTCCTTCGACCTCAACGTCACCTCGATGCACCGCACGATCAAGGCGTTCCTGCCGGGCATGCTGGAGAAGGGCGCTGGCTCGATCGTCAACATCGCCTCGGGCGCGGGTTCTGTCCGCGGCATCCCCAACCGCTACGCCTATGGCACGACCAAGGCGGCGGTGATCGGGCTGACCAAGGCGGTCGCGGCCGACTTCATCAAGAAGGGCATCCGCTCCAACGCGATCTGCCCGGGGACGATCCAGTCGCCCTCGCTCGACCAGCGCATCAAGGATCTGGCGGCCTCGACCAAGACCACGGAAGCCGCCGCGCGGCAGGCCTTCATCGACCGTCAGCCGATGGGCCGGCTCGGCACGGCGCAGGAGATCGCCTGGCTCGCGGTCTATCTCGCCTCCGATGAGGCGAGCTACACCACCGGCCAGATCCATCTCGCCGATGGCGGCTTCGCTCTCTGAGCGCACAAGAACAACAACAGGGAGGAAGCCCATGCATATTCTCGTTCTCGGCGGCGCCGGCATGGCCGGCCGCAAATTCATCGAACGCCTCGCCCGTGACGGGCATCTGGGCGGCAAGCCCATCGCCAAGGTGACGGCGCAGGATGTCGTCGCGGCCCAGGCGCCGGCCGGCGCGGCCTTCGCGTTCGAGGCCATCGTCTCGGACCTGTCGGTTCCGGGCGAGGCTGAGACGCTGATCGCCTCGCGGCCCAAACTGATCGTGCATCTGGCGGCGGTCGTCTCGGGCGAGGCCGAGGCCGATTTCGAGAAGGGCTACAAGATCAATCTCGACGGCACGCGCTTCCTGTTCGAGGCGATCCGCCTGACCGGCGACGGCTACAAGCCGCGGGTGGTCTTCACCTCGTCGGTCGCCGTGTTCGGGGCGCCGTTCCACGACAAGATCGGCGACGAGTTCTTCACGACGCCGCTGACCAGCTACGGCACGCAGAAAGCGATCTGCGAACTGCTGCTCTCGGACTATTCGCGCCGCGGCTTCTTCGACGGGCTCAGCATCCGCTTCCCGACGATCTGCGTGCGGCCGGGCACGCCCAACAAGGCGGCGTCGGGCTTCTTCTCCAACATCATCCGCGAGCCGCTGAACGGCATCGACGCGGTGCTCCCCGTGTCGGACCAGGTGCGCCATTGGCACGCCTCGCCGCGCTCGGCGGTCAATTTCCTGCTCCATGCCGCGACCATGGACCTGGCGGCCGTCGGTCCCCGCCGCGCGCTGAACATGCCGGGCTATTCCTGCACGGTGGCCGAGCAGATCGAGGCGCTGCGCAAGGTCGCAGGCGACGGCGTCGTGGCGCGCATCAAGCGCGTGCCCGATCCGGTGATCGACAAGATCGTCGAGGGCTGGCCGCGCAATTTCGACCCGCAGCGTGCGATCGCGCTCGGTTTCAAGGCCGAGTCGAGCTTCGACGAGATCATCCGCATCCATATCGAGGACGAGCTGGGCGGGACGTTCGTGAAGTAGATGGTGACGCGCACATAGCCGTTATGGTCGGGCTTGTCCCGACCATCCACGTCTTCTCCGGGGTGTTTGCGGTTCCCAAGACGTGGATGCTCGGCACAAGGCCGAGCATGACGGTGTTGGCTGCTACGTAGTCAGTTCACGCCGGGCAGGGTTCGCCCGGCGTGTCGACGGCGATGGAAGGCTCGATCTCCGGCGCATGGGTCCAGCCGCTCGTGCCCCAGCTCTTCAGCGCCGCCCAGGTCGAGCGGTCGAGCCGGTACTGTTCGCAGGGGAAGAGGCCGCCACGGGCCGGCAGCGACTTCAGGAACGAGCCCTCGGCGCGGAAGCCCGACTTCTCCAGCACGCGCTTGGACGCCGGGTTGATGACCCGCGCATCGGCCTCGATCGCCTTGATCTCACTCAGCGAGAACACGGTGTCGATCAGCGCCTGGGTGGCCTCCGTCGCCAGCCCCTTGCCCCAATGGCCCGTGCCCAGCCAGTAGCCGATGAAGGGCATGCCCGTGGCCTGGCGATGCGCGCCGATCATGCCGATCAGCTCGTTGGGCTTGGACCGCGGCGTGATCGCCAGCACCAGATGCTCGCCCAGCGCATTGCCCTTGCGCATGGCGAAGACGAAGGGCTCGACCGCAGCCACAGGGTAGGGATGCGGGATCGAGGCCGTCATCTCGGCCACGGCTTTCTCCCCCGCCTGACGCAGGATGGCGGAAGCGTCCGCCATGCGCGGCCAGCGCAGCCAGAGACGGCGGGTCTCGAGCCGGAAGACATCGTCGCGGGTCAATTCGGGGAACATCTGAGTCTCTCCGTCGGCGCAAACGAAAAAGGGAGCTGGGATTTGGTCCCACCTCCCTTTCGCTGACCTTGGGTGACCCCGTAGAGGGCTGGACCCCTGATCCGTTCCGGTTCGATGGAACCGGCGGATCGGAGAAGTCCCTATCCGCCGTCTTATTCTGCGGCCTCTTGGGCCGGGACTACGTTCACGAAAGCTCGGCCGAGTTTCGTCGTGAATCGGACGCGGCCGGCCGAGGTCGCAAAGAGGGTATGGTCTTTGCCCATGCCGACATTGACGCCGGCATGCCAACGGGTTCCGCGCTGGCGGATGATGATGTTGCCCGGAATGACGGCCTGGTCGCCGAACTTCTTCACGCCGAGGCGCTTGCTTTCGGAGTCGCGACCGTTGCGGGACGAGCCGCCTGCCTTTTTGTGAGCCATAACGCCCTACCTCAAAACTGATGTGGTCTCTCTAACCCGAATCGGTGGCAAAAGCCAGCCGGTTCGGGCGGGGAAGCGAAAACGGGACTGACGGGAGGCGTCAGTAGTCCTCGCCGGAAGCCAGCTCGGCCTGGTCGGCCTTGGCCCGCGGGGGCTTGCCGGCCAGGAGCTCCTTGGCCTGCTCGACCCACTCCTCGCGGGTGGCGCGGCCGCGGAGCTTGAGCTCCTCGTCCCACTTGGCGACGTCGGCCTCGGTCCAGGCGGCGATGTCGTTCCAGGAGGTGATGCCGGCGGCGCGCAGCTTCTTCTCGATGGTCGGGCCGACGCCCGAGATCAACGAGAGGTTGGAGGCGTCCAGCGCACCGGCCTCGGCCTTGGCGGCCTTCGGAGCCTTCGCGGCGGGCTTGGCCTCGACCTCGGCAGCGCCGGCCTGAAGCGCGACGGCCGAAGCCTCGCCCTTCTTCATCTCCGGCTTCTTGCCGCCGGTGAGAATGTCGGTGATGCGGATGACCGTCAGCTCGGCGCGGAAGCCACGCTTGCGCTTCGAATTCTGGCGGCGACGCTTCTTGAAGGCGATGACCTTGTCGCCGCGAGCCTGTTCGACGATCTCGGCGGCCACCGTGATCTCGGCGAGGGCCTTGGCGTCGAGCGTGGTCTTCTCGCCGTCGGTGAGCATCAGCACGGTGTCGAAGGCGACGGTGTCGCCCGGGTTGCCTTCGATCTTGGCGGTGGTGATGCGATCGTTGGCGGTCACGCGGAACTGTTTTCCGCCGGTCTTGATGACTGCGAACATTTTATCCTCCATGTTCGGCCCCGCCCTGTCACGGCCTCGACGAGGCGCATGCGGGACGGCTTTTTGGCAGTCGTTACGGGTCAGGGTTCGCTCTTGAGGGCTCTTGGCTCGCGCGGTGGCGAAACCAAGGGGCCAAAAGAGATCGGGCGCGGGTTTCCCCACGCCGGACGAGGCTCGATAGTCGCTGGGGTCGCAGAGGTCGAGCGAAAGCGTTGCAGGCTCTGCCGAATGCGACGCTGCGACGACGGCGCGGAACAGAAAGCGGCCGGCGCGCGCGCGAAGGCTTGTTTTGGCCGAACGCCGCGTGTAGTAACCAGCCCGCTTCGACCGAAGGCGACCGCGGACAGGTGGCAGAGTGGTTGAATGCACCGCACTCGAAATGCGGCATACCCGCAAGGGTATCGGGGGTTCAAATCCCTCCCTGTCCGCCACCGCTTTTCCGCAACTTCCTGTAATTGTACGGTATTTTGCGGCGTCAGCCGATGCTGCCCCAACTTTTACCCCAACGCATGCGCGTGAAGCTGGTCACTCTTGCGGCTTCGATGATCTCGGATGGCGAGTGCGCCGCCTGCACGCGTGCGATGGCGTCATCAATCGGCATCTTCAGGAAATCGGCGATTTCGCTATCGCCCCGCAGGATCGAGAGAAGCCTATCGCGGACATCCTCAATCGACAGGTTGGGCCCAGGTTGCAGCGTGAGCCGGACCGGAAATGGTCGCCAGGGCATCATGCGATCGCGCCACGTCAGGTCACGCAGTGGAACCAGGTCGATGATGGTCTTGACCGTCCCTGTAGCGTCAAAGCAGACGGCGTTGCGAAAGCTGGTCATCGCTGTCCTGGTCATCATCCATGGTTCGGGGGGTCAGCCGCCCCAGGGTCAACATCGGCTTCGTTTTCCGGAAAGACCACGAAGCCCTGCCCGATCAATGCAATCTCGGACGCTTCGATCTCGTCGATCTCGTCGACGATGACGCGCCCGCCCTTGTTTGCCCAGCCTCGCTCGGCAAGTTCCAACTGGAACGCGTCGAGGGCAGCGCGCCGAGCCTGAACAGCATTCACGGCCTCGACCGGGCGGTTCACATAGAAGCCGGTCGGCCCCTCACGCCCCTCGAGGATGTCCAGAAAGCCCTCGCCACGAATGAGGCATCGAAAATGGGCCATCGTGCCCGCCTCCACTCAGGCCGCAGGGCGCGTCCTGCCGCGCCGGATCAGGCCAAAGACCAGCAAGACGACCCCGAGGAGCATCCCGAGAAGGCCAGGCATGGCCATGCTCATGGCGGCCCAGTACAGGGTCTCGGACGCATATTGGCCAAAACCGCTGCAGGGGGAGGTCTCGCCGAGCCAGCCGCCGCATTGCCCCGTATAGCCGGGGAGCCACATCAGAACGACGCCGACAAAGGCGACGACGGAGGGGCCGATCAAGGCCAATGTGACACGCAGCCCTGTCGACGCTGCCGCGGCAGGCCTGGACAGGGAGCGCCAGACGCCGACGGGGGGCGCGATGATGAGCATCGCGAAAATCGCGAGGATCAGCAATGCCATGATCTGGCCAAGGTCCATCGCGCTCCTCCTTTCGATCGACGCTGAATAATCCCGAAAAGTCTACAACATCTCTGAGGCAAAACGACGTAAAGCTCAAAAAAGTGATGAGATCCTCGCGCTATCCTTTCCAGAGTCGGAATGAAGACACCCGGGTCGCGACGCTCATCTTCTCCTCCGGGATGATGGCGCATCCGGCTGCGGTGAGTTTCTCGATTTGGGTCGTCAGATCTTGGTCCAAAGAGCTGACGCGTGCGCAGGATATTCGATGTCGACCCAAATGAGACGCTGACGCTGTCGCGCGCGCCTGCCTCGCTGGTAAGGCGATCACGCCACCATTTCAGCGAGCATTCGCAAGCGCGTCCCGGGCGAGCTCCGCGCCCTGCTCGGCAAGACCGAGAAGAAGCAGAGCCTCGGAACCCGAGATCCGTCCGAGGCCAAGCTCGAGCAGGCGGAGGTGCTCGTCGCCGTCGAGAAGCGCTGGGCCAACCTGAACGTCGGCCCGCGTTCACTGAGTGAGCGCGAGGCACATGAGTTCGCCCGCTCCGCACACGACACATGGTTCGCCCGCGATCCGATCAGCCGAGGACTTGATAGGGCCCGAGACGCGCGGCATGGCGCTGGACGAGGTCGAGGCCGAACGCAGTGGGGCGCAGCGCCGGCGCCCGGTCATGGATCTCGATGCCGGCGCGCGCGCCGAACAGGCGCTTGCCGTAGCAGATCAGGCTTTCAAGGGACTGCATGATGAAGACCGTCGTCGCCAGCATCTCGCGATAGGCGGCTTCGGCGCTCTCCTCGTTGCCGGCGTTGAGCCGCGCATGCGCGGCCAGTGCATAGTCGATCGTATCGGGGGCGAGGATCATCCCGGCGCAACCGGCACGAAAATTATCGATCAGTTCGAGGCCGCCGCGGCCGTTCATGACCGGCAGTTGCCCATCCGTCGCCTCGATCAGATGCCGGATCTCCACGACCGAACCCTCGCCCTTGACGAGGCAGATATTCGGATGCTGCGCGACCAGCTCGCGAATGTCATCGGCGGAGAGGCCGCGCCCCATATAGGCCGGCGCGTTCTGGATGGCGACCGGCAGCGACGTCGCCTCGGCGACGCGCCCGAAGAAGCGGATGTACTCTGCCGCGCCGAAGTTTCCGACCATCGGTGGCTGCAGGATCACCCAGTCGGCCCCCGCCGCCTCGGCCGCGCGGACCTGCTCGACCTGCTCTGCGACCGACGAACCGAAGATCGTGAAGGCCAGTGGCACGCGCCCGTCCGTATCCTCGGCGACCCACTCCATCACCATTCGCCGCTCGGTTACGCCGAGCTTCGAGACCTCGGTCGCGAGCCCGAGAGCAGCCATCCCGTGGACGCCGAGCCCGAGACAGATCTCGACCTGCTTGCGCATCGCCTCGCGGTTCAGACGCTCCTGCGCATCGAACAACGCATAGACGATCGCGTGAATGCCCGTGAATGGCGGCTTGAAGCCCATCTTGTTTCCTCCCTGTGGTCCGGCATTGAGGCACGACCCTACCGCAGATGGCGTTTAAGTCATTCAATTAAAAAGGTTATCGTCATTGAGAGAGGGGTGAATCTTTGGCGCTTGTTCACAGTCTGCAAGTTCGACCGGCGTTGAGTGCGGGCCCTGTGAACCCGCTTGCGTCCGCTGGACGATGGGTCACAGGACTGGTACACGCGATCAAAATCCGCAGCTCTCAAGCTATTGATTTTATTGATCTCTCTGGAGAATGTGGACAATCCCTCCCGGCCCGCCACTTCCCCGCCGCCGAAGGATTTTCCAGGATACCTCAGGTGAGTCGCTGCCGTTCCGGGTGGCGAGCTTTTGCCGTTCAGCCTCTTCAGGGCCGATGGCGCTGCGGTCTCGGCGGCTCTGCCACCGCCGCGGCTGAATGACGGTTGTTTAGAGGGTCTTCCGTGGAAACGTCGCTCTATCTGCCGGTCAAGGCCTTCCTCGAGGGGCTGGGCTACACCGTCAAGGGCGAGGTCGGGCCTTGCGATCTCGTCGGGGTGCGGGCCGGCGACCCGAGTGTGGTGGTGATCGGCGAACTCAAGCTGACCTTCAATCTCGAGCTGATCCTGCCGGGCGTCGACCGCATGAGCATCGGCGACGAGGTCTGGCTGGCGGCGCGGCTGTCGGCCCGGGGCAAGGGCCGCGAGAGCGATCCGCGCTACCGCAATCTCTGTCGCCGGCTCGGTCTCGGGCTGCTGGGGGTCGCCGCATCCGGCCAGGTCGACGTGCTCGTGTCCCCGGTTGCACCGACGCCGCGCAAGGACCCGAACCGGCGTTCCCGTCTCGTGGATGAACACCGGCGTCGCCAGGGCGATCCGGTCGCCGGCGGCGGGACGCGAAGGCCGGTGATGACCGCCTATCGCCAGCAGGCGCTGGCCTGCGCGGCGGCGATGGCGGAGGGCCCGCAACGGCCGCGCGATCTCAAGCCGACCTGCCCGGACGCACAGAAGATCCTGCATCGGAACGTCTATGGCTGGTTCGAGACAATGGGCCGGGGCGTCTATGCGTTGACCGCGGCGGGGCGGGATGCGCTCGCGACATGGCGACCGGCGCCCGACTCCGGGGCCGCTCCCGCAGCCGAATGACGGGCGGGAGCGCGAGCCACAGCGCGCGCCCGGCTCCGGTCGGGACGTCTTCGGCCGCATGATGGGTCGCCTCGCCGGTTTCGTGGCGGCCGGCGAAGGTCTCATGACGCTTCCTTGACAGCGGGGCGGGCGCGCCATCATGGTGGCCGCTGTTCCAAGGGGTGCCCCGCCAGGGGGCTGAGATTCCGCCGGTCGGACTTCGGTTCGACAGCGCGGTGACCCTCCGAACCTGATCCGGGTCATGCCGGCGTAGGGATGCGGGACATCGGGCGGCACCTTCGCCCCTTCTCCAGGCTCGCGCCGTCATTTTCGGATCGTCAGGCTCCAAGGCCCGGCTATCGCCGGGCGATGGGCCGTGCGGGAAGGCGCGAGCGGACGTGACGCAGAGCGAGATCATCGAGGCCCTGCTGGCCTTCATCGAGCAGGACGACGCGTCCGAGGCGGCGTTCGAACGCCTGGCGCTGGCCGTCTTCGCCCATCAGTTCGCCCATAACGCGCCCTATCGGCGCTTCGCGATCCAGCGCGGGCGCACGACCCTCACCGTCCGCAGCTGGCGCGACATTCCGGCGGTGCCGATCAGCGCCTTCAAGACGCTGACGCTGAGCTGCACCCCGCCGGACGCCGCCGAGCGCATCTTCATGACCAGCGGCACGACCCAGGGCGGGGTGCGGGGCAAGAGCCACCATCCGACGATGGCGGTCTGGAGCCGCTCCATGTTGGTCAATTTCCGCCGGCGCTTCATGGCCGGGCGGGAGCGCATGGCCATGGGCATCCTCTTCCCCGACGAGGTGGCGATGCCGAACTCCTCGCTGGCGCATTACCTCGCTCTGGCGAAGCGGGACTGCGGCACGGCCGACAGCGAAGGCTTCATCGGCGCGGCCGGGCTCGACCTGCCGCGGCTGAGCGCGGCACTGGAGCGGGCGCAGGACTCGGGCGAGCCCTATGCGCTGCTCGGTGCCAGCTTCAGCTTCGTGCATCTGCTCGACGCGCTGGCGGCGCAGGGGCGGCGCTTTGCGCTGCCCCAAGGCAGCCGCATCCTCGACACCGGCGGCTTCAAGGGCCAGTCGCGCGAGATGACGCCGGATGCCTTCTATGACGCGCTATCGGCGGCGCTCGGCGTGCCGCGCGAGGCCTGCATCAACATGTACGGCATGACCGAGCTCAGCACGCAGTTCTACGATGACGGCAATGCGGTCTGCCCGCCGGTGAAGTCCGGCCCGCACTGGATCCGCAGCCGCGTGGTCGATCCGGTGAGCGGGCGCGACCTGCCGGAGGGGGCGACCGGCGTGCTGGTCCATCACGACCTCGCCCATTTCAACTGTGCCTCCGCGATCCTCACGGAGGATGCCGGCGTGATGGTCGAGGGCGGTTTCCGGCTGCTCGGCCGCGTCGACGGCGCCGATTCCAAGGGTTGTTCGCTGGCGGTCGAGGAATTCCTGCGGGCGGCGCGGGGCTGAGGCGGTGATCGAGACCGCGGGGCATCTGCCGGGGCTGCCGGCCGGCGAGGTCGCCTGGCGGACGCTGGAGTTCAGCGCCTGGGGCGAGCACGTGCAGGTGCGGGTGCCGGAGCTGACCACGGCGCAGGCCGGCGCGCTCGCCGGCCATGTCCGCGAGAATGCGCGCAGCTATCTCCGGACGCTGCCGGTCTGCCAGATCGTGACCACGCTGGACGCCGCCATCGCCCGGCTGCTCGACCGGGACGATCCCTGGCGGCGTCGGGCGGAAGCCGTGCTGCCGATCGTCACCGGCTATGACCGCGAGAGCGTTCGGCTTGGGCTCTCGGGCTCTCTGCGCAGCTTCCGCGCGCCGCAGCTGCAGCGCTTCCTCGCCGAGGACTTCGCCAATCCGGCCGTGCTCGACGGTTTCCAGCCGGCGATGAAGGGCGGCTTCACGCGCGCTCAGGGCCCGCAGCTCCTGCTCCATATCTGGGCGGGGAACGTGCCGGGGCTGTCGCTCTGGAGCCTGATCTGCGGGCTCCTGGTCAAGGCCGGCACGGTCGGCAAGGTCGCGAGCGCCGAGCCGCTGCTGGCGGGGTGGTTCGCGCAGATCCTCGCCGAGATCGACCCGCGGCTCGGCGAATGCCTGGCGGTGGTCTGGTGGCAGGGTGGCGATGCCGAGGCGGAACGTGCCTGGCTGGACGAGGCCGATACGATCGTCGCCTATGGCGGCAATGACGCGCTGGCGGCGATCCGCGCGCGGGTGCCGGTGACGGCGCGCTTCCTCCCGCATGGGCACAGGATCGGCTTCGGGCTGATTGGCGCCGAGGCGCTCGATACGCGCCGGGCCGGGCCGCTGGCGCGGCTCGTGGCGCAGGACGTGGCGCGCTGGGAGCAGCAGGGCTGCTACTCGCCGCAGATGCTGTTCGTCGCGCGGGGCGGGGCGGTCTCGCCGCGCGAATTCGCCGAGCGCGTCTCGCAGGAGCTCGGCGCGCTCGGCCTCCGCCATCCACGCCGCGCGCTCTCGGTGGCAGAGGCGGCCGGCCTCGCCGCCTGGCGCAGCCGCGAGGAGATGCGCGGCTTCGACGAGGACGGGACCGTGGTTCTGGGCGAGGCCGGAGACGGCTGGAGCGTGGTCTGCAGCGAGGTGGCCAGGCCGCTCGCGCCGAGCGCGCTCAACCGCACGCTCAAGATCGTCGCCGTCGACAGCCCCGATGCGGTGCCGCCGCTGGTGTCGTCCGCTCGCGCCTATCTGCAGACGGCTGCGGTTGCGGCCTCGCCGCGCGAGCTGTTCCGCATCGCGGCGCTGCTGGGGGAAGCGGGCGTCACCCGAATCTGCGGCTTCGGGGCGATGGCGGCGCCCGAGGCCGGCTGGCACAATGACGGGCGCTTCAACCTGCTCGACCTGGTCAGGCTGACCGAGATCGAGCAGTCAGCCGAACGCGCCGCCGACGGCTTCGCTGACTATGTCGACTGAAGCTCCCCCGGACGCCTTCGTCGCCATCGAGGCGGTCGATTTCGGCTATGGCGCCGAGGCCATCGTCGACGCTGTCGACTGGGCGATCCCGCGCGGGGCGTTCCATTGCCTGGTCGGGCGCAGCGGCAGCGGCAAGACGACTTTGCTCAAGCTGGCGGCGGGGCTGCTGGCGCCCCAGCGGGGCCTGGTGCGGATCGATGGCGTGCCGCTCGACGGGCCGGGGCCGCGGATCGGCTTCGTCTTCCAGCAGCCGACGCTGCTCGACTGGCTCAGCGTTCTCGACAACGTCCTGCTGCCGCTCTCGCTGAAGCGCAGCCTGCAGGAGGCGGATCGCGAGACGGCGCGCGCGTTGCTCGAGCGGGTGGGCCTGTCGGCGTTCGCGGCGCGGCATCCCGCCCAGCTCTCGGGCGGGCAGCAGAGCCGGGTCGCGGTGGCGCGGGCGCTGATCACGCAGCCGGCCCTGCTGCTGCTGGACGAGCCCTTCGCGGCGCTCGACGCGCTGACGCGCGAGGAGCTCCAGGACGATCTGGCGGCGCTCTGGGCGCTGCAGGCGACGACGGTGCTCTTCGTCACCCACGACATCGGCGAGGCGGTCTATCTCGCCGACCGGGTCGCGATCATGGCCGGCGGAAAGCTGCACCACGACCTCGCCATCGACCTGCCGCGGCCGCGTTCGCGCGCGATGCGCTATGGTCCCGCCTTCAACGCGCTCTGCCGCGAGCTGCGTCAGGCGATGGATGCCGCGCCATGAGGGAACGGCTGGCCTCGGCGCTCCTGCTCGTCGCTTTGCTCGCCGGCTGGGAGGCGTGGTGCCGTCTCGGCCGGGTCCCGGCCCTGATCGTGCCGGCGCCGTCTTCGGTCTTCGCGACGCTGTGGGGCGAAATCGCCAGCGGGCGCCTGCTGCCGCATCTCGCGGTGACCGCGACCGAAATGACGCTCGGGCTGGCGCTGGGCTGCGCGGTCGGGCTGGCGACCGGCGTCCTGCTGGCGGAGGCCCCCGTGCTGCGCCGGCTGCTCCATCCCTACATCGTCGCGAGCCAGGTCGTGCCGAAGCTCGCGCTCGGTCCGCTGTTCATCATCTGGTTCGGCTTCGGCCTGACGCCGACCATCGTGATCACGGCGTTGATCTGCTTCTTCCCGCTGATGGAAAACACGCTGACCGGCCTGTCGCAGGTCGATTCCGGACGGCGCGAGCTGTTTCGCATGCTGGGAGCCAGCCGCCTGCAGACGCTGCTGCGGCTGAAGTTGCCCGGTGCGCTTCCGGTGATCCTCGCGGGGTTCCGGGTCGCAGTCGTGCTGGCGCTGGTCGGCGCTGTCGTCGGCGAGTTCATCGGCGGCCGGGCGGGGCTCGGCGCCTCGATCATCGCTGCCCAGAGTGTGATGGATTCGAGCCTGATGTTCGGCGGCTGCTGCTGCGCCACCATCTGAAAGGGTAAGTCCGATGTTCGCGACCAATTGGTCCCATTTCGTGAGTCTCGTCCCAAAGGGGTTCGTCATCCCGGCCGGAGCGCAGCGGAGCGCCGGGATCCATCGGAGAACTCCGGAGCCCTCCGATGGAGCCCGGGGCAAGCCCGGGATGACGGGTAGGGTGGTGGCGGCCGTTGCGGCAAGCCTGTTGGCGATGTCGATCGCCCACGCCAAGCCGCTCGACAAGGTCACGGTCGCGGGCTGGAGCCAGCCGATCAGCGAGATCACCAACCTGCTGGCCGAGCCGGACAAGGGTTTCTTCAAGGCGAAGGGGATCGATCTCGGCTATGTGCCCGGTACCGGCGGCGGCTCGGCGATCCAGAATATGCTGACGGGTCAGGCCGACATCGCCTTCACCGACCCGGCGGCGCTCTATCTCGCGCTCGACAAGGGCGAGAAGCTGGTCGCGATCTATAACATCTATCCGCAAAACGTCTTCAACGTGGTCGCGCCCAAGACCAAGGGTATTCGTACGGCGGCCGACCTGAAGGGCAAGCGCATCGGCGTCTATTCGCTCTCGAGCGGCACGCGGCAGAACCTGCAGGTGCTGCTGCACCAGGTCGGGTTGACCGAGAAGGACGTCAAGGTCGAGGTCACCGGCCTGCTCAACTTCGCGCCGCTGATCCAGGGGCAGGTCGACGCCACGGCCGCGACCGACACCGGCCTGCTGGTCGCGAAAATGAAGGGCCTGCCGGAGGTCGACGTCATCGAGGTCAAGGAGCATCTCAACCTGCCCAGCGACATCTTCGTGGTGACGCAGGCGACCTATGAGGCCAAGAAGCCGCTGCTGAAGCGCTTCCTCGCCGCCTATCGCGACAGCGCCGCCTGGATGATCGCGAGCCCTGAGGAGGCGGCGAAGCTCGCGGTGACGCGCGCGATCAATGGCCGCGACGAGGCGCTCAATCTCGAGATCATCAAGCTGCGCAACATCTCGACGGTGTCGCCGACGACGCAGGCCAAGGGCCTCGGCCATTTCGATCCGGAGCTGCTGCAGAAGGGCGCCGACACCTTCCACCGGCTCGGGCTGATCGGGAAGCCGATCGACATGGGCGCGGTGGTGAAGACGGATCTGATCCCGTGAGGGCTCTATCTCCCCTTAAACGCGTCGTCGTCCCGGGCGGAGCGCAGCGCAGACCCGGGACCCATTCCGGAACGCTTCAGGCATGGATCCCGGGTCTCCCTTCGGTCGCCCGGGATGACTTGGTGGTTCTCGCGCGAGCCTTTCGAACGCTGGGCAGACAGACATCATGACCTTCCACGACAGGGTGATCCTCGTCACCGGGGCGAGCCGGGGGATTGGCGCGGCCATCGCCAAAGCGTTCGCGGCGGAGGGCGGGCTCGTCTTCGTCAACTACCGCAGCAGCGAGGCTGCGGCGCTGGCCGTGGTCGAGGCCTGCCGGGCGGCGGGCGGGCAGGCGGTGGCGATCGCCGCCGACGTCACCGATCCGGAGGCGGTCGCGGCGATGCTGGCGCGGATCGCGGAGGAGGCGGGCCGGCTCGATGCCGTCGTCAACAATGCGTTTGCGCCCTATGTCTTCGACCCCGACCGTCGCGCCCGCTTCTGGGAGACGCCGTGGGCTTCCTATCAGGCGCAGGTCGATGGCGCGCTGAAGGCGACCTACAATGTCTGCCAGGCGGCGCTACCGCTGATGCGCCGGCGCGGGCGCGGCGCCATCGTCAACATGGCCACCGATCTCGTGGCGCGGCCGAGCCTCGCCTATCACGACTACACCACCGCGAAGGCGGCGCTGATCGGCTTCAGCCGCACCCTCGCGACCGAGCTCGGGCCGCTCGGCCTCCGGGTCAACTGCGTCGCGCCGGGGCTGGTCTGGCCGACCGATGCGAGCGCGCGGACGCCCGAGGCGGTCAGGGAGATGCTGATCGCCCAGACGCCGCTGGGGCGGATCGCGACGCCTGAGGACGTGACCGGGCCGGTGCTGTTTCTCGCCTCGGAGGCGAGCGGCTTCGTCACCGGCCAAACGCTGCATGTCGATGGCGGGCTGGTGATGGCGTGAGGGCGCGCCAATCCGGGGCAGGCCGAAGACCTGAGGCACGACGGATATGTGCTTGCCCGGCTAATTTCTTGCCGCCTTCGCATCCCGGATCGCGCGCCAGACCCTCCCCGGCGTCGCCGGCATGTCGAGATGGGTCACGCCGAGCGGGCGCAGCGCGTCGAGAATCGCGTGGATCACCGTCTGCGGCGCGCCGATGCAGCCGGCCTGGCCGGCACCCTTGACGCCGAGCGGGTTGGCACGCGTCGCCACCTCGACCATCGCGAGATCGAAGGCGGGCAGATCGGCGGCGCGCGGCACGGCATAGTCCATGAAGGTCGC
Source organism: Allobosea sp. 12-68-7 (assembly GCA_002279705.1). Lineage (GTDB taxonomy): Bacteria > Pseudomonadota > Alphaproteobacteria > Rhizobiales > Beijerinckiaceae > Allobosea. The sequence continues at coordinate 36,098 of NCCO01000026.1, forward strand.
GCTCAGGAGCTGGCCGGAGCCGGCATCGTAGAGCGCCTCCTCCATCAGCGCCTGGCCGATTCCCTGCGCCAGACCGCCATGGACCTGCGCCTCCGCCAGCAGCGGGTTGATCAGCGTCCCGTAATCGTCGACCGCGACATAGCGTTCGATCGTGACGGCGCCGGTGTCCGGATCGATCTCGACCTCCGCCACCTGCGCGCCGTTGGGAAAGGTGAAGACGTCACAGCGGTTGTCGCCATGGCCTTCCAGCAGCGCTCCGGTGCTTTCTGCGAGATGGGTGGCGATGGCGAAGAGATCGACCTCGCGCGGCAGGCCGTCCGCGGCGAGCTCCGTGTTGAAGCGGCCTTCCGCGAAGGAGAGGCTGTCGGCCGCGACCTGCAGCAGCTGCGCGGCGAGTGGCTTGGCCCTCGCGACCAGGTCGTCCGCCGCCATCAGCAGCGCCGTGCCGCCGAGATGGAGCGAGCGCGCGCCGCCATGGCCGCCGCCGCGCGGGACGGACGCGGTGTCCCCCTGGACCAGCGTGAATCGCTCGACCGGCATGCCGAGCCGGGCGGCCGCGAGCTGGGCGAAGCTGGTCTCATGGCCCTGCCCGTTGGAGTGGGTTCCCACCGCCATGGCGATCTGGCCGTCCGCACCGACCCGCAGCCAGGCCTCCTCGTCGGGGCGGCCGCGCGAGGTTTCGAGGAAGCAGCCGATGCCGAAGCCGCGCAGCTTCCCGCGCCGGGTCGAGGCGCGCCGACGCGCCGCGAAGCCCGCGCGGTCGGCCGCCGCCAGCGCCCGCTCGAGGTTCTCCGGAAATGTGCCGCTGTCGATCACCATGCCGAAGGCGGGACGGCGGTAGGGGAAGCTGCGGATGAAATTGCGCCGGCGCAGTTCCGCCGGATCGATCCGCAGTTCGTGGGCGGCGGCTTCGATCAGCCGCTCGATCAGATAGTTCGCCTCGGGCTTGCCGGCGCCGCGATAGGCGTCGATCGGGGCGGTGTTGGTGAAGACGCCGCACACAGCCATCGCCATGGCGGGGATGTCGTAGAGCCCGCCCATCGCGGCAGAAGGGGCGTTGGTCGCGCTGCCGGGGCCGAGCGAGGAGACATAGGCGCCGAGATTGGCGATGGTCTCGACATCGAGCGCGAGGAAGCGCCCGCGCCTGTCGAGCGCCAGCCGCGCGGTGCTGAGATTGTCGCGGGCATGGGCGCCGCTGGTGAACTCCTCAATGCGCTCGGCGCTCCAGCGCACCGGCCAGCCGAGCCGCCATGCGGCCCAGAGCACCAGCGCATATTCGGGGTAGGTGACGTTCTTCATGCCGAAGCCGCCGCCGACATCGGGCGTCGAGACACGAATGCGGTCGAGCGGCAGGCCGAAGACGCCCTGCGCGAGTTCGCGGCGGATGTCGTGGACCGAGGCACCGCTGATCTCGAGATGGTAGCGGTCGGCGCCGGCCTCGTAACGGCCGATCGCGATGCGCGGTTCGAGGGCCGCGGCGACGATGCGGTTGTTGACCAGATCGCAGCTGACGACATGGGCGGCTTTCGCGAAGGCGCGCTCGACGGCGGCGGGATCGCCGCGGCGGAAGCGGAAGGCGATGTTGCCCGGCGCCTGCGGCCAGAGCTGCGGCGCCTCCTGGTCGGTCGCGCCGCGCAGATCGGTGACCGCCGGCAGGATGTCGTAATCGACCGCAATGTGCTCGCAGGCCTCGCGGGCCAGCGCCTCGGTGTCGGCGACGACGAAGGCGACGGGTTCGCCGACATGGCGGACATGGTCGCGCGCCAGCGGCCAGCGCGGCGGGACGATCAGCGGCTCGACGGTGGCGACGACGATCGAGGTCGGCAGCGGACCGAGGCCATCGAGATCCGCGGCGGTGTAGACGCCGTGCACGCCGGGCAGGCTCGCCGCCGCGGCGACGTCGATCGCGCGGATGCGGGCATGGGCATGGGGTGAGCGGAGCATGACGGCGGCGAGTTCGCCGTCCGGGGCGCGATCGCCGAGATAATCGGCGCGCCCGGTGAGGAAGCGCGCGTCCTCCCGCCGCCGCAGCGAGCGCGGGTCGTCGGGCGGGGCAAGAGGGGACGATCCGGACCGGCCGCTCGCGCTGTCGTTCATCGTCGGATCGCCTTCGTCCCGGGAGCGCGGTGCCGCCTGTAGAGGCCGTTACAAGACGGATGCTGTGGGCCCCGATCCCGCGGCCGGACGGGCGATGTCGTCACATTGGCGCCATGAGATAGCGCGCGAGGCCGGCGGTCGAGGAATCATGGGCGTCGGCGGGTGCCTTGCCCTCGATGACCGGCAGCAGCGCCGTCGCCAGCTCCTTGCCGAGCTCGACGCCCCACTGGTCGAAGGCGTTGATGCCCCAGATCGCGGCCTCGACGAAGACGCGGTGCTCGTAAAGCGCGATCAGGCGGCCAAGCGTGAAGGGGTCGAGCCGGCGATAGGCCAGCGTGATCGAGGGGCGGCTGCCGGGGAAGACCTTGTGCGGCGCCAGGGCCTCGATCTCGGCGGCCGGGAGCCCCTGCTTCGCCAGCGCGTCGCGTGCCTCGTCCAGGGTCCGGCCCTTCATCAGGGCCTCGCTCTGGGCGAGGCAGTTGGCGAGCAGCAGCCGGTGCTGATGCGCCAGCTCCGGCTCATGGCCCTCGGCGGCGACCATGAACTCGCAGGGGATCGTGTCCGTGCCCTGGTGGATCAGCTGGTAGAAGGCATGCTGGCCGTTGGTTCCGGGCTCGCCCCAGACGAGCGGGCCGCTCGGCCGCTCGACGGGCGAGCCGTCCTTGCGGACGCGCTTGCCGTTCGATTCCATGTCGAGTTGCTGGAGATAGGCCGGCAGGCGCAGCAGGCGCTGGTCGTAAGGCAAGATCGCCCGAGCCTGATGGCCGCAGATGTCGCGATGCCAGATGCCGATCAGGCCGAGCAGGACGGGCAGGTTTTGGGCGAGCGGGGCGGTGCGGAAATGCTCGTCCATCGCGTGGGCGCCGGCGAGGAAGGCACGGAAATGCGCCGGCCCGACCGCGATCATCAGCGGCAGGCCGATGGCGGACCAGATCGAGTAGCGGCCGCCGACCCAGTCCCAGAAGCCGAAGACGCGATCGGGTGCGATGCCGAAGGCGCCGACCTTGTCGAGGGCCGTCGAGACCGCGGCGAAATGGGCGCCGACCGCGGCCTCGCCGAGAGCCGCGGCGATCCAGCGGCGCGCGGTTGCGGCATTGGTCATGGTCTCGACCGTGGTGAAGGTCTTGGAGGCGACGATGAAGAGGGTTCGCGCCGGGTCGAGCTTGGCCAGCGTGTCGGCGATATGGGCGCCGTCGGCATTGGAGACGTAATGCAGCCGCGGGCCGTCATGATAGGGCGCCAGCGCCAGGGTCGCCATGGCGGGGCCGAGATCCGAGCCGCCGATGCCGATGTTGACCACATCGGTGAAGGGTGCGCCATCGGAGGCGGCGATCGTGCCGCCGCGCAGGCCTTCGGCAAAGGCCGCCAGCTTGTCCAGCGTGGCGTGAACCTCCGGCACCACGTCGTGGCCGTCCAGCAGCACGCGGGTGTCGGCGGGCGCGCGCAGGGCCGTGTGGAGGACGGCGCGATGTTCGGTGGTGTTGATCGCCGCGCCGGCGAACATCGCATCGCGCTGGCCGGCGAGACCCGTCGTCTCGGCGAGCGTCAGGAGCAGCGCGAGCGTCTCGGCCGTGACGGCGGTCTTCGAATAGTCGAGCAGGAGATCGTCGAGGCGGGCCGAGAACTGGGTGAAGCGGGTCGCGTCCTCGGCGAAGAGGGTCCGCAAGGGGCGGGCTTGCGTGGCGCGACGATGCGCGGCCAGCTGTGCCCAAATCTCGTCCTGCACCATCACGCTCCTGTTGGCCGCGACGCCCGAGGCGTCGCCGCTCCGGCAACCCGCCAAACATCCACGGGCTCCCGCCGTTCGGAATTGGGCGTTGGCGCGGATGGCTGCAAGCCCTGCCGCCCCATCATGCGACACTCAGCCCGTTCACGCCATGGTGGCGGATGCGCTCGGCCACGAAGCCCGATGCCGTTGCCGATGCGATGAAACGGCCGAGCCAGGCCACGGCTTCTTCCGTCAGCCCATCCTGCCTGCGGGGGACGCCGATGGCCTGCTGGACCGCCATGAAGCGGCCCTCCAGCAGGCGCGAACCCGGCAGCGCGGCGGCATCGTCGACAAGCCGCATGCGCAGCCCGGCCAGAGCCTCCAGTCCGCGATCCCGGAATTCGGCGAGCGTCTCGTCCATGGTGGCGGTCCGCTGGATGTCGGCATGGCGGATGTTGCGGTCGAGCCAGAGGCCATAGGCGGTTCCGCCCGTCACGGCGATCCGCACGCCGGGGGCGTCGACGGCGGCGATCTCGGTCAGAGGCGAGCCCGCGGGCACGAGATAGGTCGCCTCGATCTGCCCATAGGGCGCCGTGAAGGCAATGGTCTGCGCGCGCTGCGGCTCGGCGCCGATCAGGCCGATATCCCATTCGTCGCGCCCGGCCGCATCGGCCAGCAGGGCGGGCGAGGCGTAAGGCACGCGTTGCAGCGCCACGCCGAGGCATTGCGCGATGGCCGCTGCCATGTCGGGCGAGACGCCGGCCGGGCCGCCATCGGCGGAGCGTGCGGAGACGAGAAGGAAATTGGAGAGGTTGATGCCTGCTCTCAGGACGCCGCGGGGAGCGAGCCGCTCGCGCAGGGCCGCAGAGACCGGCCCGGGATCGCCTTCGAACCTCATGATGCTCTCCGTCACACGCCGTTCAGGCCGCGGCGAAGGGCGAAAACAGCGTCGCGACCTCGCGGTAGACACCCTGCTTGAAGGGGATGATCAGGGCGGGGGTCCGTTCCAGCCGCTCCCAGCGCCAGGCGTCGAACTCGGCCTTGTGGCCGCCGGCCGGCGTCGCGATGTCGATCTCGCTGGCGGGGCCCGTGAGCCGGAAGGCGAACCATTTCTGCGCCTGGCCGCGCCAGCGGCCCTTCCAGGCCTCCTTGCCGATATCGACGGGCAGATCATAGGCGAGCCAACCCGGCGCCTCGGCCAGGAGGGCGACCGAGGTGACGTTGGTCTCCTCCTGCAATTCGCGCGTGGCCGCCTGCAACGGAGCCTCGCCCTTGTCGATCCCGCCCTGGGGCATCTGCCATTCATGGCCGGGCGCGACGTGCTCGCGAAGGGACTGGTTGGCGCGCCGGCCGATGAAGACAAGGCCCTGCGCGTTGAAAAGGGCCAGCCCGACGCAGGGACGATAGCCTTCCGGCGGGGCCTGCGTCATCATGGCTGTCATCATCTGAGGGATCCGGTGGTCTTCGGGCTGCGCAGTCCGCGGGCGGCGCTGATCGGGACGAGAACGATGCCCTTGGCTTCGAGGGTCTGAATCCAGCGGGCGATCCGCTCGATCGAGACCGGCAGGGCGCTGGCGCTGATCACCGCGACGCCCTGGTCGCGGGCCATCGCCTCGATCGCCGCCAGTTCCTTGTCGATGGCCTCAGGCCGGGCGACGTTGTCGACGACGCGGTCGATCTTCAGCGCCGGGATCTGCGCACGCGCCGCCGAGGAGGCGAGCAGGCTGCGGGCCGAGGAGCCATCGTCGACGACCATGAGGCCGCGCCCGGCGAGCTCGCGCAGGATCGGCGAGAGCGCCGTCTCGTCGGAGGTCAGGCGACCGCCGAGAAAGTTGACGATGCCGACATAGCCGGTGAAGCGACCGAGCGCCCAGTGCAGGCGCTCGACATTGTCCGCCGATTTCGGACCGGTCAGCAGGGTGTGCGGGCCTGGATCGCTGTCGGGATAGTCGAAGGGCTCCATCGGCAGCTGCAGGAACACCTCGTGTCCCTCGCCGCGGGCGCGCTGCACGGTGCGATCGAGTTCGGTGCCATAGGGCGCGAAGGCGAGCGAGACCTGACCCGGCAGCTTCGCGATGGCGTCGCCCGTTCCGGTCGGGCTGATGCCGAGGCCGCCGACGAGGATGGCGATGCGTCCGTTGACCTTGCCGGCAGGGGGCGGTCCGGCCGGGCGGGCGTAGACCTGCGCCGGCGTCGCGCCATCCAGACCGATCTTCGGCAGCAGCCCGAAGCGCGAGCGCTCGACGAGCCGGCTGTCGGGCGCGGTGGCGAGCTTCACCGTGGCAGGGTTGTCGGGAATCGTGATCACGATCGCGCCGGGAACGTCGGACCCGGGACGCACCACGGTGACGCCGGCTTCGCTCTCGAGCTGCCTTGCGCTCGATTGCGGGCGTGTGGTCGCAGCGGGGTCGGTCTGTGCGGCGACGGGGAGCCCCGAGGGCAGCGCGGAGGCCGGAGCGGCCCGCTGCTCGATCCGGGCCGTCGCCATGGGTTCGCCGCCGTCGGGATCGCGCCGGATCGCGAGGATAAGCAGGATCGACACCCAGACGAGGCCAACGAGCCCCGCAAAGCCAAAGGCGATCCAGCGCCCCCAGGGCTTGCCCTTCGACGCGGTCAGGCCCTGGCCGAGCGGCTTGTTGAGCTCAGTGAGCGGCGTTCCGGCCAAACGAAGCCGTCCTCAAGCTTGCGGCGGGGGCCCGAATCAGTGGCCCGCAAGGCAGGAGTCTGTCAGATTCCGACCTGATCAGACAGCGTCTCGCGCAGCTCTTCGTATCGTCCCCCGGTTCAGTTGGGTTTGGTCGCCGGAACCTGCGGAGCCGCGGCATCCTTCTTGACGCCACGGATCTGATTCAGGGCGGCGATCAGCTGTGTGTCCTTGGTCGGATCATTGGGAACATAGGAGGCCGAGCCGGACTGCTCGTCCTTGCCGTCGCCGGCCTTGAGGTGACCCTTCAGAGCCGCCTCGCCCTTGTTCTCGGCGAGCTTGTCCTTCAGCTCGGGCGGGATGTCCTGCACCACCTCGATATCCGGCGAGATGCCCTTGGCCTGGATCGAGTTGCCCGAAGGCGTGTAGTAGCGGGCCGTGGTCAGGCGCAGGCCGCCATTGCCGGCCAGCGGAATCACGGTCTGGACCGAGCCCTTGCCGAAAGAGCGCGTGCCCATGACGGTGGCACGCTTGTGGTCCTGCAGGGCGCCGGCGACGATCTCGGCCGCCGAGGCCGAAGAGCCGTTGATCAGGACGACGACCGGCTTGCCCTTGGTGAGGTCGCCCGCCTTCGCGTTGAAGACCTGCGTCTCCTCGGCGTTGCGGCCGCGGGTCGAGACGATCTTGCCACGCTCCAGGAAGGCGTCCGAGACCAGCACGGACTGGTCGAGGCGGCCGCCGCGGTTGTTGCGGAGGTCGATCACATAGCCCTTGATCTTGTCGATGCCGATGTCGGCATTGACCTTGTCGATCGCCTTGCGCAGGCCCTCATAGGTCTGCTCGCTGAAGGTGCCGATGCGGATATAGCCGACATCGGCCTCGACGCGTTCCTCGACGGCCGGGACCACAATGGTCGTGCGCGTCAGGGTGAACTCGAGCGGTTCGGGCTTGCCGGGGCGATCGACCTTGAGCTTGACCTGGGTGTTGATGATGCCGCGCATCTTCTCCACCGCCTGCGTCAGGGAGAGGCCTTTGACCTCCTGTCCGTCGATCTGGCTGATGATGTCGTTGGCCAGGATGCCGGCCTTAAAGGCGGGCGTGTCGCGGATCGGCTTGGCGACCTTGAGGACGCCGTCCTCCATCGTCACCTCGATGCCGAGCCCGCCGAACTGCCCACGCATGTCCGTGTCCATGTCGCGGAACGACTTGGCGTCGAGATAGGAGGAGTGCGGATCGAGCGAGGAGACCATGCCGTTGATGGCGGCCTCGATCAGCTTCTGCTCGTCGGGCTTCTCGACATAGTCGGTGCGGATCTTCTCGAAGATGTCACCGAAGAGGTTCAGGCTGCGATAGACCTCGGCGGAGGCCGCGACCGCGCTGGTGGAGGTCAGCAGGCGCGTCTGCGTGACCATGCCGGTCAGCCCCGCTCCGAGCACGGCTCCGGCGAAAACGAGAGAAACCTTGCGCATCATCCGCGAACCTTTTCGCCAAGCGGTTTCGTCCACCACGGCGCCGGATCGACCGACATGCCGTCTTTTCTGAACTCGATATACAGAACCGGCTGGCCGGTTCCCGAACCCACGATCGTCGCTGCAGCTTCCGACGTTTCGCCCATCACCGCAACCGGTTCTCCCGCGAGGACGAACTGGTTCAGCGCCACATCAATCCGCTGCATCCCGGCGAGCAACAGATAGTACCCCCCGCCGGCGTTCAGGATCAAGAGTTGCCCGAACGAGCGGAAGGGACCTGCATAAACGACCCAAGCGTCCGAAGGTGCCGAAACTAGGGCGCCGGGCCGGGTTTCCAGCGAAATGCCGCGTGTCGTGCCGCCGGCGCCGTCCGCATCGCCAAATCCACGCAATTGTGATCCCGCCACCGGCAGCGGCAGCAGGCCGCGCGCTTCGGCGAAGGCGATCTTGGGGCTGAGGCGGGCGGGATCCCGGAAGGCCAGCGCCGCCATGCGCTGGCGTTGCTCGCGCGTTTCGGCCTCCAGGGCCTGCCGCGCCGCTTCGGCCGCCCGGTTGGCGACGGAAATCTCCTTTTCCATGCGCTCGACGAAGTCGCGCAGGCTGCGGGCCTTGGCGGCGAGTTCGCCGTCCTGCCCCCGCTGCGCCTCGGCGTCGCGCGACGCGCTCGCCTCGCGCATGCGCCGCGCCTCGACCAGGGAGGCGAGGCGCTGGCGCTCGCCGGCGAGCCGCTCGAGCTCCCCGGAGATGGCCTTGCGCTCCCTCGCGATGCCCTCGCGCAGGCGGACGAGTTCGGCGAGATCGGTCCCGAGGACCTCGATCTCCTGGCGCAGATCGGGCACGACGGCGCCCAGCAGCATCGAGGCGCGCACCGCCTCGAGGATGTCCTCCGGGCGCACCAGCACGGCGGGTGGCGGGCGCCGCCCGATCCGCTGCAGCGCGGCCAGCACCTCGGCGATGAGGCCGCGCCGCCCCTCCAGCGAGCGACGGATGGCCGCCTCGCTGGACTGCGACAGCGACAGCCGCTGTTCGAGCCCGCTGACACGCTGCTCGGCCGCCTGGGCGCGGGCGGTGGTGTCGAGCAAAGCCTTGTTGAGGGCGGCGCGGTCGGCGCGAATGCCGGCGATCTCCGCCTCAAGCCGGGCCCGTGCCTCGGCATTGCCGGCGAGCCGCTCCTCGATCGTCTTGAGTTCGGCCTCCCGCGCCTGCTTCTCGATGAGCTTCTGCATCGCCTCCCGGGCCAGGACGTCGGGATCGGGTGCCTGAGCACGGGCGGCGGTCGGAGCCGCGGCGACCGAAAGCGCCAGCAGCAGCGCGCGCAGCAGCGGCGGGAAGCCGGCGGGTCTGCGAATCAGGGGCCGGGCGGCGCTCATGCGCGATGATAGGGGTGCCCGGCCAGGATCGTCATCGTCCGATAGAGCTGTTCGAGGACGAGGACGCGGACGAGCTGGTGCGGGATCGTCAGGGCGCCGAAGGCGAGCGTCAGCCCCGCAGCCGTGCGCAGCTCGGCCGCCAGACCGTCCGCCCCGCCGATGACGAGATTGACGGAGGCGGTTCCGGCATCGCGGGCGGCGCCGATCCGCGCCGCGAAGGCATCACTGCCGAGGCTGCCGCCGCGCTCGTCGAGCGCGATGACGAGGCCGGGAGACAGCTTCGCCGTGATCGCGGCCGCCTCGTCGCGCTTGCGCTCCTCGGCCCTGCGGCCGCGGCTTTCGGCGATTTCGACGATGTCGGGCCCGGTCAGTCCCAGTCCGCGCCCCAATGTCGCGGTACGCTCGCGGTAACGCTCGCAAAGCTCCCGTTCCGGCCCGTCCTTGAGACGGCCGACGGTGATCACGGCGAGGCGCATCGGCTGGGCCGCCCGTCAGCCGACCAGACGCTCGTTGGGCCTGTCGGCGCCCCACATCTTTTCGAGATTGTAGAACTGGCGCACTTCCGGGCGGAAGACATGGACGATGATGTCGCCGGTGTCGATCAGCACCCAGTCGCAGGCCGGCATGCCCTCGACCTTCGGCGCCGGCAGTCCGGAGCCCTTGATCGCCTCGACCAGCGCGTCGGCGATGGACGCGACATGGCGGTTCACGCGGCCGGTGGCGATGATCATCGCATCGGCCAGCGAGGTCTTGCCGACGAGGTCGATGACGGTGACGTCTTCGGCCTTCATGTCTTCGAGAACGTGCATTGCAAGGGCGATGCTGTCGGCGGAGGGGTTCTCCGGCACAGCGGCCTGGGGAAGCGGCTTGGGCTCGGCTTCGCCACGGGTTGAAGGGGTCAGATCCGTATCCTCACGGGTTCGGGCGCTCCTGGCGCGATGCGATGCAAAATACGCCGTGTCGGCCTGAAATTCAATCGCGTTCGGCCTGCTGGCGCAGCATCGTCGAGGAGAGCTCCGAGCGGCGGCCATGCAGGAAGACCCAGGCGGGCGGCTTCGTGAGGGCGAGCGCCGCCCCCTGGCTTTCCGAAATCCGCCAGCGCGAGAGCCAGTTGGCGGCCGGAGAGGCCACTGCGCTATGGGTCGATCCGGGTCGGTCGATCACCGCCATCGGCATCATCCGGGCGATGGCGCGCCATTCGTTCCAGCGATGGAAGCTGGCGAGATTGTCGGAGCCCATGATCCAGACGAAGTTCACGCCGGGGCAGCGGCGCTTCAGCGCGCGCAGCGTATCGGCGGTGTAGCGGGTGCGCAGCATCGCCTCGATGCCGGTGACATGGATCTTGGCATGGTCGGCGAGCTTGCGGCCGAAGCGGATGCGCTGCGCAGCGCCGTGTTGTCCTTCAGCGGGTTGCCGGGGGTCACAAGCCACCAGATCCGGTCGAGCTGGAGCCGGCGCAAGGCGGTCAGACTCGCCATGCGGTGCCCGTCATGAGCCGGGTTGAAGGTCCCACCGAACAGGCCGATGCGCAGGCCGGGCGCATGCGGCGGCAGGCGCAGGTGTTCCATCGTCTCGTGGGGGCGCGGCGCCGCGGGATCGGTGGTCACGGGCGGATCTGGCCGTTGCCGTGGACGCGGTATTTGAAGGAGCAGAGCTGCTCGACTCCGACCGGGCCGCGGGCGTGCATGCGACCGGTGGCGATGCCGATCTCCGCGCCGAAGCCGAACTCCCCGCCATCAGCGAACTGGGTCGAGGCGTTGTGCAGCACGATGGCCGAGTCGATCTCGGCGAGGAAGCGGCCGGCGGCGGCCGCATCGGCGGTGACGATGGCGTCGGTGTGGTGCGAGCCATAGCGCTCGATATGGGCGATGGCTTCGTCGAGCCCGGCCACGACCTTCACCGCGATGATGCGGTCGAGATATTCGGTCGCCCAGTCCGCCTCGCTCGCCGCTTCGGCCCGGGCCGCCGCCGCCTGGGTGCGGGCATCGCCGCGCACCGCACAGCCGGCCTCGATCAGCGCCGTCACCAGCGGCTCCAGATGCGTCGCCGCGCAGGCCTCGTCGACCAGCAGCGTCTCGGCGGCGCCGCAGACGCCGATGCGCCGGAGCTTGGCGTTGAGCACGATCTCGCGGGCCATGGCGAGCTCGGCCGCGGCATGGACATAGACATGGCAGTTGCCGTCGAGATGGGCGAAGACGGGAACGCGCGCATCGCTCTGGACGCGGGCCACCAGGCTCTTGCCGCCACGCGGAACGACGACGTCGACGTTGCCGTCGAGGCCCTTGAGAATCGCGCCGACCGCGTCTCGGTCGCGCGTCGGCACGAGCTGGATCGCATCGCCGGGCAGGCCGGCCGCCTCCAGGCCCTCGCGCAGCGCGGCCGCAATCTCGGTCGCGGTGCGGAAGCTGTCCGAGCCCGCGCGCAGGATCGCGGCATTGCCGCTCTTCAGGCAGAGCGCGCCGGCATCGGCCGTGACGTTGGGGCGGCTTTCGAAGATCACCGCGATGACGCCGAGCGGCGTCGCGACGCGCTCGAAGCGCAGGCCGTTGGGCTCGACGGCCTCTGCCACCGCGGACAGGCGGCCGGGATCGAGCAGCAGGCGGTCGATGAAGGCCGGGGGCTGGCCGGCGGCCCGGGCCTCGGCGAGGTCGAGCGCATTGGCCGCGAGAATCGGAGCCTGACGGGCCCGCAGCGCCGCGGCCATGGCGACCAGCGCGTCATTGCGTTGCGCGGTGGGGGCGAGCGCGATCACGCGCGATGCGGAGCGGGCGCGCCGTCCGAGCGCACCCATGAGAGCGGCCAGATCCGGCACCCGTCCGTCCTCGCCGGCGGGCCTCTCGCTCGAGACCACGCGGAGCGCCGCTTCGCTCGTCATTTCCACCCTGCCAGACGCCATCTTGCCGCAACCTTAGACCACACCGAGCGCCATGTCGTCCCGGTGGATCATCTCGGCCCGTCCCGGATAGCCCAGGATGGCCCCGATGTCGCGCGAGGCCTTGCCGAGGACGAGCGCCGCTTCGCCGGCATCATAGGCCACGAGGCCGCGCCCGAGCAGCCGGCCGTCGGGGTCGCGGATCAGCACGGCGTCGCCGCGGGCGAAGTCGCCTTCGATCCGGCTGACGCCGACGGGCAGGAGGCTCGCGCCGCCGGCCAGCGCGCGCGCCGCGCCGGCATCGACATGCAGCGTGCCGCGGGGCTCCAGCGAGCCGGCGATCCAGGTCTTGCGCGCGGTGGCGGGGGTGGAGGCAGTGAGGAACCAGGTGCAGCGCGCCCCGGCGGCGATGGCGGCGAGCGGGTTCTTCGCCCGCCCGTCGGCGATGAGCATGTGTGTGCCGCCGCTGGCGGCGATCTTGCCGGCCTCGATCTTGGTGCGCATGCCGCCGCGCGAGAGCTCGGAGGCGGCGCCTCCCGCCATCGCATCGATCTCCGGGGTGATGCGCTCGACCAGCGGGATGTGACGCGCCGCCGGGTCCCGTGCGGGCGGGGCGGTGTAGAGCCCGTCGATGTCGGAGAACAGCACGAGCAGATCGGCGCCGGCCATGGTGGCGACGCGGGCGGCGAGGCGGTCGTTGTCGCCATAGCGGATCTCGGTCGTGGCGACGGTGTCGTTCTCGTTGATCACCGGCACGGCGCGCAGGTCGAGCAGGCGGCCGAGCGTGGCCCGGGCGTTGAGATAGCGCCGGCGCTCCTCGGTATCGGCCAGGGTCAGCAGGATCTGGCCGGCCGTGAGGCCATGGTGGCCCAGCGCCTCGGCCCAGGTGCGGGCGAGCGCGATCTGGCCGACAGCCGCTGCGGCCTGGCTCTCCTCGAGGCGCAGCGGCCCGGAGGGCAGGGCGAGCACGGTGCGCCCCAGCGCGATCGCGCCGGAGGACACGACAAGCACGTCCGCACCGCGCTGGTGCAGATCGGAGAGGTCCTCCGCCAGCGCCGCCAGCCAGGCCTGGCGCAGGCGGCCGCGCTCGCGATCGACGAGCAGGCTCGAGCCGACCTTGACCACGATGCGGCGGAACTGATGGAGCGACGGCGTCTGCACGGACAGGGGAACCCGCGGGGTTGGCGATTGCGCTGCCTGCCTCTTGGCGAAAAGCGCGTCATTGTAAAGCGCGGGGCCCGGAGGGCAGGGGCGTGGCCTGCGCATTCGCGCGGCAGTTGCATTGACATTGCCTGTTCGAGCGCCCATATGGGGCCTGTCGATATTTAGGCCGAACGACTTGGCCCCGCGCATCCTTTGCGCACGCTGACGACCTTCCCGCTAAAACTTCGAAAAACGGCGCGCGAAATCCGTCTCGCGCCATCAATAATACCGTGAAAGGGTTCGTCATGAGCGCCGGTACAGTCAAGTGGTTCAATTCGACCAAGGGTTTCGGTTTCATCCAGCCGGATGACGGCGGGCAGGACGTGTTCGTCCACATCAGCGCCGTCGAGCGCGCTGGCATGCGTGATCTCCAGGAAGGTCAGAAGATCTCCTATGAGCTCACCCAGGACAAGCGTTCGGGCAAGATGTCGGCGGATCAGCTCCGCGCCGAGTGAGACGATCGCCGCAGCGGCCGGCCAGGACAGCAGGAGGGCGACCACGGATGTACTGGCGCCCCCGTTTCCCGGTCTGAGCCGTAGCGGCGTGACGAAGGGTCGGTCCTCGTGCCCGGCCCTTTTTTCCATTCTCGAACCGCAGGAGTGACAGATGCAGGTTCTCGTTCGCGACAACAATGTCGATCAGGCTCTCCGGGTCCTGAAGAAGAAGATGCAGCGCGAAGGCGTCTTTCGCGAGATGAAGCGCCGTTCGGCCTATGAGAAGCCGTCCGAGAAGCGCGTCCGCGAGAAGGCTGATGCGATCCGGCGCGCCCGCAAGGTCGCCCGCAAGCAGATGCAGCGCGAAGGCCTGATCGCCGCGCCGAAGCCCAAGCCGCGCCCGGTGCGCGCTGGAAGCGCACCCGCGCCGCGCTGATTTTGATACCATTCGGGCGCATTTTGGATTATTGCGCCCACGCGGGCTGGAATGCGCCCGTCACAACCCGAGAGAAGGCCAGCCTTGAAGAACCCGAACGACCGCAGCTTCACTGATCGTCAGGCCAATTCCGCGGCCGCCAAGAAAGCGCTCCTGGAGCGGTTCAAGGCGAGGCCGGGTCCGGATGACCCGATCATGCAGCAGCGACGCGCGGAACGCGAAGCCGTCGCCGCCGCCCGCGCCGAGCGCGAGGCCGAGAAGGCCGCCATCCGTGCCGAGCAGGAGCGCCTCGCCGAGATCGAGCGCCTGCGCCTCGAAGAGGAAGAGCGCATCGCCGAGATCGCCCGCGAGGCCGCCCGCAAGGCGGAGCAGGCGAAGCGCGACGCGGAGCGCCCGCGCAAGGTGCTGCTCGAGGCCGTGCAGTACGCGCAGATGCGCGCTGCCGGCAAGGGCGGTCGCCGCTGACAGCCCCCGCACCGGGCACCGCCCGGTGATGCTGAAGGGTCTCTCGCGGCCGAGTCGCGGCTGAAGGCTCCGCAGTCCAGGTCCGGCGGGATTCCCGAGCGAATCCCGCAGCCATGACATGCCGCCCAATGGGGCGGGTCGATCCGTGCCGCCCGGCCGGATCGTGAACCCGCCTCCCGCCGCCGACACGGGAGTGAGCCGCCATGGCGACGCGAGGCCTTTCATCCGACGAGATCAAGCTGCGTGCGCAGCGCGCCTTCGAGAAGGCCGATGCCCGCAAGCAGGAGGCATCACGCGCCATGGAGGCCGAGCAGGTCGAGCGCGAGGCGGTGCTGCAGAAGACGGTCCGCCTGCGGGCGCTGCGTCTCGCCAAGGAGGCCGCCGATGCCGAGACGGCGGCCATCGTCGCCGCCGAGCAGGCGCGCATCAAGACCGAGGCCGCCGATGCCAAGGCCGCCGCCAAGGCCCTGAAGGCCGCCGAGACCGCCAAGCGCGCGACCAAGAGCCGGGCCAAGGCCTGATCACCGCCTTCGGCCGCCCCTTCGGCGGCTCGTGCCGGCCGGGAGCCGGTGCGCCCCTTGGGACGTCGTCTCGCCGTGTCCGGAGCAGCCCGTGGCGGCAGCAGAGTGCGGCCTGCATCGCGCCGCATGCATGGGCCGAACCTCGCGATGATGGCTTCCAGTTGACCCGCGCCCTCATTACCGTATGAAAAATTGTCGCAGGCAGATTTATCTCGCCGCCGATTGAACCTTCTCCACGCTCGCTGCGACCAACCCTCGCGAGCCGGATGTCAGGCCTCGAGGTCAATGCATACGGAATCCGACGAAGACCTCGTCAAGCGGATCGCCGGTGGCGACCGACTCGCGATGAAGGTGCTGTTCTCGCGGCACCAGACACGGGTTTATCGTTTCGCCCAGCGCCTGCTGCGCGACGAGACGATGGCGGAGGATGTGACCGGTGACGTCTTCATGGACCTCTGGCGTCAGGCGGACCGGTTCGAGGCACGTTCCTCGGTCACGACCTGGCTGCTCACCATCGCCCGCAACAAATCCTACTCGGCCCTGCGCAAGCGGCGCGATGCCGGGCTGGACGATGATTTCGCCGCCAGCATCGAGGACGAGTCCGACGATCCCGAGGTCGTGGTGCAGAAGCAGGACAAGAGCCTGGCGATCCGCGCCTGTCTCGCCAAGCTGTCCCGCGACCATGCCGAAGTCATCGATCTCGTCTATTACCACGAGAGCTCGGTCGAGGAGGTCGCCAGGATCGTCGGAATCCCCGAGAATACGGTCAAGACACGCCTCTTCCACGCCCGCAAGAAGCTGGGCGAGCTGCTCAAGGCCGCCGGCGTCGACCGGGGCTGGCCCTGAGAGGGGGCCGCGGAAGCGGCTTTCGCGGACCGAATTGCCGATGCCTTCCACCCTTCATCCGCTCCGGCTGCGTCCCTCGAGCGATCCTGGAGTCCAGTCATGACCGACGCCATCGCGACCGATCCCAAGCGCGCCGAACTCGAGCTGCTGCTGCCGTTCTACGCCACTGGCCGGATCTCGGCGGCCGACAAGGCGCGGGTCGAGGCGGCCCTGGCCACGGATGCCGAACTGGCGCTGCGGCTCGACATCATCCGCGACGACAGGGCCGAGACGACGCTGCTGAACGAGAGCCTCGGCGCTCCCTCGCCGCGTGTTCTCGACCGCCTCATGGCGGGCGTGGAGGCCGAGCCGCGCCGGCAGGGCCTGCTCGCCAGCGCCAAGGGCGGGTTCATGGCATGGCTCGGCCAGCTTCTGGCGACCCAGCCGCCGCGCCGACTGGCCTATGCCGGCGCCGCGGCCTGTGCGCTGATCGCCCTGCAGGGCGTTGCGCTGACGGGAATCCTGCTGCGCGAGCAAACCGGTTTCGAGACCGCCTCCACCGGCCCGCAATCCTCCGAGCGCTATGTCCTGCTCAGCTTCGCGACGGATGCGCGCGCCGGCGACATCGCCTCCTTCTTCAAGCGCTACGAGGCGTCGGTGGTGGATGGGCCGCGCGCCAACGGCTACTTCAAGGTGCGTGTCGGCGACGCGTCGCTGACGCAGGCCCAGGTCGATGCCATCGCTGCCCGGATGAAGGCCGAGGCGGCGATCGTGCGCTTCGTCGCGCCGGCGCCCTGAGGCGGCGGGGCGGTGACGGGCGGGCCTGCTTCTGATATGCCGTCGCTGCATCGGAGCGCATCGGGAGAGCGCATCATGACGTTGCCCCGTTCCCTGCTGACACGCGCCGTCTCGGCCCTTCGGCTCGCCGCAGGCGGCGGGTTCGCGCTGATGCTCGCGCTGGCTGCCGGGCCGGCCGGTGCCCAGCAGCCGGTGCCGGGCGCGACCCCGCCCGCAGGGGGCGCGGCCAGCCCGCCGACGCGGGCGATCACGGTGCCGCCTCCGGCCTGGCGGGTGCCCAATGTCTTCGGGGGGCCGGCGGTGTCGCGCACGGTCGTCCCGGCCGCGGACGAAACCCGCTTCGTGCCGGGCGAGATCCTGTTCGAGCTCGCGCCCAATGTGCAGGTGGAGACCGTGCTGCGCCGCTATGGCGCCACGCTGATCACCAGCCGGCGTGTCGAACTCGCCGGCACCACGATCATCCGCGCGCGTCTGGCCGAGGGGCGTGACCTGCGGGACGTGCTGACGCAGATGGCGAGCGACAACGCCATTGCCGGCGCACAGCCGAATTTCACCTTCGAGCTGCAGCAGGACCTGGCCCAGCCCGTCAGCACGACGGCCTCGGGCGGGCGCTCGGACATCCCGACGCTGCGCCTCTCGGACCCCGCCGCCGTCCGGCCGACGCCCGCGCCGCGCCGCGAGCTGCCGCCGCAATACGTCGCCGACAAGCTCCGGCTCGGGGAGGTTCACAAGTTCGCCCGCGGTGCGACGATCCGGGTTGCCGTGATCGATTCGGGCGTCGATGTCGCCCATCCCGAGCTGCGCGGCGGCATCGCCGGGCTGTTCGACGCGCTGGGCGAAGACTATGTGCCACACGCCCATGGCACCGCCATGGCGGCGGCGATCGTGGCGCAGGGGCAGTTGCAGGGCGTCGCGCCCGGCGCGCGGCTGCTGGTCGGCCGGGCCTTTTCAGGTCGTGCCGGTTCCGGCTCCGCCAATGGCACAAGCCTGCAGATCATGTCCGCGATCGAGTGGGCCGCGAACCAGGGCGCGCGCGTGATCAATCTCAGCTTCGCCGGTCCGGAAGATCGCCTCCTCGCGCGCGGGCTCGCCGGCGTGGCGGCGAAGGGCGTGGTCGCCGTCGCCGCGGCAGGCAATGCCGGGCCCAACGGCGCGCCGCTCTATCCCGGTGCCGATCCCAACGTCATCGCGGTCACGGCGACCGACGCCGACGACCGGGTCTTCCGCCAG
Source organism: Allobosea sp. 12-68-7 (assembly GCA_002279705.1). GTDB lineage: Bacteria > Pseudomonadota > Alphaproteobacteria > Rhizobiales > Beijerinckiaceae > Allobosea. The sequence goes on from NCCO01000026.1 coordinate 54,170, forward strand.
GCCAATCGCGGTGCCTACATCGCCGTGGCGGCGCCGGGCGTCGACGTGATCGCGGCGGAGCCGCACGGGCGCTACGCCTTCTCGTCGGGAACCTCGATCGCGGCCGCGCATGTCTCGGGCCTCGTCGCATTGATGCTGGAGAAGCGGCCGGATCTCGACCCCGCAGGGGTCCGTCGCCTGCTGAGCGAGAGCGCGGTCGATCTCGGCGCGAAGGGGCGCGATCCCGTCTATGGCGCCGGTCGCGTCGATGCGGCGGCCGCACTGTCGCGCGTCGCGCCGCTCACCGCGTCACGCCCCTGAGACCGCGGCGAGGCGCGGCGCCGGCTCGTATTGCTGTTCCAGCCGGTTGGCATGGCGATGGAGCAGGCGCCAGCCGCCCTCCTCGAAGCGGAAGACATGGGTCACGCGGTTGGTCCAGCGTGTCGGTCCCTCCGTCCCCGGCAGCAGCACCTCGAACACCTCGATGTCGGTGACGAGCGCGAGCTCCGTTCCCACGATGGTGGTGACGTTCTCATGGCTGACCGTGCCGCCGCGGAATTGCCGGGCCGCCCAGTCCCAGCGTTGCGAGATCGCCGCCCAGCCCTTCTCGTACCCGCCCCAGCCATACATGCTGGTGGCATCGTCGGCATGGGAATAGAGCGCCTTGATCGGGCCGATATCGCCGTTGGCGACATGGCCCAGAGCCGAGCGCAGACTGGCCAATGCGTCGGGAAAGGTCTTCGCAGCCGGTTTTTGCAAGCTCTCGTGCATCGTCGTCTCCCGTCGCAGCGCAGCCTAGCATGGCCGCGGGCTCCCGGTTCAAGCGCCGGGACCACGTTTGCGCTGCAAGGCACCGCTTGACCTTCGGCCCGGCATCGGACTGATGTCCGGCCATGGCCCGACCCAGACTTCTCTTCGTCGCGACCGAAGACTGGTTCTTCGCGTCGCATTTCCTGCCGATGGCGCGGGCGGCGCGCGAACTGGACTTCGACGTCGCCGTGATCGCGCGCGAACGCAACCACCGGCGCGTCATCGAGGCGGCGGGCGTCCGGCTGATCGCGCTGGAGGCCGAGCGTCGCAGCCTCGACCCGCGGGCGCTGTTTCGCCAGGTCAAGGCGCTGCGGGCGCTGATCGAGCGGGAACGGCCCGACATCCTGCATTGCATCGCGCTCAAGCCGATCGCGCTCGCCGGCCTCGCCGGCCGTCTGGCCGGGGTGCCGCGGCGGGTCTACGCGCTGACGGGGCTGGGCTTCCTCGGCGCCAAGGAGGGTCTGGCGGCGGCCGCGGCGCGGATGGCGGCGATCGCCTGGCTGCGCGGTGCGATCGACGGCCCGCAGGTGCGCTTCCTGTTCGAGAACCCGGACGATCCCGTCACGCTCGGGCTCGATCCCGCGGACGCGGCCAAGGTCGCGATCGTCGGCGGCGCCGGGGTCGATCCGCTGATCCTGATGCCGGAGCCGATGCCGCCGGCGCCGCCGCTGAAGGTCGCGCTGGTGGCGCGGCTGCTGTGGTCGAAGGGGGTCGATCTGGCGGTCGAGGCGATCAGGTTGGCGCGGGCGCAGGGGGCACGGGTCGAGCTGACGCTGCACGGCGCGCCCGATCCCTCGAATCCCAGGGCCATTCCCGAGGAGACGCTGAGGCAATGGGCGGCGCGGCCGGGGATCGATTGGGCCGGCCCGACCCGCGACATCGAGGGCGTCTGGCGGCAGCACCATCTCTGCATCCTGCCGTCGCGTGGCGGCGAAGGCCTGCCGCGCACGATTCTGGAGGCGGCGGCCTGCGGCAGGCCGATCCTGACCACGGATGTGCCGGGTTGCCGCAGCTTCGTGCGTGACGGGCAGGACGGCATGGTGGTGCCCGCCAACGACGCCGCCGCCCTGGCACAGGCGCTGATCGTTCTGTCGCGTGCACCGGCGCTGGCCGAGCGCATGGGCGCGAGCGCGCGGGCCCGGCTGATCGACGGACACACCGAGCGCGACGTCATGAACGCCGTCAAGGCGCTGTATCGCAACCTGCTCGCCCGCCCGACGATGGACATCGTGGCGTGAGCGGGCCGGCGCTCGACCGGCGCGGCTTCATCCTCCAGCACACCCGTCTGTTGCCCGTGCCGCATGCGCCCGAGATCTCGCTCCATGTCGCCGACGAAGCGACCGAGCTCTGGCAGAAGACGGAGGACGAGCTGGCGACGATCGGGCTGCCGCCGCCGTTCTGGGCTTTCGCCTGGGCGGGCGGCCAGGCGCTGGCGCGCCACCTGCTCGACGACCCCGCGATCGTGCGCGGGCGGCGGGTGCTCGACTTCGCCAGCGGTTCGGGGCTGGTGGCCATCGCGGCCGCCCGCTCCGGGGCGGCGAGCGTCAAGGCCTGCGACATCGACGCCTTCGCGGCGGAGGCGATCGCGCTGAATGCGGCGGCGAACGATGTCGCGGTCACCGTCTGCCTCGAGGACCTGGTGGGCCACGACGAGGGCTGGGACGTCGTCTGTGCCGGCGACGTCTGCTACGAGCGGGCGATGGCCGAGAGCGTCGTCGCCTGGCTGGCGCGGCTGTCGGCGCGCGGAGTGGTGGTCCTGATCGGCGATCCCGGCCGCAGCTATCTGCCGAAGGACCGGCTTCGGGCGCTGGCGAGTTACGCCGTGCCGGTCTCGCGCTCGCTCGAGGATGCCGACATCAAGCACTCCACCGTCTGGCGGCTGAAGCGATAGGCCGGCGCCGCGGCGCCGGCCGCTGCTGCTCAGGCGGCCCGACGGCGCGACGGGTGCAGCGCCACGACCTGCCCGTCCTGCGAGGTCCGGAAGCTCGCGATCAGCCGGTTGAGCTGTTCGATCTGGTCGAGAAGCGTCTTGGACGAGGCGGCGCTCTGCTCGGCGAGGGCGGCGTTCTGCTGGGTGATCTCGTCCATGTGGCTGACCGTCTGGCTCATCTCCTCGATGCCGTTGGCCTGTTCGCCGGAGGCGCCGGCGATCTCCTGCACCGTCGAGGAGACGGCGGCGGCGGCCTCGACGATCTGATCCAGCGTGCCGCCGGCGAGCCGCACCAGCTTCACGCCCTCCGTCACCTCGGCATCGGAGGAGGCGATCAGGCCGGTGATGTCCTTCGCCGCGTCGGAGGAGCGCTGGGCGAGGGCACGGACCTCCGCGGCGACGACGGCGAAGCCGCGCCCGGCATCGCCGGCGCGGGCGGCTTCCACCGCCGCATTGAGGGCCAGCAGGTTGGTCTGGAAGGCGATGCCGTCGATGACGCTGGTGATCTCGGAGATCTTCTTCGAGGCGTCCTCGATGCGCGACATCGCGTCGGTGGCGTTCTTGACGATGTCGCCGCCGGTTCGGGCGATCTTGGTGGCGTCATCGGCGAGCGCGACCGAGCGCTTGGAGGCCTGCGACGAGGTCTTCACCGAGGCGGCGAGTTGCTCGGTCGTGGCGGCGCTTTGCTCGAGGGCCGAGGCTTGCTGCTCGGTCCGCATCGACAGGTCCGAGGCGCCGGAATTGATCTCCTGCGAGGAGGCGGCGATGGCGGCCGAGTTCGTCTTGATGGTGCTCACCACCTGCTCGATCCGTGCGACGGCCTCGTTGAAGTTGTCGCGGATGGCGCCGTATTCCTCGGGGATGTTCTGGCCGATGCGGAAGGTGAGATCGCCATTGGCCAGCGCGGCCATGGCCTCGCTGACGGAGGCGACCGCCTTTTCGCGCTCGGCGGCCAGAACGCGCTCGGCAGCCTTGGCCTGTTCCTCGACCTTGAGACGGGCTGCCTCGGAGGCCTCCAGGTAGATGGAGATGGCGTAGTCCATGTCGAGCAGGGCGGCCTTGACCAGCGCGCTGATTTCCGCGGCCCGATCGGTGGCGCCGGCGACCTTGCCGCCGAAGCGCGTTTTCGGCCAGCGCGCGATCAGGACATCGGTGATGATCTTCTCGAGGATCAGGGCATAGCCGCCAATGTACCAGCGCGGTTCGAGCCCGATCCGGGCGTGAATCTCGCCGACCTTGGTGACGGCGGCGACATAGGTCTGATCAAACTGGCCCTTGGCGATGCGGTCCCAGTGCGAGGACTGGCGCTGCTGGGCGCCCTCGATCTGCTTCTCGCTGGAGAAGAAGCGCTGCGTCTCCGGATAGCGGCGCAGTTGCTTGTAGAAGGCTTCGAGCGCGCCCGGCAGAGCGGCGACGATCTCGCCATGCATCCCTTTGATCTGGTCGCGGGCGCGGCCATCGAGATTCATGAAGGAAAGGCGGCTGGCGAGGTGATCAGACGACATGGGGAGCTCCTGCGACCCGCAACACCATGAGCTGGTGCTCCACCATATGGAACGCTCCTTTAGTTAACGAAGGATCAATGCTGCTGCCAACTTTTGAGCAAATCCCGCGGAACGGTCGTGTTTCTCTGCGCCCTTCGTCTAAGGACTAGGCAGATCAGGCACTCCCGGCCTCGTAACGGTCGAGAAACGCCTCGGCCGACAGGGCGCGGAAATCGGCAAGTGCCTCACGAAGGCGCAGATGATCCCAGTCCCACCAGGCCAGCGCCATCAGTCGCTCCGACAGGGCTTCGGGGAAGCGGCGGCGGATCGGCCGGGCCGGATTTCCCGCGACGATGGTGTAGGGTGCGACGTCCTTGGTGACGATCGCACCGCCGGCGACGACGGCGCCCGTCCCGATGCTGCGGCCGGGCAGGATGATGGCGCCATGCCCGATCCAGACATCGTGGCCGATGGTCACCGGCGTCGAGCGGCGCCAGTCGAAGAAGGCGGCATCATCCTCCGCATCCTCGAAATAGGCGCTGGCGCGATAGGTGAAATGCGACTGGCTGGCCCGCTGCATCGGGTGGTTGCCGGGGTTGATCCGGGTCATCGCCGCGATCGAGCAGAACTTGCCGATGGTCGTGTAGATGATGTTGGAATCGTTCACGACATAGGAGTAGTCGCCCATCACCGACTCGACGAACGAGGTCCGCGCCCCGATCTCGGTGTAGCGCCCCAGCGTGGCCTCCCGCACGACCGCCGTCTCATGGATCACCGGTTCGAGCCCGAGCTTCTTGGCAGCCATGGGGGTCTCCGTCCTCTGGGGATCGCCGGCCCGGTCGTCAGTGGCCGAGCGGGAAAGCGTCGATGATGCGGAAGCGGCCGGTTCGGTCGTCCTGCCGGAACAAAGCGAGGCGGTCGATGGCGACCGGACCCGCGGGGACGGCGCGCGCATAGGCCTCGGCCAGGGCCGCCGCGACGGCGGGTGCCTCATCCGGCGGGAGCGCCCCGGTCAGCGTCATGTGGAAGCGGAAGGCGTCGCCGACATAAGGGTAGCCATAGGCTTCGAGATAGGCGCGCTCGGCCGGGGTCAGCGGGCTGGCGAGGCGCCGCTCCCGATCGGCCTGTGTCAGCGGCGCGCGAAACGGCTCGAAGGCCTGGACGATGTCAAAGGCCAGTGTCTGCAGCGCCAGGCTCGGCTCGGCCGGCGTCAGTGCGACGAAGCGGCCGAGCGAGGTGATTTTGAGGCCCGCCAGAGGCACGGCCTTGCGGCCGATCGCAATCTGGTGGGCGAAGGCCCGCAGTTGACCCTCGCTGCGGCCGTTGGCCAGTTCAAAAGGCGCCTTCAGGGTCGCGTGGAAGCCGTAGCGGCGTGGCTCTGCGGTGCGTTGCGGCCAGAGCTGCGCGTCGCAGCCGGGCGGGACAGCGAAGGCGATCTCCTCGCCCGTGAAGGCGTCGTAGCCCAGCGTCGCGCAGCCGAAGCGCCACAGCGCGCTGTCGACTGCGGGCGCGTAATAGAGAGCGTAGCGCGGGCCGCTCAAAACGCGCGCTCGCCCTTCGACCAGACGGCCGCGATCACGGGCGTGGGTCCCAGCGCCCTGAAGCGGACGAGATCGGCCCGCAGCCCGGTCTTGAGATGGCCGCGATCCTTCAGGCCGAGGATGTCGGCGACCTTCCAGGTGACCATGCCCACGGCGTCGGGCAAGCCAAGCCCATGGTCGTTGTGCAGCTTCAGCACCGCCTGGAGCAGGCTGGCGGGCACATAGTCGGAGGAGAGGCCGTCGAGCAGGCCTTTCTCCGCCAGTTCGGAGACGGACACGCCGCCGGAATGGGAGCCGCCGCGCACGACATTCGGCGCGCCGGCGATCGTGGCGAGCCCGCGCTGCTTGGCGGCCGCGGCGGCCTCGACCGTGGTCGGGAATTCCGAGATCACCGCACCCGAGGCGAGGCCCTCCTCGACATGCTCGACGGTGGTGTCGTCATGGGTCGCGATCGGGATGCCGCGGGCGCTGAACAGCGCGACCACCGCCTGCCAGTTGCGTCCGACATTGGCGGCGCCCTCCTGCTGGCGGGTGGCGACGTCCTCCTCGAACTCCGCCTCGCTCTTGCCGTTCCCGATGGCATAGGTCCGCAGGTGCTCGATGTTGCGCCACTGGCGCTGGCCCGGGGTGTGGTCCATCAGCGAGACCAACTGCACGAGCGCATCGTCCTGATAGGGCTCGATGTCCCTGAGCAGGTCGGGGCTCGTCAGCTCGCAGCGCATATGAATGCGGTGGTCGATGCGGAAGACGTCTTCCGCCTGGCCCTGGGCGAGCGAGGCCATCACGTCGGCGAAGATGTCCTTGCGGTAGTCCTTGGCCGAGAAGGGCGTGCCGGCGCAGATCGCGTCATAGACCGTGGTGACGCCGGCCGCCGCCATCTGCGCGTCATGGACGAGCGCGGCGGCGAGCCCGTTCGGCCAGAAGACCTTGGGCCGCGGCATGAAGTGCTTTTCCATGTTGTCGGTGTGCATTTCGACGAGGCCGGGCGCGACATAGTCGCCGCCCGCATCGACGGCGCCCGGCAGCGAGGAGAGGCCCTGGTCGACGGCCGTGATGACGCCGTCCTCGAAGGCGATCGTGCCCGTGACGATCTCGTCCTCGAGGATCAGGCGGGCATTGGTCAGAACGGTCTGCATCAGGCGGCCTTCCGGAAAGCGGTGATGTCGAGATAGCGCGTCGCGACCTTCTCGCGCACGGCCTCATCGTGAAAGATCCCGACGATGGCGGAGCCATTAGTACGGGCTTCCGCGATCAGTTCGACCACGACGTCGCGGTTGGCGGCGTCGAGAGAGGCGGTCGGCTCGTCGATCAGCATGATGGCGGAAGGGTCAACGAAGGAACGCGCGATGTTGACGCGCTGCTGCTCGCCGCCGGAGAAGGTCGCCGGCGCGAGAGCCCAGAGCCGCTCCGGCAGGTTGAGGCGCGCCAGCATCGCCTTGGCCCGTTCGCTCGCCTGATCCGGCGAGACGCCGCGCGCCAGCAACGGGTCGCGCACGATGTCGAGCGCGCTGACGCGCGGGATCACGCGCAGGAACTGCGAGACGAAGCCGAGCGTGCGGCGGCGGATGTCCAGAACCGTGCGGGGAACGGCGGTGACGATGTCCACGGGGCGGCCCGCATGGGTGATATGGATATGGCCGGCGCTCGGCAGGTAATTGCCGTAGAGGATGCGCAGCAGGCTCGACTTGCCGGCGCCGGACGCGCCCGCGAGAACGAGGGCCTCGCCGGCCTCGACGCTGAAATTGACGTCGTCGAAGACGGGCAACCGAACGCCGCCCTGATTGTGCAGGGTGAAGGCCTTGGTGACGTTCTCGACGCGAATCATCGTGGTCATGGGATCAGGCCTTGGAGGGTGGCGGTGACGCCGGCGTGACGGGCGTGCGTTCCGTGGTCGAGGTGTTCGGCGGCGGGGCGGCCTTGGCCGGCGGGCCCAGCAGGGTCCGTTCGACATCCAGCGCGCTCGGCTGCCGGTCCGCCTCGCCGGAGACGGGGCTTTGTACGGCCTGAGGGCCGAAACCCGACCATTGGGGCTGGATGAAGCCGCTCATACGGTCAGTACCGCCGAGGTGAGGAGCTGTGTGTAGGCGTGATGCGGGTCGTCGAGAACCTGGTCCGTCAGGCCCTGCTCGACGACATGGCCGTCCTTCATCACCATCAGCCGGTCGGTGAGAAGCCGCGCCACGGCGAGGTCGTGCGTGACGATGATGGCGGCGAGACCGAGGTCGCGCACCAGCACGCGCAGCAGGTCGAGCAGGCGGGCCTGAACGGAGACGTCGAGGCCGCCGGTCGGCTCGTCCATGAAAACGAGGCGGGGTTCCGAGACGAGCACCCGGGCGATCTGCAGGCGCTGCTGCATGCCGCCGGAGAACTGGCGCGGCCGGTCGTCGATGCGCGCACCGGCGATCTCGACGCGCGCGAGCCAGTCGAGCGCGCGCTCGCGGATCTGGCCGTAGTGGCGGTCGCCGCGGTCCATCAGCCGTTCGCCGACATTGCCGCCTGCCGAGACGTCCATCCGCAGGCCGTCGCGCGGGTTCTGGTGGACGATGCCCCAGGCGGTGCGCATCAGCCGCCGCCGCTCCTGCTCGGGCACCGAATAGATATCGAGCGGTTCGCTCCCGCCGCGGAACAGCACCTCGCCCTCGTCGGGACGGTCGATGCCGGCGAGGCAGCGCAGCAGGGTCGATTTGCCGGAGCCGGATTCGCCGACGATGCCGAGCACCTCGCCCGGCCAGAGGTCGAAGGAGACGCCCTCACAGCCGATGCGCTCGCCATAGAAACGCGAGACGCCGGCGGCGGAGAGCAGCGGGGCGGGTTCGAAGGCGGTGTCGGGGGGAGAGACGTGGAGGGTCATCAGTGCGTCTCCTCACCGTCATTGCGAGCGGAGCGAAGCAATCCAGCAGACGTAGCGTGCTGCCGCCTCTGGATTGCTTCGTCGGCTTCGCCTCCTCGCAATGACGGAGAGGCCTCGACAAGTCCGTTTGCCGCTGCATCGCCGAGCATCGCGCCGCGATGGCCGGCCGCGCGGCGCGTTTCGCAATGGTGGCTGTCCGAGCAGACGAACATCCGGCTGCCCTGGTCGTCGATCACGACCTCGTCGAGATAGCTGTCGGTCGCGGCGCAGAGCGCGCAGGGCTCATTCCAGCTCTGGATGCGGAAGGGGTGGTCCTCGAAATCGAGGCTGCGCACGCTGGTGTGGGGCGGGAGCGCATAGATGCGCTTCTCGCGACCGGCGCCGAAGAGCTGGAGCGCCGGCGACATGTGCATCTTCGGGTTGTCGAATTTGGGGATGGGCGAGGGCGCCATGATGTAGCGGCCATTGATCATGACCGGGTAGTCATAGGTCGTCGTCACCTCGCCGAAGCGGGCGATGTTCTCGTAGAGCTTCACCTGCATCAGCCCGTATTCGGCCCAGGCGTGCATCTTCCGCGTCTCGGCCTCGCGCGGCTCGAGCTTGCGCAGCGGTTCCGGCTGCGGGACCTGGTAGACCATGATCTGCCCGGCCTGGAGCGGCGCCTCGGGAATCCGGTGGCGGGTC